>DATDBS010000062.1:0-19159 GCA_036524735.1 Propionibacteriaceae bacterium
GACCCCGTCCTAGACTCACCCCATGAGCGCGATCGTGCTGGACAGCCGCTGATGCGCATCGCCCTCGTCCAGATCGTCGCGGACCCGGATCCGGCCGTGAACCTCGAGCAGGTCGCCGCCTGGACCGAGCGCGCGGCGGCCGAGCAGGCGCAGTTGGTGGTTTTCCCCGAGGCGATGATGCGCTGCTTCGGTCGCAATCTCGTCGAGGTGGCTGAGCCGACCGACGGGCCCTGGGCCCAGCGCGTACGCGAGATCGCCGCCACCCACGGCGTCACGATCGTGGTCGGCATGTTCACCCCTGCTGACCCGGGGCGGGTCTACAACACCCTGCTCGTCACCGGCCCCGACGTCGAGGCGGCCTACGACAAGATCCACCTGTTTGACGCGTTCGGCTTCCGCGAATCGACGACGGTCGCACCCGGTGACAAACCGGTGGTCGTCGACGTCGGTGGCCTCAAGGTCGGCTTCGCGACCTGCTACGACGTACGTTTTCCCGGACTGTTCACCGCCCTGGCCGACGACGGCGCGGACCTGATCTGCCTGTGCGCGTCGTGGGGAGCCGGACCCGGCAAGCTCGAGCACTGGCAGCTGCTGACCCGAGCCCGGGCCCTCGACTCCACCACCTTCCTCGCGGCGTGCGGGCAGGCCGACCCAGCCACCATCGGCATCATGGCGACGGGTAAGGCCCCGACCGGGATCGGACACAGTGCGGTGATCTCCCCACGCGGTGAGATCGTGGCCCAGCTCGAAGCCGAGCCGGGGGTGCTGTTGGTCGACCTCGACCCCGGGGTGCTCGCTGCGGTCCGGACCGCGATTCCGGTCCTGGCCAATCGACGGTTCTGACACACTTACCGGGTGGACAAGCAGACCGAGTTCGTATTGCGGGCCATCGAGGAGCGCGACGTGCGCTTCGTCCGAATGTGGTTCACCGACGTGTTGGGTTTCCTCAAGTCGGTCGCCATCGCGCCCGCCGAGCTCGAGGGCGCTTTCGCGGAGGGCATGGGCTTCGACGGTTCGGCCATCGAGGGTTTCGCCCGGGTCTACGAGTCGGACATGGTCGCCCACCCGGACCCCGCCACCTTCCAGGTGCTGCCCTGGCGCGACACCAGCCCGGCGACCGCCCGGATGTTCTGCGACATCTCGATGCCTGACGGTTCTCCGTCGTACGCCGACCCTCGCTACGTCTTGAAGCGGGCCCTGAAGAAGGCCGCCGACCTCGGCTTCACCTTCTACACCCACCCCGAGGTCGAGTTCTACCTCTTCAAGGACCCGTTGCTGCCCGGCGTCTCGCCGACCCCGGTCGACCAGTCGGGCTACTTCGACCACACACCGCAGAGCCTGGGCAGCGACTTCCGCCGCAAAGCCATCACCATGCTCGAGCAGATGGGGATCTCGGTGGAGTTCTCCCACCACGAGGGCGGTCCCGGTCAGCAGGAGATCGATCTCCGCTATGCCGACGCCCTGTCCACCGCCGACAACCTGATGACGTTCCGCGTCGTGGTCAAAGAGGTGGCGCTCTCCCAGGGCATCCACGCCTCGTTCATGCCGAAGCCGTTCACCGAATGGCCCGGATCGGGCATGCACACCCATATGTCGCTGTTCGAGGGCGACAATAACGCCTTCTACGACGCCGGCGCCGAGCACCACCTGTCGAAGGTCGGTCGGCACTTCATCGCCGGTCTGCTGCGGCACGCGGGCGAGATCACCGCAGTCACCAACCAGTGGGTCAACTCGTACAAGCGTCTCGCCGGCGGCGGTGAGGCCCCCAGCTACATCTGCTGGGGACGCAACAACCGCTCCGCGCTGGTCCGAGTGCCGATGTACAAGCCGAACAAGGGCTCCTCCGCCCGGGTCGAGCTGCGTTCCATCGACTCCGCTGCGAACCCCTACCTGGCCTTCGCCTTGATGCTCGCCGCGGGTCTGGCCGGGATCGAGGGGGAGTACGAGCTCCCCGAAGGCGCCGAGGACGACGTCTGGTCGCTGACCGAACGGGAGCGTCAGGCTCTCGGCATCTCACCGCTGCCGCGCAACCTCGACGAGGCCATCCGGATGATGGAGAAGTCGGAGCTGGTGGCTGAGACCCTGGGCGAGCACGTCTTCGACTTCTTCCTACGTAACAAGCGGGCCGAGTTCGACGAGTACCGCCGTCAGGTCACCCCGATGGAGCTGACCAAGTACCTGCCCGTCCTCTAGGACAGCAGGGGCAGGACCGAGGTCAGGTCGGCGCGGAGTCCTGACGCGCTGATCGCGCCGGTGGCCATCGCGTCCGACCAGCCGATCCGGCCGGTGGCCAGCCGGAGGAAGGTCACGGCGTCGGTCTCGACCACGTTGGGTGGCGTACCCCGGGTGTGGGTGGGTCCGGGATCACCGACCGCGCACTGCACGGCGGCGTACGGGGGGATTCGCACCTCGACCGAGCGGCCCGGGTGCTGGCCGGCGAGGATCGCCGCGAGGGTACGCGAGCAGCGCCCCACCGCGCCCCGGTGCAGGACGATCGGATCGAGTTCGGGCAACGACCGGTTCAGGTCGTCGGCGTGCACGACCACCTCGACGATCCTGGTGGCGACGAAATCCTCGAGGCTGACCGGTCCTCGCGGGGTGTCGAGCACCAGCGGGAGCTCGGTCCCGGGGGCCAGCGCCACCTCCAGGGCGTCCAGCGCTGAGTCGAGCCGCACCACCAGCTCAGGTCCGGAGTGGTCGGCAGTCGCGGTCCGGGTGGACGCAGCGATCGCGTCGACGTCACGGCGGTAGCGCCGGACCAGCTCGTACGCCGGCATCGCCCGCTGACCCGTCCCGTGACTGAGCAGCCGCAACAGCCCGGCGTGGACCAGGACCAGGTGACCGGTGAGCTCGCGGACCGTCCAGAGCGGCAGCACGCTCGGCCGCTCGAACTCCGGCTCCGTGAGGTCGCGCAACCAGGCGGAAACGGTGCGAGCCTGCTCGAGCAGCGCCTCGGGCGGCTGTTGTCTGACGGCTCTCATCGACCTGCCTCTCGCGGCGAAACTATCGCACTGTCCGAACCCCTCTCCACTCGATAACATGGCTCTCGACTCGGGGTCACGGTTCGTTGAGGTTCCTAGAGGACTGACATGTTGCTCACGATCTTGGGTGGCGCCGGCGTGTGGCCCACGGCTCGGCAGGCGTGCGGAGGCTATCTGCTCGAGCACGACGGCTACAGCATTCTCATCGACCCCGGGTACGGCGTGCTGCCGCGACTCCTGGCCGTACGCGGCGTCGGCTCCGTCGACGCTGTGCTGGCCAGCCACGGCCATCTCGACCACTGTGCTGACCTGAACCCGTTGCTGCGAGCTCGGGCGATGGGCACCGCGGCGTACGACCCGCTCCCGGTCTTCGCGCCGACCGACGCGCTGAAGCGCATCTTCGCCGCTGAGCGGGTCAAGGCCGTGGCCAGGGCCGCGGACGTGGCGAACCTCGTCGACGGGGCTTCGATCGAGCTCGGGCCGTTCCGGGTCGAGATCGCGATGCTGCCGCACCACCTGCCCAACGCCGGGATGCGCATCACAGCGGGCGGCCACGTCGTGGCCTACACCGGCGACAGTGGAGACTGCCTCGATCGCATCGCCCTGGCCCGCGGTGCGGACGTGCTCGTCGCGGAAGCCACCTTCGTCGACGAGATCCCGCCCGACGAGGCGGCCTACCTCTCCAGCGCGCGGCAGGTGGCGGGCCTGGCCCTGGCGGCCGAGGCACGGAGCACCATCCTCACCCATCAATGGCCGGATCGGTCCGCCGAGCTCTTCCTGGCGGCCTCTCGGGGCGAGGGACTGAGCAGCGCCCGGGTGGCCTTCGCCGGGATGAGCGTCAACCTGGCGGCGGCGGCCACCGAGCCGCAGTCGCTGGTCACGGCTGCGCAGGCGCGGCGGGCCTCACAGGAGGCTGCTCAGCTCAGAGACATCCCCGTGGTGCCCCGCCGCGCCGCGGGCTGACGCCAGCGCGCTAGCGAACGGTCAGAGGTCGACCGGTCGCATGACCTCGCTGATGCCGTGGGCGATCTGGAGGTTGCCCTTGTTGAGGTTCGGCTGCACGACGTAGGCGTTCTGGGCGTCGGGGTCGGCGTCCTTGAGCGAGACGAAGAAGCAGAACGAGACCTTCACCTGGATGGTCGATCCGGCCAGGGCCGTGCCGAGCTTGGCCCCGTCGGAACGGAGCGCCTGCCGGTAGTTCACGGTGGCGCCCGGGACGACGTGGTAGAGCAGCACGGACTCGATGGTGTCGATGCCGAGCTTCCCGGCCAGCGCCGTGAAGACCTCGGACTCGCTCTTGTACGACTTACCGGTCAGGTCGGAAGCCAGCCGACGGAAGGCTCGGTCGTTGGGCAGGAAGGCGGTCACCGGCGTCTTGCCGTCCGCCAGCACGGCGACGGCGCTGTTCGGCTTGGCCGCGAGCACCGCGGCGACGGCGTTGTCGGTGATGTCGTAGTCGTACCAGTTCTTGTCGAAGCCCGAACCATCCTTGGCCAGCAGGGCGGCCAGGCTCGAGGTGCCCGGCTCTTTGCCTCCGGTGTTGGTGTGGGCGCTGGCGGGCAGGGTGGTGGCCAGGGCTGTGGCGGCCACGACGGCGACTGCGCAGCCCAGCCGGGCGATGCGTCGAACGATCATGCAAGGTCCCCTCATCGTTGGGTGGAAAGTGCTGACTATTCCTGAGATCACCTCAGTTTGGATGCCAAATCTTCACCAATTTGTTATTAATTCGTATCCTTCGGGAATAATTGACCGGCGAATCTCGGCCGAAGCCGACCGTCGTGCTCTCTCGTGTCCGGCCGTTCCGCACGTGTCGGATGCGTAACATCGGCGGTGTGATCCGGATCCAGACGACGCAGGGCACCCTGGCCCGCCGTGGGTTCTCGGACGCGGCGGGGGCCGATCGGGTGGTGGGTCAGTGGGCCACCGACCAGGAGCCGTTGCTGGAGCTGGTCACCCAAGCCGCCGATCCCGATCTCGCGCTGGCCGGGCTGGACCGCCTCTGCGACCGGGTCCCCGGACTCCTCGACCGGCTCGCCGCTGACCCCGTCCTGGCGCGTCAGCTCGTGATGGTGCTGGGAGCGAGTGCTCGACTCGGCCAGCACCTGCTGGCCCATCCCAGCCATCTCGATCTACTCGCCGCCGAGCTGGTCAAGGCCAGCCGGGCCGAGCTCCAGGCGGAGCTGCTGAGTGCTGTCGGCGCAGATCCCCACTCACCGACCCCGGTCGCGACCGACCTGACCGGCGACCCGCTCCGCATCGCCTACCGGGGGGCCCTGCTCAGGATCGCCGCCCGCGACCTCTGCTCTCCAGAACCGATCGAGGAGGTCGACGAGGTCGCGGACGAGCTCTCCGATCTGGCCGACGCCACTCTCGAGTCGGCTCTGGCCATCGGCCGGGCCAAGCTCGGCCCCGACGCCCTGAAGACCCGGTTGGCGGTGGTCGGACTGGGCAAGTGCGGAGCGCAGGAGCTCAACTACGTCAGCGACGTCGACGTGCTGTTCGTCGCTGAGCCGGTGCTCGACGAGCACGACCAACCGCTGATCACCCCGGACACCGCCGTCACCCTGGCGACCCGGTTGGCGGCCGAGATGACCCGGATCTGTTCCGCCCACACCGCTGCCGGCACCATCTGGGAGGTCGATGCGGCGCTGCGGCCCGAGGGCAAGGCCGGCCAGCTCGTCCGCCGGCTGGCCAGCCATCGGACCTACTACGAGAAGTGGGCCAAGACGTGGGAGTTCCAGGCCATGCTCAAGGCCCGGCCGTGCGCCGGGGATCTGGCCCTGGGCGAGGACTTCGTCGCCATGATCTCCCCGATGGTCTGGCGGGCCGCCGAGCGCGACAACTTCGTTTCCGACACGCAGGCGATGCGCAAGCGGGTGGTCGCCCACATCCCGGCCCGCGAGCAGGGCCGCGAGCTCAAGCTGGGGGAGGGTGGTCTGCGCGACGTCGAGTTCTCCGTCCAGCTGCTGCAGCTCGTCCACGGGCGGGTCGACGAGAGGGTCCGGACCCGCGCCACGTTGGCCGCGCTGAGGACACTGGTCGACAACGGCTACGTCGGCCGGGAGGACGGCAAGACCTTCGCGCTGTCGTACCGGTTCCTGCGCACGCTCGAGCACCGGATCCAGCTGTTCAACCTGCGGCGGACTCACGTCCTGCCCAATACCGACGCCGATCTGCGTCGACTGGGCCGCTCGCTCGGGTACGCCGACCCGGTGGAGGAGCTCACCACCATCTGGCGGCACGTGTCCCAACGGGTACGCCGGCTGCACGAGCGACTGTTCTACTCACCGCTGCTGGACGCGGTGGCCAGGATTCCCAGCAGCGAGCTGCGGCTGACCAATGCTGCCGCCGTCGACCGGCTCAAGGGACTCGGCTACGCCGACCCGCCCGCCGCCCTGCGGCACATCGCCGCGCTGAGCCAGGGCGTGACCCGTCAGGCCGAGATCCAACGCCAGCTGCTGCCGGCGATGCTGGGCTGGTTCGCCGACGCACCCAACCCGGACCACGGACTGCTCGCCTTCCGGCAGGTCTCCGACGCGCTGGGCACGACACCCTGGTACCTCCGGGCCCTGCGCGACGAGGGCGCGATGGCCGAGCGGCTGGCCCGCATCCTGGCCTCCAGCCGCTACGCGGTGCAGCTGCTCACCCGGGCGCCGCAGACCGTGCAGATGCTGGCCGACGGAGCTCACCTGCGCCCGCGTTCGCTCGAGGAGCTGAAGACCGAGATGAACGCCGCCGCCAAGCGCCAGAGCGGTACGGCGGCCGCGGTCGAGGCCATCCGGGCCATCCGGCGGCGTGAGCTGTTCCGGGTCGCGGCCGGGGACCTGCTCGGGGAGAGCGACGTGATGACCGTCGGCGCAGCCCTGAGCGACCTCGCGTCGGCGACCATCGACGCGTCGTTGGCCGTGACCCGGGCCGGTTCGGACGCGTCGGTCGTACCGAAGATCGGGGTGATCGCCATGGGTCGGTGGGGCGGGCGGGAGATGTCCTACGCCTCGGACGCCGACGCCATGTTCGTGATGGAGGACGCTCACGAACCGGGGAGCGACCCGACCCGGGTGGCCGGCGCCGTCATCTCGGAGATGCGGAAGCTGTTGACCCGACCGGGAGCGGACCCAGTGCTCAGCATCGACGCCGACCTGCGGCCCGAGGGCAAGGGCGGGGCGCTGATCCGGTCGTTGACGGCGTACCGGAACTACTACAGCCGCTGGTCCTCGACCTGGGAGCTGCAGGCCATGGTCCGGGCCGATGCGCTCGCCGGCGACGCCGAGCTCGGTCAGACCCTGCTGCGGGAGATCGACACCCGTCGTTGGCCCGAGGGTGGACTGACCGCGGCCCAGCTCACCGAGATCCGCAAGCTCAAAGCCCGGGTGGAGGCGGAGCGGCTGCCCCGCGCCGCAGATCCGTCGAAGCACACCAAACTGGGCCCGGGTGGCCTCGCCGACGTCGAGTGGACCGTGCAGCTGCTGCAGCTGCAGCACGCCCACCGGCTGCCCAGCCTGCGTTCGTCGCAGACGATCGTCGCACTCCGGGCAGCCTGCGAGGCCGGGGTGATCGGGCAGCTGGACGCCGGGCACCTCGAATCGGCCTGGATGCTGGCCAGCCGGATCCGCAACCAGATCATGCTGATGCGTGGCCGCGGCTCCGACTCCCTGCCCAACGACAACCGGGAGCTCGAGGCGGTGGCCGAGCTGATGGGCTACGGGCCGGGGGAGTCCTCGCACCTGCTCGCCGACTACCGCCGAGTCACCCGGCGGGCTCGACGGGTGGTCGACGCCGTCTTCTGGGGCCAGAACTGAGCACTCGGACCTGAGCGTTCGGACCCGAGCGGACGTCAGCCGTGCAGCACGTGCCGGACGAGCCGCATGGTCTCGTTCGGCGTGAGCCCCATCGCTTGTACGGCGGCCACGAACGTCTCCGCCTTCTTGCGGGCCCCGTCGCTGACCTGGACCCGTTGATCGGCGACCACGGTTCCACGTCGACCCGCTGTGCTGACGATCCCGTCCTGGTCGAGTTCCTTGTACGCCCGGGCCACCGTGTTCGGTGCGAGACCTAGGACGTTGGCCAAGGCTCGTACGGTCGGCAGCTGGTCTCCAGCCGCCAGCTCTCCGCGGCGGACCTTGTCGATGATCTGTGTACGTACCTGCTCGAAGGGGGGAACCGGTGAGGCTTGGTTGATGGTCAACACTCGCTCGCCAGTCTGCGGCAGTCCCGACATCATTCTCCTGACACGACCCAGATCCCGTTCTCGGTCGTCTCCAATTCGTACCGTCCGGATCAATAAGCGTCAACCACCTCGCACACTCCATTTAGAGCACAATCTCGCGACGCGGCGGCCGGGAACGGTCTGGCCGAGGTGGCCAGCGCCGACGGAGGACTAGATGTCCAAGGGGCGAGGGTCGAGCTGTGCGGCCAGACCGTAGGCGTCGAGCGTGGCCGCGGCCGTGTTGTCCCAGCTGAACCTGGAGGCGTGACCGGCCGCGGTGGCGCCCATCCGGACCCGGGCGTACGGATCGTCGATCAGGCGCGCCAGTGCGTCAGCCCACTCCGGAGCCTCGTGACCCTCGACGAGCAACCCGGTCTGTTCGTCGACCACAGCGTGCCGCAGCCCGCCCACGGCGGCCGCGACCACGGGGCGACCGCACGCCTGCGCCTCCAGGGCGACCAGGCCGAAGGACTCGCTGTACGACGGGACGCCGACGACGTCGGAGACGCAGTACCAGCGGAAGAGGTCGGCGCGTGCGGAGTGCGGGCGGAACTCGACCATGTCCTCGATCCCGAGGGTGGCGACCAGGGGGGCGAGGGAGGTGGACCACGCAGAGTCAGGTCCGCTCGGGCTGCCAATGATGATCAGCTCGAGCCGACCTCGCCGCGTCGGGTCGCGACGGGCGAGCTCGGCGACGGCTCGGATCAACACGTCCGGGGCCTTGAGGGGTTGGATCCGCCCGACGAACAAGATGACCTGGGTGTCCTGGGGGACCCCGAGCTGGGCCCGGGACTTGGCCTGGTCGCACGGGTGGAAGGTGTGCAGGTCGACACCGGGTGGCACGACGACGATCTGGTTCGCCGAGGCCCCGTAGTGCACCTGGAGATCGGCCGCCTCGTCGGTCGTGTTCGCCGTCAGGGCGTCGGCGTGCGCGACGATCAACGCCTCACCACGCTCACGTGAGTCCGGCTCGCTCGACTGGCCCGCACCCAGCGCGGCGTTCTTGACCCGGGCCATGGTGTGCATGGTGTGCACCAGGGCGAGGCCGTGACGTTGCTTGAGCTCGACGCCGACCAGCCCCGAAAGCCAGTAGTGGGTGTGCACGAGGTCGTAGTCCGACATCCGGTCGTCGAGAGCGGCACTGAACTCGGGAACCAGCTCCGGCAGCTGTTCCTTGGCGACCGGGCCGCGGGGTCCGGCCGGCACCTGGATCACCCGGGTGTACTCGTTGAGCTCGATCACGTCCGGCGTGTGGGGGTCCTCGGCGCGGGTGAAGACGTCGACCGTGAGGCCGCGTTCGCCGAGCCGGCGGGCGACCTCGGCCACGTACACGTTCAGCCCACCCGCGTCACCGACCCCCGGCGTGGCCAGGGGTGACGTGTGCATGCTGATCATGGCGACCCGGGGCGGATAGCCGATCGATGCGGTCACGCCGGTCACCCTACTCGGATCGGAGTCACCGGCTGACGAGGAGCAGGGCGACCAGAGCGAGGACCAGGCCGACGACCTGCCGCGTACGCACCCGCTCGTGGTCCACGACCAGCGCCAGGATGACCGTGGTCACGGGATAGAGGGCGGCCAGCGGCGCCACCAGGCTGAGGTCGCCGTATTTGGTGGCGAGGAGGTAGATGGCGTTGGCGGTCATGTCGATGGGTCCGGCCACGAGGGTCCACCGCAGGGCGATCGCCTTGGGCCAATGGCCGGGTCGCAGGACGGCGAGCAGGATCGCCCCGACGACCAGGGCGCTGGATTGTGAGGCGGCGATGGGCCAGAGCCCGGCCTGACCTTCCGCGCTGTCGCTGGCCCGGGCCAAGGAGATGAAGAACAGCGCGAAGCTCACGCCGGAGCCCACGGCCAGACCGATGAGCCGGCCGGTGATCACGGAGATCTCGCCGGGGCGCTTCGGAGCCAGGCTCACCAGGGTGATCGCGGCGAGGGCGCAACCGACCCCGACCAGCCGCAGGGCGCCGGGTCGTTCACCGCTGGCCAGGCCCACGATCACCGGGATGGCGGCCGAGGTGACCGCCGCAATCGGGGCAACCACCGTCATCGCGCCGGCCGACAGCGCTTGGTAGAACAGCATCATCCCGATGATCCCGACGCAGCCTCCGAGCGCGCCCCAGACCAGGCTGCCGAGGTGCGGGGGGACGTACATGGCGATCAGGTAGAGCGCGAGCAGCGGGAGGCTGACGACCTTGGACAACCAGGCGACCGGGAGTGCGGCGGCCCGTTGGGTCGCCTTGCCGCCGGCGAAATCGCCGACGCCCCAGACGAGCCCGGAGATCCCGGCCAGGGCGACGAAGAGCACCGGATCACCCTAGTGGGCCAGAGCCGTCAGACCGTGGGGCGAGCTGGTCACGAGCCACCACAACGCAGGTTGTGGCGGCCCGTGCGGGTGTAGGTCAGCAGTCGTAGTAGAGCTCGAACTCGTGCGGGTGCGGGCGCAGCCGCACGGCGTCGATGTCGGCCCGCTTGAGCTCGATCCAGGTCTCGATCAGGTCCGGGGTGAAGACGTCGCCGCCGAGCAGGAACTCGTGGTCGGCCTCGAGGGTGTCGAGCACCCCGCCCAGGCTGTCGGGCACGGTCGGCACGTTGGCGTGCTCCTCGGGTGGCAGCTCGTAGAGGTCCTTGTCGACCGGAGCCATCGGCTCGGTCTTCTTCTGGATGCCGTCGATACCGGCCATCAGGATCGCCGCGAACGCCAGGTAGGGGTTCGACGACGGGTCGGGGCAACGGAACTCGACGCGCTTCGCCTTCGGGTTGGAGCCCGTGATCGGGATCCGCATGGCGGCGGACCGGTTGCGTGAGCTGTAGACCAGGTTGACCGGAGCCTCGAAGCCCGGCACCAGCCGGTGGTAGGAGTTCACGCTCGGGTTGGTGAAGGCGAGGATCGCCGGCGCGTGCTCGAGCACCCCACCGATGTACCAGCGGGCCAGGTCGGACAGACCGCCGTACCCGGCCTCGTCGTAGAACAGCGGCACACCGGCGTTCCAGATGGAGGAGTGCACGTGCATGCCGGAGCCGTTGTCACCGAAGATCGGCTTGGGCATGAAGGTCGCGGTCTTGCCGGCGGCCCAGGCGGTGTTCTTGATGATGTACTTGAACTTCTGGACGTCGTCGCCCGCGGCCAGCATCGTGTTGAAGCGGTAGTTGATCTCGGCCTGTCCGGCGGTGCCGACCTCGTGGTGGGCGCGCTCGACGATCAGGCCGGAAGCCTCGAGGTGCTTGGTCATGTCGTCGCGCAGGTCGGCGAAGTGGTCGACCGGCGGCAGCGGGAAGTAGCCGCCCTTGTACTTGACCTTGTAGCCGCGGTTGCCGCCCTCCTCGACCCGGCCGGTGTTCCAGGCCCCCGCCACGGAGTCGATGGCGTAGTAACCGGTGTTGGCCTTCGTCTCGTAGCGCACGTCGTCAAAGACGTAGAACTCGGCCTCCGGCGCGAAGAACGCGGTGTCACCGATGCCGGTCGAGGCGAGGTAGTTCTCCGCCTTGCGCGCGATGTTGCGCGGGTCGCGGCTGTACGGCTCCTTGGTCAGCGGGTCGTGCACGAAGAAGTTCAGGCACAGCGTCTTGGCGATGCGGAACGGATCGAGGTACGCGGTGGTCGGGTCCGGCAGCAGGGCCATGTCCGACTCGTGGATCTTCTGGAAGCCGCGGATCGACGAACCGTCGAAAGCCAGGCCGTCCTCGAAGACCTCGGGCCCGAAGGACCCGGCCGGGACGGTGAAGTGCTGCATCATGCCGGGCAGATCGCAGAAGCGGACGTCGATGATCTCGACACCCTCGTCCTTGATGTAGGCCAACATCTCGTCGGCGCTGGTGAACATAGGTCCTCCGATGACATGACCGGCGCGGAGGGCACGCTATGACGTGCTCCAGCACGCGGTGGTTGGGCTGGACAGGCGTTCCCAGTATGCCGCAGCGGCGCTCCCGGGTTCAGGGAGGTCGGTTCCCACGGCTGATCTGGCTCTCTCCGAAGACGGGCGGGGTACGGTGTTTCCGCGGTGAACCTCCGCGGCTCCCGCGGAAGGACTCCTCATGACCGACGATCCCTCGGTTGTCGGTGGCCGTTACGAGCTGCACGAGCGACTCGGCCGCGGTGGGATGGCCGAGGTCCGGCGGGCGATCGATCTGCGTCTCGACCGACCGGTTGCCGTCAAGCTGCTGTCTCCTGCACTGGCTGCCGACCCCACCTTCCGCGAGCGGTTCCGCCGTGAGGCGCAGTCCACCGCTCGTCTGAACCACCCGGCCATCGCCGCGGTGTACGACTCCGGCGAGGAGCCCGACCCGCAGACCGGGCTGGCGATGCCGTACATCGTGATGGAGCTGGTCGAGGGCACCACCCTGCGTGACGTGCTGAACGAGCACAGGTCGCTGCCGCCCGACCGGGCGCTCGAGCTGACCCGCGGCGTTCTGCAGGCGCTCGCCCACAGCCACGCGGCCGGCATCGTCCACCGCGACATCAAGCCCGCGAACGTGATGCTCACCCCCGAGGGTGGGGTCAAGGTGATGGACTTCGGCATCGCCCGCGCTGCGACCGACACCTCGGAAGGTCTGACCCAGACCGCGGCGGTCATCGGCACCGCCCAGTACCTGTCGCCGGAGCAGGCACGCGGCGAGTCCGTGGACTTGCGCAGCGATCTCTACTCCACCGGCTGCCTGCTCTACGAGCTGTTGGTGGCGAGACCGCCGTTCGTCGGAGAGTCCTCGGTCAGCGTGGCCTACCAGCACGTCCGCGAACCTGCGGCCCCGCCGAGCACCTTTGATCCGGCCATCAACGCGGCGACCGATGCAGTCGTGCTCAAGGCCTTGGCCAAGGATCCGGACGACCGCTATCAATCCGCCGACGAGATGGCGGCCGACCTCGGTCGGCTGCTGGCCCACGAGCCCGTCGAAGCCGCCATCCTGACCGACCCCCGCCCGATCCCGGCCGTCGTCCTACCCGCCGGGGCCGGCGCCCCGACCACGGTGGCGCCCACTGCGGTCGCCGCCGCACCAGTCGTCGCCGCACCAGTCGTCGCCGCACCGGCGGACGACCCGCCCAGGCGTACGGGGCGCGCTGCTCTGATCGCCGCACTGGTGTTGGTCGTGCTGGCGTTGGTCAGCGTCGGCCTGTACCGGAACTTCGCCGGACCGGAGGCTACCGAGGCCGTGGTCAGCGTCCCGTCAACCCTGGATCAAACGCGTGAGCAGGCCGACGCCACCCTCCGCCAGGTTGGTCTGGTGCCCGAGTTCGAAAGCGTCGAGGGCAAGTCGGGCAAGACCGTCGGCACCGTCGTCAGCCAGCTCCCCCCGGGCGGCACGAAAGTCGCCCGCGACACGGTGGTCACGCTGCGGATCAACGCGGGGCCCAAGTCGGCCAAGATCCCGGAAGGACTGGTGGGTGACGACGTGGACGAGGTCGAAGACGTGCTGGCCGAGGCCGGCTTCACCAACGTCAAGACCACCAAGACCGATGATGCGCCCAGCTCGGCGGCTGAGGGCGAGGTGGTCTCGATCGATCCGGATGGGGGCAGCACGGTCGGTCTGGACGAGCAGATCGAGGTGACGTTCGCCTCGGAGAAGTCCCAGGAGTCCACGCCGCCGTCTGCGACCGAACCCGACGACGATCCGACCACGGCGGAGAGCTCGAGCTCCGACCCCACCGATGAGCCGGAGAAGTCGAGCGAGCCCTCGGCATCAGCCCAGCCTTCGTCGGAGCCCACCGCCTCGGCGACCACCAAGACACCTAAACCGGACAAGACGCCCAAGCCGACGAAAGCACCCAAGACGCCCAACGCGAACAAGCCGTCCAAACAACCCGCGGCGCCGAGCACACCGCGGCCCTGACCTCGCGGGAGGACCAGGAAGACGAACGGCCACGTCCGACCCGGAGGTCGGACGTGGCCGAAGGTTCGGTCGCGCCGGATCAGAGGATGTGCAGCATCTCCTGGTACGTCGGCAGCGGCCACAGGTCGTCAGCCACCAGGCCCTCGAGGGCGTCGGCCGCAGCGCGGACCTTGACCATCGGCGGGATCAGGGCGTCCTTGGCGTAGGTGGCGTGCTCCATCGAGGAGTCCCCACCCTCGTGACCCAGAGCGGCCTCGAGCTCGTCGACCCCGGCGAGCAGGTCGATGACCAGACCGGAGAGCGAGGCGATGGTGGCCCCGTCGTACGACACGTCGATCGCCTTGAGGCTGGCGGCCACCCCGGCGAGCTCACCGAGGTAACGCTGGGCGGCCGGCAGGATCTGCGTACGAGCGAGCTCGGCGGTCTGCTTGGCCTCGACGTGGACGCTCAGGATGTACTGCTCGAGGTAGACCTCCTGGCGGCTGGCCAGCTCGCGGTTGCTCAGCACCTTGTACTTGTCGAGCACGTCGATGATGCCCGGCTCGGAGAACTGCTGCAGGGCGTCGGGGGTGGTGCGCAGGTTGAGCAGACCGCGCGAGGCCGCCTCCTCCTGCCACTCGTCGCTGTATCCGTTGCCGTTGAAGACGGCCGAGCCGTGGTCGGTGATGATCTTGGCGAGGATCGTCTGGACGGCGTCGTTGAAGTCTGTGCCGGCGGCGACCGCGGTCTCCAGGTCGGTGGCGATGTAGTCCATCGCCTCGGCCATGATCGTGTTGATCGCGACCATCGGGCCGGAGATCGACTGGTTCGACCCGGGAGCGCGGAACTCGAACCGGTTGCCGGTGAAGGCGAACGGGCTGGTCCGGTTGCGGTCACCCGGGTCGGCCTTCATCGGCGGCAGGGTGTCGACGCCGACGTGCAGGATGCCGGACTCCTTGGAGCCCGTCGCCCCGCCCTTGGCGATCTGGTCGAAGACGTCCATCAACTGCTCGCCGAGGAAGATCGAGATGATCGCGGGGGGTGCCTCGTTGGCGCCCAGGCGGAAGTCGTTGCTGGCCGAAGCGACGACAGCGCGGAGCAGGCCGCCGTACACGTGGACGGAGCGGATGACCGCGGCGCAGAAGACCAGGAACTGGGCGTTCTCGTGCGGGGTGTCACCCGGGTTGAGCAGGTTGCCCTGGTTCGCGTTGCCGATCGAGAAGTTGACGTGCTTACCGGAGCCGTTGACGCCGGAGAAGGGCTTCTCGTGCAGCAGGCAGGTCATGCCGTAGCGCTCGGCCACCTTCTTCAGGGTGGTCATCATCAGTTGCTGGTGGTCGTGCGCCAGGTTCGACTTCTCGAAGAGCGGGGCGATCTCGAACTGGCCGGGAGCAACCTCGTTGTGACGGGTCTTGGCCAGGATGCCCTGCTTGAAGAGCTCGCGGTCGACCTCGATCATGTACGCCAGCACCCGCTCGGGGATCGCGCCGAAGTAGTGGTCGTCGAACTCTTGGCCCTTGGCCGGCGGCGCGCCGAACAGGGTGCGGCCGGTGCTCATCAGGTCGGGACGGGCGAAGAAGAAGTGCTCGTCGATCAGGAAGTACTCCTGCTCCGCACCGGCGTAGGACACCACGGTGTCGATGTCGGTGTGCCCGAAGAGCTTCAGCACGCGGGCGGCCTGCACGCTCATCGCCTGCTGGGAGCGCAGCAGCGGGGTCTTCTTGTCCAGGGCCTCACCGGTCCAGGAGATGAAGATGGTGGGGATGCAGAGGGTGTTGCCGTTCGGGTTCTCGAGGATGTACGCCGGGCTGGTGACGTCCCAGCCGGTGTAGCCGCGCGCCTCGAACGTGCTGCGGATGCCACCGTTGGGGAAGCTGGAGCCGTCGGGCTCGCCCTGGAGCAGGGTCTTGCCGCTGAACTCGGCGAGCGAGCTGTTGTCGCTGGACGGCTCGAGGAAAGAGTCGTGCTTCTCGGCGGTCAGGCCGGTCAGCGGGTAGAACACGTGGGCGTAGTGCGAAGCGCCGTTCTCCAGGGCCCAGTCGCGCATCGCCGAGGCGACTGCGTCAGCCACGGTGGGATCGAGCGGGGCACCCTTCTCGATCGTGCCGAGGACCGACTTGTAGACACCCTTCGGCAACCGGCTCTTCATCTCGGTCGGACCGAAGACGTTCTTGCCGAACAGGTCGCCCAGCGGCTCGGAGAAGTCCTTCTCGGGGATGGAGTAGTCGGTGACGGCCTTGATGGCCTCGCGACGCGTTGCGCTTCCACTCATGCGGTGGCTCCTGTTTCGATGCGTGATCGTGGGATAGGTCGGGCTCTGACGACGGCTGGAAGCAGAGCCCGAGCGTGACGCTACGGAGACCAGATCACTGCCGCGTTCCAGCAACGTGTCATCCGTGCAACGCCGCGTCCCAGGTAGCCTCGACCTGTGGCTGCGGTGACGGGTGATTCTGAAGCGAACGAAGCCCGCTATCCGGGTGAACGCGTGGGGCTGCCGGAGACCGGTCGGGGCTCCCTGGCGACCTGGCAGACCCGCATCGTCGCCCTGGTGGTGGACTGGGCCGCCTGCATGGCGGTGGCCGTCGGATTGTTCGGGACCGCGGTGCTGACCGGCAACGGTTGGCAGGCCTGGATGATCCTGACCGTGTTCTTCGTCCAGTCGACCCTGCTGAGCTGGTTCGCCGGCGGCAGCTTCGGCCAGCTGCTGTGCCGGATCGCGGTCTACCGGCTGGACGGGCTCCCGCTCGGGCTGCCGCGGGCGATCGCCCGCGCTGCACTCATCTGCCTCGCGCTGCCGCCGTTGATCATCGCCACCGACCGGCGCGGGCTGCAGGATCTGGCGGCCGGTACGGCCGTGGTCAAGCGGCGCTGAGCACCTCACGCAGGGCGGCGAGGACGAGCAGGGCGGCGTCCGGCCGAGCGTTGTGGCCCATCAGACCGATTCGCCAGACGCTGGCGGCGTACGCCCCGGCCCCGGCCCCGATCTCCAGGTTGTACTCGGTGAGCAGCGCCTTGCGGACGAGCGCCGAGTCCACCCCGTCGGGCACCTTGACCGTGGTCAGCTCCGGCAACCGGTAGCCCTCCGCGGCGAACAGCTCGAGCCCCATCTCCTGCAGTCCCTCGGTGAGGATCCGGCCGGCCTCGGCATGTCGGGCCCAGACCTGTTCCAGGCCCTCGTCGAGGATCCGGCCCAGGGCAGCGTGCAGGCTCGCGACCATCGCGACCGGGGCCGTGTGGTGGTACGTGCGGCCACCGGTCGTCCCGCCGACGTAGCCGCCGAGCAGCCCGAGGTCGAGGTACCAGGACTGCGGCTTCGGGATGCGCCGTTCGTACGCCCGGTCCGAGATGGTGAACGGGGCGAGGCCGGGCGCTACGCCGAGACACTTCTGGGTGCCGGCGTACCCGACGTCGATGCCCCAGTCGTCGGCCCGCAGTTCGATGCCGGCGATCGAGGTGACGGCGTCGACGATGAGCAGGGCGTCACCCTTGAGCGCGCCGAGAGCAGCGATGTCGGAGCGGACGCCTGTCGAGGTCTCCGCGTGCACGGCGGCGATCACCTTGGGAGCCGGGTGCGCGGCAGCGACCCGCTCGGGGTCGATCGGCTGACCCCACTCGTGGTCGACCCGGACGACGGTGGCCCCGCAGCGCGCGGCCACGTCGCACATCCGCTCGCCGAAGAGCCCGTTGACCGCGATCACGGCCACGTCGCCGGGGCCGACGGTGTTCACGAACGCCGCTTCCATGCCGGCGGACCCGGTCGCGCTCAGCGGTAACGTCCGGGCGTTCTCGGTGCCCCAGGCGGTCCGCAGACCAGCACAGGTTTCGTCCATGATCCGCAGGAACTCCGGGTCGAGGTGACCGAGCAGTGGCAGCCCCAGAGCCCTGGTGGCCTCCGGATAGGGGTTGCACGGACCTGGGCCGAAGAGGTGGCGTACGGCGATCGTCACAGCAGGGCTCCTGGATTGAGGATGCCCTGCGGGTCGAGGGCGTTCTTGATGGTGTGGGTGAGGGCCATCACCTCGGGCCCGAGCTGGGCGGGCAACGCACCCTTCTTGGTCCGGCCCACGCCGTGCTCGCCGGTGATCGTGCCGCCGAGGGCGATCGCCGTGGCCATGATCTCGTCGAACGCGAGGTGGGCGCGCTCCTCCGCCAGCGGGTCGGCGGCGTCGTAGACCACGATGGGGTGGGTGTTGCCGTCGCCCGCGTGCGCGACCACCGGCACCTCGACGTCGTACTTCCGGGCCACGGCGGCGATCTCGTCCAGCAGCAGCGGCAGGAGCGGAACCGGAGCGCCGACGTCCTCGAGCAGGATCGCGCCGCGCGCCTCGATGGCCTGGAAGGCGATCCGGCGAGCGACCACGAAGAGCTCTCCCTCCTCGGGGTCGTCGGTGACGAAGACCTCCTTGGCGCCGTGCTGGCCACAGGTGGACTCCATCGCGGCGATCTCGTGGGCGCGAGCCGCTCCGGGGGCGTCGGACTGGATGATCAGCAGCGCGCCGGCGGTGCGGTCGAGCCCCATCGGGCGGAAGTCCTCGACCGCGTTGATCGAGGCGTTGTCCATCAGCTCCATCATCGAGGCGCGCAGCGTGGCGCCGATGGCGACCACGGTCTCCGCCGCCGCCTGCACGTCGGGAAACGAGGCGACCAGGGTCGACCGGGCGCCCTGGGCCGGGATCAGCCGGAGGATGGCCCGGGTGACGATGCCCAGCGTCCCCTCGCTGCCGACGAACAGCTTGAGCAGCGAGAGCCCGGCCACGTCCTTGATCCGCTTGCCACCGAGGACGACGAGGGTGCCATCGGCCAGCACCACGTCGAGCCCGAGGACGTAGTCGGTCGTGACGCCGTACTTCACGCAGCACAGCCCACCTGCGTTGGTCGCGACGTTGCCGCCGATCGAACAGATCTCGTACGAGCTGGGGTCCGGTGGGTACCAGAGGCCGTGCGCGGCCGCGGCCGCCTTCACCTCCGCGTTGTACGCCCCGGGCTCGACCACCGCGACCCGGGTGGCCAGGTCGATCTCGACGGAGCGCATCCGCTCCAGACTGAGCACGATGCCACCGTCGACCGCCGACGAGCCGCCGGACAGGCCGCTGCCGGCACCTCGCGGCACGACGGGGATGCGGTGCTCGGAGGCCCAACGCATCGTGGCCTGCACCTGAGCCGTGTC
>DATDBS010000063.1:0-17179 GCA_036524735.1 Propionibacteriaceae bacterium
GAGTCGACCGCTGGTGGTGGTGCGCCCGTCCGCGATCGCGGTCAGACAGGGACCTTCGCCGATCTCGTACTGGATGGTGTCGACGTCGAAGGCGAAGTTGGAGGAAGCGGCTCGTCGCTCGACCGCCCGTCCGTTCATCAAAGCGATGCCGGCGCCGTCGGCGCCTGGAATCGAGTCAGCGGTCAGCTGAGCCACGGCCACCAGGGCCTGCGACCAGCTTTCCTGGCGGCGAATCAGGTCAGCTATCCGGTCCTCGGTCGTCGGCCAATCCAGGTCATTGTTCGCGTAACTGTCGTCGGGACTGCTCGAACTCATGTCATCAACTCTTTTGAATGGTCTCTCTCGCCGGGCCCGGAGCCCCGGAGCCCGGGTGCCCGGGTGCCGCCGTTGTGAGGTCGCACACTTCGCGTACCGCTGAGAGACCTCGCGCTGCTTTCTGAACTTGAGGCCGCGGGTCTGAACTGAACCAATTACTAAAACCCTGAGCAAAACTTATCCCATCGCGGCGCAGATTTACGACACAGGTTGGCAACATTCCCCGATTTCTTCGGGCGGCGTAAGTTAGGAACGCCCAGCGGGTCGAGGAGGGTCGTCACGACGACGGATATAGACCCACGCGTGGATTCAGGATCAGGCTGCAAAGGGCTATTGCTGAGCGTGGATGATGTGCAGATCTTCCTCCAGGAGCTGCATAGCTCTAGCCCTGCCGCTCACCGTGCACGGCCAGGCTGTCATGGGCATTGACCTGTACGAATTCCACACCGCCCACGTTTCGACGACGACACGTGGGCTGCTCCGGATTGACTCCGAGGGCACCCAGGGCAAGCTCCGGGCATCGCTGCGCGGATCGTGGCCGAGACCGGATCGTGGCCGGGACCGGATCGTAGCCGGGACCCGAGGGGGCCGAGCCTAGGATCGCGGCCAACGACAGCATCGCGGGAACGACAGGAGAGTCATGGAACTCAATGATCTGCAGACCCTGGGTCGGTCCGGCCTTCCGGTGAGTCCGCTCACCCTCGGCACGATGACCATGGGCAACTCGGGCTGGGGATCGCCCGACGACGTCTCCCAGGAGATCTTCAACGCGTACGTGGATGGGGGCGGCAACTCCATCGACACCGCCGACGTCTATTCAGGCGGCCGCAGCGAAGAGCTCGTGGGTCGGTTCATCGCCGAGCGCAAGCTGCGTGATCGGGTGATCTTGGCGACCAAGTACGGCTTCAGCGCAGACGCGACCAACCCGTTGGCTGGCGGGGCCGGCCGCAAGAACCTCGGACGAGCGGTGGAGGGCTCGCTGCGGCGACTCGGCACCGACTACATCGACCTCTACTGGATGCACGTCTGGGACGGCGTGACTCCGGCCGAGGAGGTGCTGCAGAGCCTGGGCGATCTGGTCCGCGCGGGAAAGATCCGCTATTTCGGTTTCTCCGACCTGCCGGCCTGGTTCGCAACCCGGGTGTCGACGTTGGCTCAGGCCCACGGCGTGCCGGGACCGATCGCCCTGCAGCTCGAGTACTCCCTGGCCGAACGCAGCATCGAACGCGAGCACGTGCCGGCGGCCCGGGATCTTGGTCTCGGGATCGTGCCCTGGAGCCCGCTGGCCGGCGGTTTGCTCGCCGGGAAGTACGTCCGCGACGGTGCGGGTGCGAGTGGCGAGGGGCGCCTGGCCGGCGACAACCCCTTCGGTGACTCGAAGTTCACCGACAGGAACTGGGCGACCCTCGACGTGGTGCGGACGCTGGCTGACGAGCTGGGCCACTCGATGTCACAGATCTCGTTGGCCTGGATCACTCGTCAGCCCGGGGTCAGCACGATCCTGCTGGGGACCCGCACACCGGCCCAGCTCACCGACAACCTCGGCTCGCTGCAGGTGGACCTGAGTGCAGACGCACTGCGCCGGCTCGATGAGGCAAGCGCGATCGAGCCCGGATTTCCGTACGGGATCTTCACCGAGCAGGTGATGAAGTGGGCCGTGTCGGGTGGTGCCGTCATCCGAGGTTGGAACTCCTGACCTTCGCTATCCCTGCCTGATCGGGCGCCAGCGGTCTCGGCCAGCTCGCGTCGTCGAAAAGGTCAGGTTCGAGCGTGTCCAGCAGATCCTCGAGGTCGCGCCGGGGAATGGCTGGATCCTGGCCGAGGGGTTCGGGCTGGGTTCGGGCTCCGGACTGCGAGCTCCGGTTGCGGGCGGGGGCTGGCGCGTTTGGAGCCACTGGGTGCATGACGTGGAGATCGGTCCGCGGTCGATGCGGATCGGGTTCAGCCGGTCCGCGTTTCGCACCAGTGGGTGCCGAGCGGGCCGGTCGGCGGGTCTGGCCTTGGTCGTTTCGCACCAGTCGGTGCATGGTCCGAAGACGATGAACCGATCGGGACTGGATTCGAGCTCAACAGCCCGCCCCTCGGGTGGTGATGGGTGGTAGCGCTGGGGCTCAGGCGCGCTTGAGTTCCTGAACTGACCACCCGTTGCCATCGGGGTCGTCGAAGAAGGCAAAGCGCGATCCGGGCGCGCCCTCGGGTCCAAGCTGTTGGACCGCGGAGATCGGCACACCTCGGTCGGCGAGGGTCTGGCGTACGAGGTCGATGTCGTCGACCACGAGTTGTACGCCCCGGGTCGACCCGGGTGTACCCAGCGGCATGCCGGTCCCCATGACGACTGAGCAGGGTGAACCGGGCGGGGTCAGCTGGACGACACGCATGCCCTCGGCCGGACGTACGTCGTGGTCCAGACGAAACCCGACCTGGTCGACGTAGAAACCGATGGAGGCGTCAACGTCGCTGACGGGTAGGGCGATGACTTCGAGTCTGAGATCCATGGCTGTTCTCCTCGGGTGGATGAGATCGGATGTGTGAGATGGGTACTGCCTAGCGGAGGCTCCAGGCCGGGCGGGGTTTCAGACCGAACGGGTCCAGGCGGGGTTGCGGCCCAGATAGCTCAGCAAGTTCGACACGGGGCCGCTGTCGTCAACGCTCGCATCGTCGGTCCAGGGCGGAGCGAAGGCTCCGTATTGGCGGAGCGGTTCGACGAGCTGGTGGGCGACCGGGAGGATTGCCGCGGCGAGCTCGGGGGTGAGAGGGGAGGGTTGGCCGGTCGCGACAGCGATGTCCCAGGCGTGGACGGCTGCGTCCATGGCGCAGGCCGTGGCGGCAGTCTCCGGCGCCATGGGGCCCTGAGGGAGCGGCGTCGCCAACTCCTCGGTGCTCGCGCTGGTCTGTATCCAAGCGTCCGGTACGGCGCTCAAGGATCGGCGTGCGTACGCGGCGGGTGTGGGGTCGAGCCGGCCTGTCGGAGCGAAGGCGTCTCCGGTGGGGCCTGGTGTGCCGATGATCTGGCTCGCCCAGATGAGCTGGTCGAGGACGGCATGCTCGATGACCTGAGCGACCGACCATTCCGAGCAGGGCGTGGGTTGTTGCAGGTGACCCTCTTCGAGACCGTCGATGACGGTGGAAAGCGCAGTCAATGCCGTGTCGAGGACGGGCCAGGTGGTTGATCGGTTCATGAAGAGAGATCCTTTCTGGAACGGAATGAATCACTCCGTTCAGCTTATCAGAACGAAACGTTCCGTTCCAGAGTAAGGTGAACTCCATGTCGTCAGATGCTCCTCCGATGAACGGGCGCCGAGCCGAGGCGGCGCGGAACGATGGCCGCATCCTCGACGCAGCCCGCGAGGTGTTCCTGGCGGATCCGTCGGCACCGATCTCGGCCGTGGCCACCCGGGCGAGCGTGGGCATGAGCGCGCTCTACCGTCGCTACCCGAGCAAGGACCATCTCCTCCAGCAACTGGCCCGTGACGGGCTGGAGCGATTCGCGGCCGACCTCGCCACGGCCCTCGCCGACCACGGCGACCCGTGGACGGCGTACGCGGACTGCTTGCACCGGGTGGTCGAGGGCCGCAGCCAGGCCCTGACCCAGCGACTGGCGGGTACGTTCGTGCCGACGCCGGACCTGGCTGTCCTGGCTCGCGACACCAGCGCTCGCTACGTCCAGCTCCACGAGCGGACTCAGCACGCCGGCGGGCTGCGAGCTGATGTGAGCCCGGGGGACGTCGTGGTCCTCCTGGAGATGCTGACCGTGACCGCCATCCCGGGCCCCGAGCAGGGTGCCGCCCTACGCCGGCGCTACCTGGCCCTGATGCTGCAGTCCCTGCGGGCCGCCACCGCAGAACCGCTGCCGGGCAGTCCTCCGGGCGCGGATGACCTCGCCGCCCGGTGGCGTCGACCGCCCCAACCCACTCCGTCCCGTTCAACCGAACCGCCCCGCCGCTGAGACGGCCGCCGCACTTGCCAGGCCGTCCGGGCGGGGTGAGCATGGAGGCATGGCGACGCGCGTGCTGATCAGTCTGTTGGCCGGGTCAGACCCGCGACCCGTTCTGACCGGGCTGACCGAGCTGGGCGCCGAGACGGTCCAGCCGCCGCAACCGGAGCTGCCGGACGTCTGCATCGCCACCGTCGACGAAAGCACGGTGGAGCCCGACGAGTGGGCGTTGCGTGCGGCTCGGCTCCCCGGAGTGCAGGGGGCTGAGGTCGACCGGATGCGCTTCAGCTTCTGATCGCGCCGGCCAGACCTGCCGCGCCCACAGAACCGACTGCGCCCACCGACGGCCGTCCCGGATGGGTCAGAGCGGGTAGGATGGCCGGGTCGTGGCAGCGGAGCGTGGTGATGGCGACGCCGGCCAGCCCGACCAGGACATTCGGCGTACGCCCGCCGCGTACGCCGCAGACCCACGGTGGATGCCCGTCCTGACCCGCCCGGGTCAGGTGTCGCGCCGTCAGCCGGGCCGCTCGCAGGTGCTCCGGTGCCGCGTCGGGCCAGGCCTCCGCGCCGGCGAGGTGCAGCTCGACGACGCCACTGAGGCCGTGACAGAGGGTGCCGTCGAACGCCGCGTCGCGGGGTCGGTGTGCGGCCGAGGCCTGGCTCGCCCGGGTGAACGCGATCACCGCGCGGGGGTCCTTCACCAGGCCGGAGCGGAGGGCTGCGGAAATCCCCACGCCGGGCGCCCCGTGACACCACGCGAGCGCGGGAACCGGATCCGCGACCCGGAGGTCGGGCCAACCACCCTGCGCGGTGGCGAACAACCCGTCCTCCCAGCGCAGCGCCTCGTCGACCAGCTCATCGTCCCCGATTCCGACCGCGCGTGCCGCACTCAGCGCGAGCGCGATCCCGGATCCGCCGTGGGCCATTCCGACCACACTGGGCGCGAAGCCTGCCATCAGCCAGGATGCGCCGCGGGCGTCTCGGCGAGCCCGGCCGGCGATACGCTCCACCAGGTTCGTCGCGACCTGCCGTCGTACGCCCTCGAAGGCCTCGGGCAGATCAGCCGAGAGCACGGCGGCCAGGTGTCCGGCTTCACCGTCCAGCAGGTCGGGATAGTTCGGACACAGCGACGGATCCGCCTGCAGCGCGGTCACCGCACGGCGGGCCAGGCTGCGTCCTGCCAACACGAGCTGCGGATCCTCCAGCAGTCGACCCACCAGTCCGGCGGCCCGCGCGATCCCCAGGTCTCCGGACTGCCAACCCAGGCCGCCCAGCCGCGGTGCGGGCCGGTCGAGAGCAAGAACCATGGTTCGGCGGGCCAGCATCGACCAGCTCGAGCTCGCTCCGGGCAGGGTCGAGCAACCGGCAAGGGCCACCGCGATCCCCGCGCGGCCGGTCAGCAGTCCGTCGTCCAGTGGCCCGGTGACGAGCCGCGGCGGATCTGCGTCCGGAGCCTGGTGCGGGTCGACCTCATCGCCGACCCAGGTCGGGCGGCCGGCCGAGTCGAAGACGGCCAGCGAGGCGAGCCGGGAGGCCAGGTGTCGCGCGGTGGCGGCGTACTCGGTGTCGTTCACGGCAGCATCTCCGGTCGGGTGAGGTCGACTCCGAGCCGGGCGAGACGCTCGACGAGCCGGTCGGTGGGGCAGTCCGGGGCGGTGTCGGCGGCCACGGCCGCGAGCTGGGCGCACCGCAGCTGGCCGTAGCTCACCTCGCCCCCGGGATCCTGCGCCGCCCCGACACCGGGCAGCAGCAACCGGGTGAGTGGCGGGACCTCGGGTCCGAGCAGATCGACCAGGTCCGCGGCCCGGGTGACCAGCTCCGTCTCCGCCTCGGCGGCGCGGTCTCGGGGCAGGTAGACGACCATGGCGTCACGCCGTCCGTACAAAGCGTCGATCGGTGGGCACTTCAGCGACGCCGGGATCCCGACGTCGCGCAACAGGGCCAGCACGGTCGGCACCACGACCAGCGCTGAGTCCAGGTCCGGGACATGGACGTACCAGCGGTCCGTGGCGGCTGCCGGCAGCGCCTCGTGGCTGGTGGTCGCCCACCACCAGGACTGGGTGGCGTCGAGTCCGGAGGCACCGCTGAGCAGGGTCACCAGGTCTCCGGGGCGGGCCGGGAGCCCCGGTCGGGAAGAGTCCACGATCGAGTCGGCCCGGACGGTCGTGCGTTCCCGCGTGTGCACGTTCGCTGCGACCACCGCCACGTCGGTCGCGGCCAGCACCAGCCAGCCGGGCTCTGCCGTGGTGCTGGTCCGGCGGGCCGCCTCCAGCACCGCGTACGCCGTGGGTGGGACCGAGCCGGGCGGCCGAGGCGCCTCGGCCACACCGCACCACCACGCGGTGTAGAGCCAGCGCCCCAATGGGCCCTCGGGATCGGGTACGGCCTCGGTCTCTGCGGCCAGCGCGCGGGCGACCGGATCAGCCGCCACCTTTTGCAACGCGGTCCGCACCTGGGCCAGGCTGCGTTCGAGGATCGAGTCGGACCGGGTCAGGACAGACACCGCAGGACCTCCTGGGTCAGGTTCGTGGTCGCGGCGAGCTGGCGACCGGCCACGTCGGCCAGGCGTTCGATGGCCTGCGGGGTGGCTGAGGTCGGGGTGTTCGCGACCTCCAGCGCCAGCTGTGCGGTGCGCAAGGCGGTCGCCAGCCAGACCCGCCGAGCCAGGGCGGAACGTACACCGGCCTTCACCCGGGCCGCCGCTGCATAGGCACCCAGCAGCGCTCGGGCCGCCTGGTCGACCTCGACCGTCTCCGGGTGGCGGACAAGATGCTCCGACAACAGGCAGCCCAGGTCCCACGCCGGATCGCCGAGTCCCGCCATCTCCCAGTCCAACAGCACCGGACGTGGTGCCGGACCGGGGCCCGAGATGACGATGTTGTCCCACTTCAGGTCGTGGTTGACCAGGCACCCGGCGACGGGTCCGGCGAGTTCCTCCGCCGCGTCGACCAGCGTCGGGACTTCGCGGAGCACCGTGACCGCGTCGTCCATGGCCCCACCGAGGGGCCAGGACTGCGGACCCAGCCCGGCCAGTACGACCGGTGTCGGGGCCGGCGGCAGCGGGAAGCCCGCCGTGGCCCGATGCAACCGGCCCATCGCCGCGCCGATCAGGCCTGACAACCGGGTCAGCTCCGCCGTGCCGATCGAGCTCGCGACCACCTCGGCGTAGAGGATCGGGGGCAGCCCGACCTGCTGGGCGAGCGAGCCAGCCTGGGCGGCCCCAACGTCTTCGAGGACGAGCAGGTGTCGGTCTTCGTCGATGGCGATCGGGGTCGGCAGCGCCTCGGCGACCGGGGTGCACCAAGCCGCCATCCGATAGATCAGGCACTCCACTCCGAGGTCCACGCCACCGGAGCCGTGGCCTCGCTTGACGACCCAGCGGCGGCCGTCCGGCAGCGTGACGCGCGAGACCGGATGGGCCCGGGACAGGTCGGTGACCTGGGCCAGCCCCACCTCGGTCGCGTCGAGGATGCCGAGCTCCTCCAGCGCGGCGGACGCCGGGTGGGGCTTGAGGGCCCCACCCGAACGTGCCTTGACAGCAACCGACACCGATCAGCCCTCGAAGGGGTTCTGGCCGTAGGGGTCGTAGCCGTACTGGCCCTGGCCGTACGGGTCGTACGCCCCGGGTTGGCGACCTGGCAGGTTGACCTGCGGCGTGGTCGTGTTGATGGTGCGCCACCACGGTGTCGGCACCGGGCAGTAGGCGACCGGCAGGGAGTACGGCGGGCAGGCCGGGAACTCCGTGGGCAGCGGGCAACCGCGGCCGGGGATCGTGACCGGCGCCATCGTGCACTGTGGTGAGGTGATCGTGTTCGGGATGCACACCTCGTACACCGACCGGTACGGCCGACTCTGGAAGTCGGCCTGCCCCTCAGCCTCCGAGACCGGCGAGGCCTGGAGCTCGGTCACCGCGGCGGCGTAACCCGCGGCGTACCCGTCCTCGTAGGTCCCCGCCGACGTAGCCTCTTGCGGGTCCGCACCGTCGGTGCCTCCGAGCAGACCGTACGGGTCGTAGCCCCGCTGGCCGGGGATCGGGAAACCCCGTTGCGGCGTGGTCGTGATCGTCGGGGTGATCGTCGGGGTCCGGGGGCAGGCCGGGGTGATCACCGGGATGCATTGCGGCTGGATGATCGTCCGGGGAAAGCCTCCGCAGTTGAAGACCTGAGGGCTGACCGGCATCAGGCAGTCCCGGATCAGCAGGGTCTTGGGCGGACACAGCACCAGGGGCGTACGCAGCCGGACGGTCACGACGGTCTTGAACGGACTCTGAGGACCGGCGGCTTTCAGCACGGCCGCTTCGGCGTCGATGCAACCGGCGCCGTACTGGTCGTTGGGCACCGCGTCGGCGGGGTCGTCGCGGAGCGGACGCGCCGTGGTGCGCAGGATGTCGGCGATCTCGACCCCGGTGGCGCTCGGCTTGGCGGCCTTGATCAGGGCGGCGACCCCGGCGACGTGCGGGGTGGCCATCGACGTACCGCTCATGGTCGTCGTGCCGCCGGCGAGGTAGGTCGACAGGATGTCCACGCCGGGGGCGGCGACGCTGATGTGCGCACCGGTCTGGGAGAAGGACGCGCGGTGGTCTGCGCTGTCGATCGCGCCGACTGCGACGACACCCGGGTAGGCGGCGGGGTAGGAGGGGTTGCTCGTGCCGTCGTTGCCCATGGCCGCGACGACGACGACGCCCTTGCCGATCGCGTACGCGACCGCGCTCGACTCCACGACGGTCGAACCGCTGCTACCGAGGCTCATGTTGATGACGTGAGCGCCGTTGTCGGCGGCCCAGCGGATGGCGGCCGCGATGTCGGCCGAGGAGCCGACACCGGTGACCCGGCCGTCGCTGATCCGCACCATCCGGGTCAGGGCCTTGATCGGCAGGATCCGGCTCTGCCAGTTGACCCCGGCGACACTCGAGCCGTTGTTGGTCAGGCAGGCGATGGTGCCGGAGACGTGGGTGCCGTGACCGACCTCGTCCTCCGGGGTGCTGTCCCGGCCGGAGAAGTCACCCTCGAAGCGCCAGCCGGGCTTCGGCGTCGGGCTCGGGCCGAGGTCGACCATGTCGTAGCCGGGCAGCAGCAGGGGAGCGAGTTCGGGGTGGTCGAGGTCGACGCCACTGTCGATGACGGCGACGACGACCGACGGTGCGCCGGTGGTGGTGTCCCAGGCGGCCGGGGCCTTGATGGTGGACAGGCCCCATTGGGTCGCGAACTGCGGGTCGTTGGGGACGATCGTCGCCTCGCGCCACCGGTTGGGCTCGGCGTGGGCGACGGTCGACACGGCTTCGAGCTGGGCCGCAGCCGCGCTGACGTCGTGCGACGCGTCGATCCGGACCCGGAAGCTGCGGCTGAGGGCGTTGTCGTCCTCGGCGGCGATGAGACCGAGCGTGCCGATTCCGAACGCGTCGGCCATGCCGGTCGCGGACGGGGCGAGCCGGGTGATGTCGTACGCCCCGAGCTCGCTGAGCACGGAGTCCAGGTCGTCGACCCCGAGCGCGAAGGCCCGGGAACCGGCCGGACCGGCGGGGTGGAGCGGGACCGACTCGGTCATGGCGTCGGCGGCGTCGCTGGACAGAGTGACCAGCACTTCACCCGCGACGATGTTGTCGTCGCCTGAGAAGACCGGGTCCCACCCGGTGCTGGTCTTGGCTGTGGTGGTCTTGCGGCGCCGGCCGCCGCTGCGTGACGTGGGCATTCTGGCCTTCCTGATCGGACGCAGCCCGGGATGGGCCGCTGAACCATCAAGAGGACGGGTGGCGCGTCGCTGATACCAGTGGACGTGTCCAAGCGACTTCATGCTCGAGCTGACCGGTCTGGGTGAACAGCCGGACCTGATGGGTGTCGGCCAACACCCGGGCGAGCTCGGCGCGATCTGCGGGTACGAAGCCGAGCTGGGCCCAGAACGGGCCCGACCGGCGGCTGAACAACCAGGCTCGCTGGGCGCCGGCCGACACCGCCGCCTCGAGCGCGAACCGGGCCAGGCCCGACCCCAACCCCGCCTGACGAAGACCAGGCCGCACGGCCACGCTGCGGATCAGCACCTGGGTGCCGTCGGCGTTCGCTTCGAAGCCGGTGCTGGCGAAGATCGAACCGGCCACGTCCCGGGCGACCCACACGGAGACGGTCGGCGAATCCAGTCCGCTCAGGGTCAGATCCACCTCGCGGAGGAACGCGACCAGGTCGTCGCGGTCCTCGGGTTCGACGCTTTGCAGACCGACCACGTCGCCACGCTAACGGTCGGGTCGGCGATGCGGTGCGTGTGCGACGATCGGGACATGGTGAAGGCGCAGGCGCGGGCGTGGACCAGTCCGGACGAGTGGCGCACCCGGCCCACCCGGACCGCCTTGACCCTGCTCATCCTGGCCGTGGGGGTTGCGCTCGCCGCGGCGTACATCCTCCAGATCTTCGACCTCCAGACGGCCCGGCAGACCGCCGAGATCGCCACCGGCGGCGAGCTGTTCCGCACGGACTGCCCGGCGTGCGTGATCGGCGGCGGCTCGTTCGTCCGCGACGGCCGGTGGATCCTGCTGGTGGTCTTCGGGCTGATGGCCGCCGCTGCCGGCCTGGTCATCGGCCGACGGTCCGTCCGCCGCGGCTAGCGGGGCGTGATGGGCGGGAGGGTCGACCACGGAAAGTTGATCCACCGGTCCGTGTAGCGCCAGGCGTAGTCCGCCTTGATGACCGAGTGCGGCTTCTCGTAGAGCACGGCGGTCCGGGCCTCCGCCACGTGGCCGGCGCAGAAGTCGTGCACCAGCTCGAGCGTCTTCCCGGTGTCGGCGACGTCGTCAACGATCAGCACGGTCGCATCGTCGAGGTCGTGCACGTCCAGGAACGGCGGCAGCATCACCGGGACGTCGAGCCGCGTGTTCACCCCGGTGTAGAACTCCACGCTCAGGGTGAACAGGTTCTTGGTGTCCAGCGCGTACGCCAGCGCCCCCGCCGGGATCAACCCGCCGCGGGCGATCCCCAGCACCACGTCAGGCACGAACCCACTGTCGGCGATGCTCTGGGCGAGCTCGCGTACCGAGGTCCCGAAGCCTTCGTACGTCAGCACCTCGCGAGGCGGCGTGGCGGGGGTGATGAGCTGATCGTTGTCCACGGGCTCATTTTGCCGGTACGGCGGGGACGGTTGCGCTGGGCTCAGCCCACGTGCACGTGCGGCCGCTTGCTGCGCTCGGGCTCGGCGCGGCGGAGGACCTCCCGGGTGATCGGGGCGACCTCGCCCACCCCGAAGAGCAGATAGCGCAGCAGGTTGATGATCGGATTGCCCTCGGTCCACTCGAAGTAGACGTGCGGGCGGCGGTTGTTGCGCTGCTGGATGTGCAGCAGCAGCGCGGCCATCGCGTTCGGGACGGTGGGACTCTCGGCCCGGAGCACCCGGTAGCGCCCGTGCCGAACCTCACCACACACGTTGAGCGAGCTCGCAAAGTCGGAGGGATCGGTCACCGTCACCTCCACGAAGATGACGTCCTGCTCGGCGGTCAGGTCGTTGTCGTCCATCACCTGCCGGAGCTTGTCGCTGTATTCGCGGCGGTCGCGATCCCCGGGCTCGTTGGACACGAGCCGTACGGTGCGGCGGGCGCAGTCCCGCAGGAACAGCTCGGCTGTGTGGTCGAGGGTGACCTCGGTGACCCGCAGCTCGAAGACCCGCCGGATCCTCGACAGCAGCGACACGAGCACGATCGTCGCGATGAACACGGCCGCGATCTTGACGCCGTCCGGCCGCTCGATGACGTTCGCGCCGGTGGTGTAGACGAAGACCGAGGCCACGATCCCGAACGCCACCATCTGCTTGCGCTGGCCGGCCTTGCGGGCTGCGAGGGTGACCGCGACGGCCGCCGAGGTGATCAGCACCAGGACGCCGGTGGCGTACGCCCCACCTTGCGCGTCCACGTCGGCTTTGAAGATGAGGGTGATGATGAAGGCGCCGGCGGTGAGGATCAGCACCAGCGGGCGTACGGCGCGGGTCCAGGTCGGCGCCATCCCGTAGCGGGGCAGGTAGCGCGGGATCAGGTTGAGCAGCCCGGCCATGGCGGAGGCGCCGGCGAACCACAAGATGGCGATGGTCGAGGCGTCGTAGATGCTGCCGAACGTCGGACCGAAGAACTGGTGGGCCAAGAAGGCGAGTGCGCGACCGTTCGCGCCGCCGCCGGGTTGGAACTCGGCGGCCGGGATCAGCAACGTGGTGATGGTGCTGCTGGTCACCAGGAAGACGCTCATCGTCACCGCAGCGGCGGTCAGCAGCCGCCGGGCTCCACGGATCCGGCCGGCGGGGTGCACCGCGTCGTCGTCGGCGTCACCCTTGATGTGGGGCATCACGGCCACTCCGGTCTCGAAGCCGGACAGCCCCAGGGCGAGCTTCGGGAACACGATCAGGGCGATGGCGACGACCATCAAGGGGTTGCCGTGCTGGGTGGTCAACGCCGTACGCCAGTCCAGCAGGACCGACGGATCGGCCAGCACCCGGCTGATCCCGGCGCCGATGACGACGATGTTGAGACCGAGATAGACCGCGACCAGGATCACCGCCACCCCCACCGCCTCGCCGAAACCGCGCAGGAAGACGGCGCCGAGGAGCGCGAGCAGGAACAAGGTGATGATCACCTGGTGGCCGTGCAGGAGCGGCTCCAGATGCGGGTTCTCGATCAGGTGCGCCGTCGCGTCGGCGGCGGAGAGGGTCATCGTGATGATGAAGTCGGTCGCTGCGAACCCGAGCAGGACCAGGACGAAGAGCTTCCCCTTCCAGAACGAGAGAAGGTGCTCGAGCATCGCGATCGAACCCTCACCGTGCGGACTCTCCGCGGCGACCCGTCGGTAGACGGGTAGGGCGCCGAGCAGGGTGAGTGCGACGAGCACCAGGGTGGCCAGGGGCGACACTGCGCCCGCCGCCAAGGCCGCGATCCCGGGTTGGTAACCCAGGGTGGAGAAGTAGTCGACACCGGTCAGGCACATCACCTGCCACCAGGAGTGCCGCTTCTCGGTCTTCTCGGGGTGGGCGTGTGGGCCCGAGTGCGCCTGGGAGCGATCGGATAGTCCGTGCAGGAACCAGGCTTGAAGTCGGCTGACGTGCTCCCGTTCGCGGGGCGTCGGTTCCGGGGCCGATTCAGGGGAGTCCGGGTCGGAGGGAGGCCTCCTCCGACCCGATGCGCGCTGAACGGTCGTGGTGTCGTTGATGAGAGGTCCTTCGCAGCGTCCGAGTCCGGCTGGGCTCAACCCAGTAGACCGCCTCGAATCTCCCGTTCAACCGATCCGGCCCGATCTTGACACTTTCCTAACGGGCCGGGTTCAGAGGTCGGGTACGACCAGGATCCGCCTCAGCGCGGCCTAGCGACTTGCGTGGTACGCCTCTTGGATCTCCTGGCTGATGCGTCCTCGGTCGGACACCTTGTAGCCATGATCACGAGCCCAGGTGCGCATCGCGGTGAGCTGCGAACGATCGATGGTTGCGGTGCCCGTGGCCGAGCTCGAGGTGCGCTTTCCGCCGATACGTCGGGCGGCCGAGACGAAAGGCGTCAGAGCATCATCAAGCCGCCGAGCATTGGCGGTGCCGAGATCGATCTCGTATTCCGAACCCCGGTAGGTGAAGGTGACGGTTTCCCCGTCGCCTTCTTTGATCTCGTTCCCGTCGAGATCGTCGATGAGTTTCACGATTTGCTTGCGTGCCACGGGTCTCCCGCTCCTTCTAAATCGATTTGGACTTATCGCATGTTATCCGCCTCGGTCACGCACTTATGTGCGGCACACCCAAATCGTTAGCCGCGAACCGGAATTGTTTGTCCGCTGCCGGCGTACGACCGCGCTTGATGGATGCGACCTCCGAGGCACCGAAAGTCGTAAGCAGGGCCTGGGTAGGTTGAGATCGTGACCTGGGGAGCCTTGAACTATCCCGAGGTCGGAGCCACCCTTGGGGAACTGCCCAGTGGGTATCGGACCGTGGTCGCCGGTCGGCCGCTCGGCGGCGAGGCCGGGTGTTTCGACAACGCTGTGGCGTGTCTGCTCGGCTGGGAGATGCACAGGCGTGCGGGTCTGACCGTGCGGGTCGACGGCCCGGTCGCCGCCGGGGTGGACGCCGTCCTGGGCGTGGGGGTCGGCCCGCTGCGTATCCGGGCGCCGGTCCGGGTGGTGTACGTGATCGACGAGCCAGACGCCCGCGGGTTCGCGTACGGAACCCTGCCCGGTCACCCCGAGATCGGTGAGGAGCTCTTCGTCGTCCGTCGCGATCCGGACGGCACCGTTCACGCCCAGATCAGAGCCTTCTCGCGACCGGGTTCTCACCTCACCCGTCTGGGCGGACCCGTAGTTCGGTGGGTGCAGGACGCCATCACGCAGCGCTACCTCGATTCTTTGTGTGACATCGTGCTGCGTAGTCGAGGGCGGAATTCACACGGAGATACCGAGGCTGGGGCTTAGCGTCTGTGATCACGTCCAGGCGCCGGGCCAGCCGGCGTCCGATCTGGGAAGTACAAGGAGGTCAGGGTGGCCGAGGGCACCTACCCGCAGAGCGCAGAGACCACGCCGACCCGTTATCGCGACCGAGCGACGTACGACCGGCAGGCGGTGCACGCGGTGTTGGACGAGGGCGTGACCGCCCATGTGGGGTTCGTGGTCGACGGGGCACCGGTGGTGCTGCCGCACCTCTACGCCCGGGTCGATGACGAGCTCTTCCTGCACGGCTCGGTCGCGGCTCGCGCGCTGCGGTTGGCCGGAGACGGCGGGATCGATCTCTGCGTGACCGTCACCCTCACCGATGGCCTGGTCCTCGCTCGGTCGGCGTTCAACCACTCGATCAACTACCGCTGCGTCGTCGTCCACGGCACCGCGGTCCTGGTCACCGACGACGACGCGAAGCAGGCGGCGCTCGCGGCGCTCGTGGACGCGGTCGTCCCCGGTCGGGCGGCCGAGGTCCGAGGCCCGAGCCGCAAAGAGCTCGCCGCCACGGCGGTGCTTCGGTTGCCGCTGCGCGACGTCTCGCTCAAGATCCGGCAGGGTCCACCCGGAGACGATGCGGCTGACCTGGAGCTGCCGTACTGGGCCGGCGTGCTGCCGCTCGCCGGCCCGGTGCCCGGCGTGCCGGAGTCCGCCCCCGACCTCGCCGCCGGGATCGCGGTGCCCGGCCACGTCAGCCGGTGGGCTCGGCCCCGAGGTTGATCGAGCCCCTCGTACGTGGCCATCACCCGGACGCCGGCCTCCCCGACCGAGCTGCTGCGGCACGATCAGGAGCGGGGTGGGTACATGAAGCGGCCGAGCAGCGCCTCGGCCAGTTGGTCCTGCCGGCCTTGGAGGACGACGTTTCGAGCCAGTCGGTGCTGAACGTGTTCCTGCCGGGCCGGATCCGTGCGCGTTTCGCGCCAGTCGGTGCTGGACGTGTTCCTGCGGGCCGGATCCGTGCGGGGTTTCGCGCCGGTCGGTGCTGGATGGGCCGCTGCGGTCCTGCGGATTGCGTCGTTTCGCGCCAGTCGGTGATGGACGTGGCGTAACCGACCAAGACCGGATTCGGAGCCTGGAACTAAGGCGGTTCGAGTCTCGAAAACTGTCACCACAGTCTCGAGACATCACACGCGAAAACTGTCACACCCATTCTCTAGTATCGAATACATGTTCGATACTTCGGGGGCGGTGGACGCCCGGCAGGCTGCGGCCCGGGTCGCTCTGGCGTACCGCACCATGGTCGAGCAGGAAACGGCACTGTTGGAGCTGGCCGCGCATTGGGCCGATCTCCACGCTGTGGTCGGTGAGCAGGGGCCGGACGGGGAACGGCGGGGTGGGGAGCGGCTCCGGCTGTACGGGGGTGTCGGGACGCCGGAGGTGTCCGAGTTCGCTGCGGCGGAGCGGGGTGTGCTGCAGGACACGACCACGGTGGCGGCGGCAGCGCAGATGGCCGATGCGTTGGATTTGCGGCATCGGCTGCCCCGGCTGTGGGGCATGGTCGGTGCGGGTGGGGTCCGGGTGTGGAAGGCCCGGTTCGTCGCCAAGGCGACCCGGTACCTGTCCGAAGAGGCTGCCGCGTGGGTGGATGAGGCGGTCGCCGGTCATATCGTGACGTTGCCGTGGGGCCGGTTCGAAACCTTGCTGACCGCCAGGATCCTCGAGGCCGACCCGGAAGGGGCACTCCGCAGGCAGGAAATCTTCGAGGCGGAACGGTTCGTGCGGACCGGCCGGAGCAACGAGCACGGGTTGAAGCTGTTGATCGCCCGCGCCCACGCCGGGAATGTCATCTGGTTCATGGCCATGGTCAACCGGATCGCCGACCTGCTGGCCGTTGAGGGTGACCTCGACGAGGTCAAGGTCCGCAAGTCGAAAGCCATCGGCATCTTGGCGCAGCCTGCGGTCGCGTTGGCCCTGCTGCAACGCCACCACATCACCCACGACCCCGAAACCACTGCCGCCGACCACGCCGAGGAAGACGCAAGCCACGCCGAGGAAGACGCGAGCCACGCCAGCGACGACGATGCCCGGGCCGACGAGCCCCAGAACGGTGCCGCCGGGGATGGTGAGGCCCAGAACGGTGACGCCGGGGAGTCCTCTTCGGCGCTGGGGTCGGGGCCGGGGTCTGCGGAGGCTGAGCCGGTGCGTCATGACTCGGTGATGGTTGTGCCCGAGGTCCGCATTGACCCGAAAGACCTGAAGGCCGCGGCACCGCGGGTCGTGCTGTACCTGCATCTGAGTGAGGAGGCGGTGATGCGCGGGAATGGGGGGATCGCCCGGATGGAGACCGTCGGACCGGTCCTGCTGACCCGGCTGCGGGAGCTCCTGGCCGGCACCCACATCACGATCAAACCCGTCATCGACCCCGATATCACCCCCGTCGACGGCTACGAGATCCCCCACCGGGTCCGCGAACAGGTCGTGCTGAACCATCCGTACGAGATCTACCCCTACGGCGGCGCCGAGTCCCGCCACGTCGACCTGGACCACACCCAGCCCTACCGGACCAAAG
>DATDBS010000064.1:0-9378 GCA_036524735.1 Propionibacteriaceae bacterium
TGGAGACCGACGAGGCCGGTCTGATGGTCACGAGCTACCAGCAGGTCTGCTCCATGCGATCGGTCGACGTATACGCGACCACGGAGGGTTTCGACCAGCTCGCTCGCCGACTCGGGACCCGGCCGCCCACGGGTCAGCGCATGGGCGAGTGCGGGCTGCTGCGCAGCTCCTCCGGTGGACGCCGCGAGCCCCAGGTGGTCGTGACCCGGCTGCAGGCGGGCCAGTTCGTCGCCGCTGACGAGCCGGGCGCGCGCAACGCACCGTGCGCCGCGCCGCTGCTGGCGTACGACGGGGGTGCGGTCCGGAGTGGGCCGACCTTCGACCCCGCCGAGATCAGGCCGGACCGATCCTGGGTCACCGTGGTCCACGAGCAACAGTTCCTGAGCCAGGGTCTGGGCTGTCGGGGGATCGTGTTCTGCAGCTCCCCGGTGAAGGCTTCGGTCCTGCCGTGACGCCGGTGCCGTCGACCAACCCCTCAGCGTTGGACGGCCTTGACGATGGTCGTGGCCGTCGTCACCCAGTCCTCGTGGCCCGGTCGGGACCCCTCCTGGGTGGACCAGAGCACGTTCACCACCTCGCGGACGACGACCCAGTCGCGGACGCGGTCCTCGTCGAGGCCCGCGACGTCGACCACCGCGAACAACCGGTCGAGCACCGCGTTGCGGATCGACCCGCTGGCCACGGCCTCCTCCCACCGGTTCCACAGCAGCGGTGCCACCTCGTACGCCGGGTCCCCGGCGAGGGGCTTCGGGTCGATGGCCAACCAGGGTTGCCGGGTGGCCGCCAGGACGTTGGCGTAGTGCAGGTCGCTGTGGATCAGGGTCTGGTCGGTCTCCGGGTCGGACGCGAAGTCTCGAGCCAGCGAGATGGCCTGCTCCACGAAACGGCGGGGCACGATGTGGGTGTCCCGCAGCCTCGGCAGCTCCTCGACCCACCGCGCCGCGTGCGCCGACAACCGGTCCAGCTGCGGGATGGCCGGGCGGTGCAGCCGGCCGTAGAGCCCGCCGACGATCTCGCACGCCTCGACCACCGGCACCTCGATGAGGTCATGGCCGGGCTCGGCCCGTTCGAGCAGCAGCACGAACCGCCGCGGGTCGGCCCGCAGCAGCCGTACGGCGCCGTCTCCGCCCCACGTCCGCAGCGCCAGGTGCTCCAGCTCGGCCTCGGAGTGCGGCAGCCCGAACTTCGCCACCGCGGGCTCCCCCGCCTCGGCCCGGACCGGCAGCACCGCCGCCACCTCGCCGGTCATCACGGCTCCGTCGGGCTCGAGCCCCCAGTCCTGGCAGATGTCGGTGATCAGCCGGGGCAGACCGTCGAGCCAGTGTGCCCAGGCGTCACTCCGAGCGGCCCGGGCCAGAAAGGAAGCGGGCAAGGGGGCGTACACGTCGTCCACCGTAGTTGTCGGTGCCCGGTGCCAGACTGTGGCTCGTGGTCCCCGCTCCCGGCTCGTCCAGCGACGTGGTGACCCGCGTCGGGGACCGGACGCTGACCCTGACGAACCTGGACAAGGTGCTCTACCCGGCGACCGGCTACACCAAGGCCGAGGTGATCCACTACTACCTGCAGATCGCGCCGACCCTGCTCCCCCACCTCACCGACCGCGCCGTGACCCGGCTCCGGTTCCCCGACGGGGTCGGGCCCGACCGCTTCTCCTTCTACGAGAAGAACGCGCCGATGGGTACGCCGAACTGGGTCCGCAGGGTCCGGATCGGCACCAGCGACGGCGAGATCGACTACGTGGTCGCCGACGACGACGCCGCCCTGGTCTGGCTGGCGAACCTGGCCGCGCTCGAGTTGCACGTGCCGCAGTGGACGGTGAGCAGCGCGCGGCCCGGTGCGGACGGGGTGATCGACCTGCCGGGTGAGGAACCGCGCGAGGGCGAGCCGCTGGCCAACCGCATCGTGGTGGATCTCGATCCCGGGGCGGGGATGTCGATCGTGGAGACGGCGCGGGCGGCGTTGCTGGTTGCGGGCCGATTAGCGGAGGACGGGTTGATCCCGGTCCCCCAGACCTCGGGAAGCAAGGGCATCCAGGTGTACGGGGCGATCGCCCCCGCGCGGAGCAAGGACGTCTGGGCGTATGTGAAGTCGCTCAACGCATCCCTGGCCAAGGCGTACCCGGACTTCTTCATCGCCACCATGTCGGTCGAGCAGCGGGCGGGTCGGATCTATGTCGACTACAACCAGAACCTCGCCGCCCGGAACACCATCGCGCCCTACTCATTGCGCGGTCGGGAGCGTCCCTCCGTCGCCACCCCGGTCACCTGGGACGAGGTCGGCTCGGTACGCGGTCCCGACGACCTGCGGTTCTCGCCGGAGCAGGTGCTCGACCGGGTGGCGGAGCACGGTGACCTGGCCGCGGAGCTCTTGGTGGCGGACCGGCCGACCTTGCCCTGGTAGGCGTCTACCCGTGCGCGGGCCTCACGTGCTGCCCGAACCCAACCCGACCGGATCCCACCGACGCGGGCAGTGCCTCGGTCAGCAGCGCGGGCGAAGTCGGTCACGCTGACGGTGACCTGAGGGGGTTCCCGCTAGGGTGAACGTGTGGCCACCAAGATCAGACAGGCCCCGGAGACCACCCGGGCCGTACGGATGCCACGCGACCAACGCCGGGTGCAACTGCTCGAGGCGGCGAACGAGGTCTTCACGTCGAAGGGCTACCACGCCGCGGCGATGGACGACATCGCCGATGCGGCCGGGGTGTCCAAGCCGGTCCTCTACCAGCACTTTCCGTCCAAGCTCGACCTCTATCTGGCCCTGTTGGACCAGAGCTGCGACCGGCTCGTCGAGACCGTCGAGGAGGCCCTGGACTCGACCGAGGACAACCGCGAACGGGTCGTCGCCACGATCAGCGCGTTCTACGAGTTCGTCTCCTCGGCGAGCGGTGAGTTCCGGTTCGTGTTCGAGTCCGACCTGACCGGTGACGGTGCGGTGCAGAAGCGGCTGTGGCGGGTCAACGAGGAGATCGCCGACGCCATCGCCGTGGTCATCGCCGAGGACACCGGGCTCCCGCCGGCCGAGTCGAAGTTGCTCGCGATCTCCCTGGTCGGGATCGCCCAGGTGAGCGCCCGTTACTGGGTCTCCAGCGATCACCAGCGAATTCCTCTCGACGAGGCGAAGCACCTGGTCAGCAGTCTCACCTGGCGGGGCATCCGCGGCTTCCCCCGTACCGAACATCACTGAGCCGGCTGTCGTTCCGGCCCGCGGCGGCCCGATCCCGCCCCCAGAGACCCGAAACTGGCGACAGATTGGGGTTTCGCGGGAGCGAAACCCCTGATCTGTCGCCAGTTTCGGGTCGTACGGCGGTGGTGCGGGGACGAACCCCGGCGATCAGCCCTTCTCGAGCGTGGTGGCGCCGGTCATGATCGCCACCGCTTCGGTCGGGGTGTGGGACTTGGGCGTGATGACGCCGGCACAGCCGCCCAGTCGGGCGATGTGGATTCGATCGGCGACCTCGAAGACGTTGGGCATGTTGTGGCTGATCAGGATCACCGGCATGCCCTTCGCCTTGATCTGCTGGATCAGGTTCAGCACCTGACCCGTCTCCTTGACCCCCAGCGCCGCGGTCGGCTCGTCGAGGACGACGAACTTGGTGGCGAAGGTTGCCGCCCGGGCCACCGCGACAGCCTGGCGCTGACCACCGGACAGTGTCTCGACCGCTTGGGACATGTTCTGCACCGTCGCGATGCCGAGGTTCGACATCGCCGTACCGGCGTCGGCCTTCATGCCGCTCTTGTCGAGCATCCGGAAGACCGACCCCAGCACACCCGCCTTGCGGCGTTCGCGACCGAGGAACATGTTGGCCGCGATGTCCAGCGCCGGAGCGACCGCCAACGTCTGGTAGACCGTTTCGATCCCGGCCGCCCGTGCGTCCTGCGGTGCCCGGAAATTGACCTCCCGACCCTCCAAGAACACCTGGCCCGAGTCGGGGATGAGGGCGCCGGTGAGCGCCTTGATCAGGGTCGACTTGCCAGCACCGTTGTCTCCGATCACCGCCAGAACCTCACCGGGTTTGAGATCGACGTCCACGCCGTCCAGACCGATCACCTTGCCGAAGGTCTTGATCAGGCCGCGGGCAGACAGCACGGTCGTGGCCGGGTCGACCAGGTCGCCGGCCGGTCCGCGGTACTTGTCGGTAGTTGATTCGCTCATGATCAGGCCTTGACCTTCCGGATCCACTGGTCGATGGAGACCGCGACGATGATCAGAACACCGATCACCAGGACGCGGAGCTGGTCGTCCACGCCGGCCAACGCAAGGCCGGTGTTGAACGAGTAGACGATCAGCGCACCGAGGATCGTCCCGATCACCCCGCCGCGACCGCCGAACAGGCTGGTGCCGCCGATCACCACCGCGGTGATCGTCTCGAGGTTGGCGTCGACGATGGCGTTGGGGCTGGCCGTACCGGCGCGTCCGATCAGGATCCACGCGGTGAAGCCGTAGATCAGACCGGCCACCGTGTAGACGCCGAGCAGCACCCGGTTCACCGGGATACCGGCCAGCCGGGAGGCCTCGAGGTCGTCACCCACCGCGTACACGTGTCGGCCCCACGCGGTTTGACTCAGGACATAGCCGACGATCAACGCGAGGATGGCCGTGAAGACCACGCCGAGGGTCAGATTGAACGGTCCGACCGCGAACCGTTGGCCCATCAGGTTGAGGATCGGGGGCAGCTTGGTCCGGCCGACGCTCGAGCCACCCGAGTAGAGCAGCCCGATCGCCGTGAAGATGCTGAGCGTGCCCAGGGTGACGATGAACGGTGGCAGATTCACCTTCGTCACCAAGACACCGTTCAGCAGCCCACACAGAGTCCCGAACAGGATCCCGATGATCAGCGCGACGCCGCCCGGCAGTCCGTTGTTGACGGCCAGGAAGCCCATGAACAACGAGGACAAGATGGTGATCGCACCGACGGCCAGATCGATACCGGCGGTGAGGATGACCAGGGTCTGACCGATGGCCAGCGCGGCGACCACGGCGGTCTGCTGCAGGATGATCGAGATGGTGCTCGGCTGGGCGAAACGTGGATTGACGATGGTGAAGACGATGCACGCCACGATGAGCACCATCAGTGGGCTGAGGGCGGGGTGGGAGTGCAGCAGATGCTGGATCCGCTGGACGGGCGACTGGCGTCGCAGGGCGAACTGTTCGGCCGCTGAGGCCGGTGCGGCTGTATCTACGCTCATGTGGCTTCCTTGCCGTTCTTCTCGGTCAGATGCGGTCCGGACCGGATGGGCTGGCTCCAGCTCAAGGCCGGAGCCAGCCCGTCGCGGTGTGTCGTTACTTGTCGCCCCAGCAGAGGGACTCGGCCTCGGCGGAGTCGATGCTGTCCACGCCGTCGGCCGGCTTGTCCGTCACCAGCGCGACGCCGGTGTCGTAGAAGTCCAGCCCCGGGGTGACGGCCGGCTTCTCGCCGGTCTTCTTGAACTTGGCGATCGCCTCGACGCCGAGCTGGGCCATCTTCAGCGGGTACTGCTGAGCCGTGGCGCCGATGACGCCAGCCTTGACGCTGCTGATACCCGGGTTGCAACCACCGTCGACCGAGACGACGGTCGCCTTGACGCCGGCGTCCTTGAGTGCCTCGGCCGCACCGGCCGCAGCCGGCTCATTGATGGTGTAGACGAGGTTGATGTCCTTGGACTTAGCCAGGCAGTTCTCCATGGCGGACTTGCCCTTGTCCTGCGCTCCGTTGGTGGGCTCGTTGCAGACGATGGTGTAGTCGCCGCCCTTACCGCCCGTGTACTTGCCGGCCTTGTCCTCGTCGCCGTTCTTGGCCTTGTCCTTGACGTCGATGCCCATGCCGGTCAGGAAGCCCTGGTCGCGGTTGTAGTCGACCGAAGCGACCTTGTCGTTGAACAGGTCGAGGAGCGCGATGTTCGCCGGCTTGCCGTCCTGGTCCACCGCGGCCCACTTACCGATCGCCTCGCCGGCCTTGAAGTTGTCGGTCGCGAAGGTGATGTCGGCGACGTCGGCCGGATCCGTCGGGGTATCGAGGGCGATCACGTAGAGGCCCGCGTCGCGAGCCTTGGTGATGGCGTCGTTGACGTCGCTGGTGGCCGGGGTGATGAGGATGCCCGCGTCGCCACGCGAGATCGCGTTCTCGATCGCCGTGATCTGAGTGGCCGAGTCGCCGTCCTCCTTGCCGGCGGCGGTGGTGATGGTCACACCGTTGGCGGCGCCGGCCTCCTTGGCGCCGTTCTGCATGGCGATGAAGAACGGGTTCGTGCTGGTCTTGGTGATCAGGGTGACAGCGATCGGATCGCCGCCACCGGTTCCGCCGCTCGTGCCCGTGCCGGGTTCGGCGTTGCCGCCTCCACATGCCGCCAGAGTCAGGGTGGCCGCAGCAGACAAGGCGATGGCCCCAGCTAGGCGGACCCGGCGGCGGGAGGGTGATGGGTACTTCATCGGTGAAATCCTTTCGTTGGACGCACCGCAGGTTTGACAACGGTGTCAGGGTTCATCTAAGACTTTCTTACTCTAACTTGTCAAGCCTGTCAGCGACGAGAGGCGTGACGATATGCTGCGATCAGAAAGGAGACATCGATGTCAACACCACCTTCGGCTTCGACTGTTCGACCGCGAGCGACGATCCGCGATGTCGCCGCGCTCGCCGGGGTCGGGATCAAGACCGTCTCGCGCGTGATCAACCACGAGGCCAACGTCTCCCCGCAGATGAAGGACCGGGTCGAGCGCGCAGTCACGGCGCTCAACTTCAAGCCGAACCAGGGCGCGGGGGCGCTGCGGCGCGGTGACGGCAAGACACTCACCCTCGGCCTCCTGCTCGATGCTGTCGACAACCCGTTCTCGGCCGCCATGAATCGTGCGGTCGAGGTCATTGCTTCCGCCCGTTATACCGCAGTTTTCGCCGCTAGTTTCGGCGACGACCCGGAACGCGAACGAAGATTGGTTGACGCCTTCACCCGGCGCCGGGTGGACGGGCTGATCCTCACCACGATCACCCCGGATCAGGGCTACCTGCAGGCCGAGCGCGAGCTCGGTACGCCCATCGTCTTCGTCGACCGTCCACCGGTCGGCCTGGTCGCCGACGCCGTGCTCAGCGACAACTACGAAGCCGCCGTCAAGGCGACCCAACACCTGATCGATCACGGTCACCGACGGATCGCCCACGTCGGTGACGAGACCGCCATCTCGACCGCACGGGAGCGTGCTCGCGGCTTCGTCGACGCGCTGAACGGGGCCGGTCTCGACGGGAGCGCGGCTGTTCAGACCAACGACTTGTGCAGCACCGAGGAGGCCCACGCGGCCGTCCGACACCTGATGGGCCTCGCCGAGCCGCCGACGGCCATCTTCGCCTCGCAGAACATGGTCAGCATCGGCGCCATCCGGGCCCTGCACGAGCTGGGGCTCCAGGACGAGGTCGCCCTGATCGGTTTCGACGACCTATTGCTGGCCGACCTGTTGCAGCCGGGTATCACCGTGATGGCCCAGAACCCGGCCGCCATCGGCACCCGGGCGGCGGAGATCCTGTTCTCCCGACTGGACGGCGACCGGTCGCCCGTCGCCACCACGGTCATCCCCACGAACCTGATCGTCCGCGGCTCCGGCGAGATCCGACCGCCGACCTGACCGTCAGCTCCAGGCGGCGTACCAGGCGGGCGGGTACGCCGCGGCGGCCTCCGCTGCGGTGGAGCTCACCTTCCACGGGCGCCCGTGCTGGTGGACGATCGCCGTCAGCTGGGCCAACCGCTCCACCGCCGTGGTGATCCCCCGGGCACGCGCGTCGGGATCTGGGGTGACGACGGAGCTCCAGATGGCCCGGCCGCCGATGAAGCCCGAGGCACCGGCCTTGGAGACGATCTCGGTCTGGACCCTGAACGCGTCGTAGGTCACGCCGGCCGACAGCAGCAGCCACGGGACCTCGAGCGAAGCGTCGAGCTCGGCGCAGGCCAACGCGGCCGCCTCGGCGTCGGCGTCGGTGTCCACCCAGCCGGGGAACTCGGTCTTGACGATGTCAGCACCCAGCTCGGCCGAAACCGCCGCGTAGTCGACGATGCCGCGGATCCGCAGCTCGCGTACAGCGGGATCCTTGAGGCTCTCCCCCGGCAGCGGGATCCAGATGGGTTCGACGATGAAGGGCAGGGACAGCTCTGCACATTCCTGGGCGAGGTCGCGTACGAACGCGCGGTGGGCGTCCGCCTCGGGCACGTCGTGGCGGTAGCGCCACAGCAGCTTGAGCGCATCGGCGCCGGCGCGCTTCAGCTTGGCCACGCTCCAGCCCTCGCGTACGTCGGCGGTCCGGTGCGCATCCGGCTCCCGCTGGTATTCGTCGCCCTCGATGCACAGCATCAGGCCCACGTCGCCGGGCAGGGCCCCGGTGGCCACGCAGGCCGGGAGGCCCAGATCCGGATCGACCAGGACCGCACTGGCGTACGGCGTCATCGCGTGGGCGAGCTGGGTCTTGACGGCGATGGCCTCGGCGTGGTTGTCGCGCGGCCCGTCGGCCGGCGGCAGGATGAAGCTGACCGGGTGGTCGATGGCCAGCACCGTGAAGAAACCCTTGCGGTCGGTGCAGGCCGAGATGCCGCGCTGCACCCCGAGGTCAGGGGTGGTGGTCGAACTCGTGGACACGTTCATCGGGCGGTCTCCTCGTCCTTGGATGGTTCAGGGTCCTTGAATGGTTCAGGGCGATCGGTCGAGTACGCATCGCCCGACACGTGGCGAGCGGCCGCGCGGGCCGCCCATTCGGCGGCGCCGGCGGGTCCCACCCCGGACAGCAGCCCAGACAGGAACCCCGCGGTGGCGACGTCCCCAGCCCCCGTGGTTCCGGCGACGTGCGCTACCGGCAGTGCCGGTTGCCGATAGGTGGTGTGGCCATGGCCGGACAGCAACGGGGCCAAGGCGCCGGTACGCGACAACCGGGCCTCGTCAGCGGTCGCCACGTGGAGCCCGTGCACCCCGCCGGTGATCAGCACGACGCCGACCCCCCAAGCGAGCAGCCGCTGCGCCGCGCCGGCCATCGCCGCCGGGGTGGCCTCACTCGGCCAGTCGAGCACGGAGGCGAGGTCCTCCAGGCTCGGGGAGATCACGTCGGTGTGCGGCAGGATCTGGTCGAAGAACCGGGTCCAGCGCGCCACCCGGTCCGGTTCGTGGACGTCGATCACGGCGAGATCTACCGAGGTCGTACAACCCAGCTCATGGGCGCGAGCGAACAGGTCGACCAGTCGGGCCCCGTCGTCGACGTAGAGCTGCGCCATCAGGTTCGGATAGCCGATGTGAACGAGGTCCACCCCGGTCAGGTCGAGGTCGCGGCCGTCGAAGAACTCGTTGGCGCCCAGGTGGTGCCAGAACGTGCGGTCCCGACCCGGCGCCTGACTGACGATCGTGTACGAGGTCGATGCGTCGATCCGGGAGAGCCCG
>DATDBS010000065.1:0-27982 GCA_036524735.1 Propionibacteriaceae bacterium
GACCGGGCCGACTGGTTCGGCACCGGGCCGAACGAGTCCTACCCGGACACGCGACGGGCGGCGTACGTCGGTCGCTTCTCGGCCGGGATCGACGAGCTCAACGTGCGCTACTCGAGGCCGCAGGAGACCGGGCATCGGGCCGAGCTGCGCACCCTGGAGCTCTCCGACCCCTTCACCGTACGGCTGCGCCTGGAGACCCTGGTCGGCGCGCACGGGCACCGGCCCGGATTTACCTTCACCCGCCACACGCCGCAAGATCTTGATCTGGCTGGCCACCCGCACGAGTTGGTCGATGACGCGGTGCGCTATCTGTTCATCGACGACGCGGTGCACGGCGTCGGATCGCGCGCCTGCGGGATGGACGTGCTGCCCGAGCACGCGCTCTGGCCCGGCACCCGTCAGTTCGGGCTGGTGTTCCTGCCCCCGGACGCCTGAGTCGGCACCCGCCCGCCCCCGCACCGCTCCCGCAAACCCGCCCGCGCGCGCCACACCCTGAGCTGAGGGGGCGTCGGGATCGCAGGTATACCTGCGATGTCCTCACTTTGCCCGCGAAATGTCCCGGGTAAAGTGCAGGTTTCGCGGGCAGAGTGGCACGGGATCGGGACTAGCCGGTCTCGTAGTACGACTTCTCGAGGTAGGCGTCGACGGCTTTCTGCTCGACCCGGAAGCTGCGGCCGAAGCGTACGGCTTCGAGTGAACCGGCATGGATCAACCGGTAGACCGACATCTTGGACACGCGCATCAACGCCGCGACCTCAGCCACGGTCAAGAATTTCACGCCGGACAGGTTGCCGCCCAGAGGAGTGACCTCTGCGGGCTTCGACTCTTCAGCCATTGCCGTGAACACCCATTTCCGTACTCGTCAGCGCCGGCTTCCCCTCCGGCGTCACGCGGGTACTGGAGTGAGAGTAGTGGCAAGTGGTGCGCTTGGTACAGCAGATGCACAGGTTAAATGAGACGACACGCCGAACTACATCGTTGACGGTTTCGCAATCGTGACGGACACTTCGCCGCCAGGTCGCGAACGGGTCACAGCAGAGGGTCGAGACCGAGCTCGGGGAAGACCGCCTTACGGGTCGCCAGGATGGCCTGGTCGAGCCGGCTCTCGGGCGAGAACCCGGCCTCGAAGGGCGTGTACGCCGCATCGGCCCCGTCCGTCATGAGCAGCGGTGCCCACTCGCCCATCTCCTCCCGCCAGAGCGCGGGGATCTCGGTCTCGGGCGGCACCGGTACGCCGCCGACGATGCCGAGTAGGTGGGTCCAGGCACGCGGCACGACGTGCAGCACCGCATAGCCGCCGCCCCCGGTGGACACCCAGCGCCCGTCGCAGATCTCGTCGGCCAGCTCGGCCAGCGCCAGGTACGACGCCCGCTGCCCGTCGAGCGACAGGTCCAGGTCAGCGAGGGGGTCGTGACGATGCGAGTCACACCCGTGCTGGGTGATCAAGATCTGGGGCTGGTGGGCGCGCAGCACGTGCGGGACGACGGCGTGGAAGGCGCGCAGCCAACCGGCGTCCCCCGTACCGGGCGGCAGGGCGACATTGACGGCCGACCCCTCGGCGCCGGGGCCGCCGACCTCGATCGGGAATCCGGTGCCCGGAAACAGCGAGACCGGGGTCTCGTGCAGGCTGACCGTCATCACCCGGGGATCGTCGTAGAAGATGTGCTGTACGCCGTCGCCGTGGTGCACGTCGACGTCCACGTACGCGACCCGCTCGACGCCTTGGTCCAGCAGCCAGCTGATCGCCACCGCGATGTCGTTGTAGACGCAGAACCCGCTGGTGCGGTCGGGCATGGCGTGGTGCAGGCCGCCGCTGACGTTGCTCGCGCGTTTGACCTCGCCGCTGAGGACTCGGCGACAAGCCTCCACGCTGGCCATGCTGACCAGGGCGGAGATCTCGTGCATGCCCGCGAAGATCGGGTTGTCCGAGGTGCCGAGACCGAACACCTCGTTGCGCTGCCCGCGCTGCACCGCCGCGATGTACTCAGGGGTGTGCACGGCGGTCAGCAGGTTCAGATCGATCTCGGGCGGCGGCACGACCTGGAGTCGGTCGAGCACGCCGAGCTGGCGCGCCAGCGAGATGGTGTTGCGCACCCGGCCCGGAGCCATCGGGTGGTCGGGGCCGAAGTCGTACTTGGTCAGGTCTTCGGAGTAGACGAGCAGTCCGCTCATCACTGGCCTCCGGGATCGGGCTGGCGGTTCTGCCGGTCCAGTCGCGACGCCGCGGCCAGGTCTCGGCTGCGGTCCCGGGCGGCCTCGATGGCGCCGAGGAACGCGGCCCGCACCTTGTGGTCCTCGAGCTGACGGACCGCCGCCGCCGTGGTGCCGCCGGGCGAGGTGACGCGCTCACGCAGCACGGTCGGGTGCTCACCGGTCTCCCGCAGCAGCTTGGCCGAGCCGAGCATGGTCTGCACCACCAGCTCGGTGGCGATGTCGCGCGGCAGGCCGAGGTGCACGCCCGCCTCGATCATCGACTCGACGACGAAGAACAGGTACGCCGGACCGGAGCCCGAGAGCGCGGTCACCGCGTCCTGATAGCGCTCCGGGATGGTCAGCACGCGTCCGGTGGCGGACAGGATCTCGGTCACCCGGGTCAGGTGTTCGGCGGTGGCGTGCGAGCCGGGCGAGATCGCCGACATCCCCTCATCCACCTGCGCGGGGGTGTTCGGCATCACCCGAACCACTGGGATACCGGCCGGTAGCTGGGACTCGATCGAGCCCGTGTCGACGCCCGCGGCCAGCGAGACGACCAGGGTCTCCGGACTGAGCACCGCTGCGATCTCGGACAACAGGTCGTTCATGTCCTGGGGCTTGATCACGAGCAGCACGGTGTCGGCGTTGCCGGCGGCCTCAGCGTTCTCCTGCATCCGGATGCCGTACCGGTCGGTCAGCTCGACCTGTCGGTCCGGGCGTCGGTCGGTGGCGACGATCTCCTCGGGCCGCCAACCGGCGCGCAGCAGACCGGACAACACGGTCTCCCCCATCACCCCGGCGCCCAGGATGGCCAGGTTGCGCTGGGTCACCGAGTCAGGCCCGCCGGCCCGAGACCAGCAGGCTGGCGACCAGCTCGGCGATCTGCACGGCGTTCAGGGCGGCACCCTTGCGGAGGTTGTCGTTGGAGATGAACATGATCAGTCCCTTGCCCGCCGGGGCGGCCTGGTCGGCCCGGATCCGGCCGACGAAGCTCGGGTCCTGACCAGCGGCGTCGAGCGGGGTGGGCACCGCCATCAGCGAGACCCCGGGGGCCGCAGCGAGCAGCTCGGTGGCCTGCTCAGGGCTGAGGTCGCGGGCGAACTCGGCGTGGATGGCCAACGAGTGACCAGTGAAAACGGGAACGCGTACGCAGGTCCCGGAGACCAGCAGACCGGGGATGTGCAGGATCTTGCGGGTCTCGTTGCGGAGCTTCTGCTCCTCATCGGTCTCGGCCGAGCCGTCGTCGACGATCGAGCCGGCCAGCGGCAACACGTTGTACGCGATCGGCTTCACGTACTTGTTCGGTGCGGGGAACTCCACCGCGTCACCGCGGAAAGCCAGGCCGCTCGCGCGATCGGCGACCGCGCGGACCTGGCCGTCGAGCTCGGCGACGCCGGCTCCGCCGGAGCCGGAGACGGCCTGGTAGGTCGCGACCTGCAGCCGTACCAGCTGGGCGGCCTGGTGCAGCGGGGACAGCACCGGCATCGCGGCCATCGTGGTGCAGTTCGGGTTGGCGATGATGCCCTTGGGCGGGCGCAGCGCATCTTCGGGGTTGACCTCGGAGACGACCAGCGGCACGTCCGGGTCCATCCGCCACGCAGAGGAGTTGTCGATCACGATGGCCCCGGCGGCGGCGACCTTCGGCGCGGACGCCAAGGACGCCGACTTGCCGTTCGAGAACAAGGCGATGTCCAAGCCCGAGAAGTCGGCGGTCTCGGTGTCCTCCACCTCGATCTCACCGTCCGCCCAGGGCAGCTTCGTGCCCGCCGAACGAGCCGAGGCAAAGAACCTGATCTCCGTGGCTGGGAAGTTGCGCTCAGCGAGCAACGTCCTCATCACCCCGCCCACCTGACCGGTGGCCCCAAATACACCAACACGCATGCCGGTAAGCCTAAGTCCTCCCCGTACGTCGCCCGCACTTTTCCGAGCCGTGGAATCTTTCGTGGACGCCGCCCGGGCAGGCCGGGGACTGGAGAATCTCTCGCAGGTCGCCGGGACGAGGCAGGATGGGGTCGTGACTGACGCGATCGTGGCCGCCCCCCGCATCGACCGGGATCGGATCGGCGTCGAGGTCATCATCGTCCTCGCCATCTCGCTCGGGCAGTCGGGGATCTACTCCATCCTGCGGATCATCGAGCGGTTGACCCGCAACGTCCCGCTCTCGCAGCAGACCTCCACCCTGAACGCCTCCGCCACACCGGACCGGCCCTGGCTCGACCTGAGCTACCAGCTGGTCAACATCGCCTTCGCGCTCGTGCCGGTGCTCCTGGTCCTCTATCTGCTCAACCTCACCAACCGGCCGGCGGCCGCGACCATCGGTTTCACCCTGCGCCGGCCCCGCTTCGACCTGGTCTTCGGCGTGATCATCGCGGCCGGTATCGGCATCCCCGGTCTCGGCCTCTACCTCGGGGCGCGGGCCCTGGGCCTGAACACCGAGGTGCAGGCGTCCGGATTGAGCGACAACTGGTGGACGATCCCGGTGCTGGTCCTGTCGGCGGCCCAGAACTCCGTGCTCGAGGAGGTGATCATGATCGGCTTCCTGTTCACCCGCTTCACCCAGCTGGGCTGGCGCTGGCCGGTGATCATCCTGGTCAGCGCAACGATCCGTGGTTCGTACCACCTCTACCAGGGCTTCGGTGGCTTCGTCGGCAACCTGATCATGGGGGTCATCTTCGGGCTGATCTACCTCCGCTGGAAGCGGGTCGCCCCCTTGGTCGTGGCCCACACCCTGCTGGACGTGGCCGCCTTCGTCGGCTACGCCCTGGTCGCGCCCCACGTGAGCTGGCTGTGAGCACCGTGCCCATCGCGCTGCTCACTCCGGCGTACGCGAACACCGCCGACTGGGTGCCGCTCGCGACCGCGCTCGGTCGCCACCGTCAGGTCCTCACGCCGGATCTCACTCCCGCCCAGGGTCGTCAAGTCGTCCTCGAGGACCCGGCGCTGGCCGTGCTCGCGACCGTCTCGCAGTCCGGCGCCGACGCGGCGGTGCTCTGCGGGCTCGGCTTCGGCGCGATGGTGGCGATGACCGTGGCCACCGGTTTCCCGGACCGGGTGACCCGGCTGGTGCTGAGCACGACGCGTACGCCGGAATCCACGGCCCTGCTTTCGGTGCAGCACGGTGTCCGTGGCCTGGTGCCCGCCACCACGCTGCAACGCCTCGGCGGCCGTCCTCGGCAGGTGATCGACCTGCTCGACCAGGTGCGGTCGTTGGACTACCGCGGCTGGATCGGTCGGGTCACGGTTCCGGCGCTGATCCTGGTCGGCGAGCTGGACGTGGCCAACCTCGGGCCGAGCCGACGACTGGCCGCGGCGCTCCCCCACGCAGAACTCAAGGTCGTCGCCGACGCCGGACCGGGTTGGCCACAGAGCCAACCCGAGCGGTACGCCGAGCTGGTCTCTGCTGTTGGGTGAGATTCGGACTCGTAGTCGGGTCCAAATTTCACCCTGAAACTGAACTGACCTAGATCGCGCTGGCCGTACCGCCCGCGTCGACGGCGAAGGACGTGGGGCCGGGTGGGGTCAGGTGGAGGCGGGCGAAGGCCAGGGACTCCGCCAGATCCTCCTCACGCTGAGCGCGGCTGCCGCTCTTGCGCGAGTTGACCTCGAGGACCACGTGGCCGGTGAAGCCGGTCTGGGCCAGGTGCTGCAGCACCAGGTCGGCGTGCTGGTCGCCGCGGCCGGGCACCAGGTGCTCGTCCTTGACCGAGCCGCTGCCGTCGGTGAGGTGGACGTGGCCAAGGCGGTCACCCCAGGACTTGGCCAGGTCCAGCGACTGCTGGTTGGCCGTCGATGCATGCGAGAAGTCGAGGGTCAGGTTCGTGTAGTCGAGTTCGGTCGGGTCCCAGCCCGGCACGTACGCCTTGAGCTCACCGGCCGGCGTCCGCCACGGGTACATGTTCTCCACGCAGAAGGTGACCCCGGTCGTCTCGTTCAGCCGGCGGATGCCTTCCACGAAGGTCCGGGCGTAGTCGCGCTGCCACCGGAAGGGCGGGTGGACGACGACGACGTCCGCGTCCAGCCGGGTCGCGGCTTCGGCCGAGCGCTCCAGCTTCGCCCACGGGTCGGTCCCCCAGACGCGCTGGGTGATCAGCAGGCACGGGGCGTGGATCGCCAGCACGGGCACGCCGTGGTAGTCACGGAGCTTCTCCACCGCGTCGATGTCGGCCGCGACCGGATCGATGCCGACCATGACCTCGACCCCGTCGTAGCCGAGACGTCGGGCGAGCTCGAAACCGCTGGAGGTGGTCTCCGGATACACCGAGGAAGTGGACAGTCCGACTTTCGCGGTCGGCCCGTTCGGCGTCGTCAGTCCGGGGTCGTCAGGCACGAACTCACCTTAGACCTCCGGTCCCGCGCCGTAGGCTGAACCGGTGCCCGAAGTCTCGCTGCCTTTCCCCCGGGCTTTCGTGGAGTTCGTCGACCCCGCCGACCACGATCAGACCTTCCGCTGCGACCTCACCTGGTTGACCTCGCGCTGGGCCTGCATCTTCGGCCAGGGCTGCCCGGGCATCTACGCCGACCGACCCGACGACGGGTGCTGCACCCTCGGAGCCCACTTCTCCGACGCCGAGGACGAGGCCCGGGTGACCAAGGCCACGAAGCAGCTCAAGGCCGGCCAGTGGCAGTACCGGCGGGAGGCGAAGGCCAACGGCTGGGTGGAGCTGGAAGACCCCGAGCACGTTGCCGACGGTGAGGAACCGGGCCGCAAGACCCGCGTCGTCGACGGGGCCTGCATCTTCTTGAACCGTCCCGGCTTCCCGGCCGGGGAGGGTTGCTCCCTGCATCTGCTCGCGCTCAGCCAGGGTCGGGACTTCCTGGAGACCAAGCCGGATGTGTGCTGGCAGCTGCCGATGCGGCGGCAGTTCCGCACCGTGACCAGGTCGGACGAGACGACCTACACCGAGGTCAGCATCGGTGAGTACGGCCGTGAGGGCTGGGGTCCCGGCGGTCATGACCTCGACTGGTACTGCACCTCGAACACCGAGGCCCATCACGGCCGAGAACCCGTCTACCGGGAGAACCGGGCCGAGCTCGTCGCTTTGATGGGCCCGTCCGCGTACGACGTCCTGGCCGAGATGTGCGAGGACTTCGATGCTCGTCCCGGTCGGCTGCTGCGGCACGCCGCCGACCCTCGCTGAGCGTCGATGGCCGTAGGGTGCGGCGGCACCCGCGGTCGAGGACGTCGTTCCGTTCAGGCACGATGGGGCCATGAAGTTGGATCACTTGTCGTTCGCGGCCGGACCCGAAGGTCTGGAGGCGACGACGGCGCGCCTCGGTGCGCAACTCGGCGCCTCGTTCATCGACGGCGGCTTCCACCCCCGTTTCGGCACCAAGAACCAGACGCTGGCTCTGGCCGACGGGTGCTACCTCGAAGTGGTCACCGTGCTCGACCACCCGGCGGCCGACAAGGCGCCGTTCGGTCAGGCCGTCCGGGCTCGCGCTCTCGACGGCGGTGGCTGGCTGGGCTGGGTCGTCGCGGTCGACGACCTGACGGCGGTCGAAGACCGGATGGGTCGCGCGGCGGTCGACGGGCACCGCTACCTCCCGGACGGCACCAAGCTCGCCTGGCAGCAGATCGGGGTCAAGGGTCTGCAGTCCGATCCGCAGCTGCCGTTCTTCGTGCACTGGCTCAGCGACCCGGCGATCCATCCCTCGGTCGGTGGGCAGATCGAGCTCCTCAAGATCGAGATCGCGGGGGACCACGACCGGGTCGACGACTGGCTCGGAGGCCAGACCGAGAAGGTGCTGGCCGACGTCGACGTCCAGTGGGTCGCACCGAACGGCCAACCCGGCTTGGTCGCTGCGGTCTTCAGCACCCCTCGCGGTGAGGTCCGGCTCTAGTCGCCATGCCCGTCACCGTACGACCGGCCGTCGCCGGTCTGCCCTCGTACAAGCCCGGTAAGCCGGCCCCCGCCGGAGCCGGCGGGGTGGCGTACAAGCTCTCCAGCAACGAGAACCCCTACCCGCCGCTGCCGGGGGTGCTCGCGGCCACGGAGCGGGCGATCGGGCAGATGAACCGCTACCCGGACATGGCCAACACGGCGATGACCGCAGCTCTCGCCAAACGGCTCGGAGTGGCCGGCGAGCAGCTGGCCTTCGGGACCGGATCAGTGGCCGTGCTCTATCACCTGCTGCAAGCGGTCTGCGAGCCCGGCGACGAGGTGATCTTCGCCTGGCGCAGCTTCGAGGCGTACCCGATCGCGATCCAGCTGACCGGGGCGGTCTCCGTGCCCGTACCACTGGGTCCTGGGGCGGTGCACGACCTGGACGCGATGTACGCGGCCATCACCGCGCGGACGAAGGTCGTCCTGCTCTGCACCCCGAACAACCCCACCGGTCCCGCGCTGGGTCACGAGGACGTGGCCCGCTTCATCGCCGCCGTGCCCGAGCACGTGATGATCGTGGTCGACGAGGCCTACGTGGAGTTCGTCGACGATCCTGGTGCTGCCCGGGGGCTCGACCTGCTCGGCGCCGGAGACAATGTCGTGGTCCTGCGAACCTTCTCCAAGGCGTACGGTCTGGCCGGGTTCCGGGTCGGCTACTGCGTGGCTGAGGCCGGTCTGGCCGGAGCGGTGCGCTCGACCGCTCTGCCCTTCGGCGTCTCGGTGGCGGCCCAGGCCGCTGTCGTCGCCTCCCTGGAGGCCGAGGCCGCCCTGCTCGAGCGGGTGGCCGAGCTGGTGGTTGCGCGGGGTGAGCTGGTGGACGGGCTGACTCGACTCGGGTTCCAGCTCCCCGACACGCAGGCCAATTTCGTCTGGCTGCCGGCCGGTCCACTGACGGCTGACTACGGCCAGAGCTTCGCCGCCGGGGGCGTGATGGTCCGGCCGTACGCCGCGGGCGACACCTTCGACGGAGTCCGGATCACCGTCGGCGAACCCGAGGCGAACGCCTTGGTCCTCGAGATCGCGGCGACCCTCACCCAGCCGTAGCGGCAGCTCGAACGACCTGCTGCGGTGTCGCTGAGGGGAACTGTCAGTGGCGCGATCTAGCGTTCACTCCATGGCGAAGGCATCGACGAAACCCCCGTTCAAGTGCACCGAGTGCGGCTGGACCACCGTGCGCTGGCTGGGCCGGTGCGGCGAGTGCATGACCTGGGGCAGCGTCGTCGAGGAGGGCGCGCCGAAGCTCAACCAGATCAAGTCCTCGGTCCCCACCAGCAAAGCCGTGCCGATCAGCCAGGTGAGCGTGGATCTGGCCACCAGGACGCTGACCGGTGTCGCCGAGCTGGACCGGGTGCTCGGCGAGGGGATCGTGCCCGGCGCGGTCGTGCTGCTCGCCGGGGAGCCCGGCGTCGGCAAGTCGACCCTGCTGCTGGAGGTCGCAGCCCACTGGGCGCGGGCGGGACGCACGACCCTCTACGTGTCGGGCGAGGAGTCGGCGGCGCAGGTGCGGTTGCGGGCGGGCCGCACCGATGCCCTGGCCGACCACCTCTACCTGGCCGCCGAGACCGATCTCGGCACGGTGCTCGGCCACATCGAGGAGATCGAGCCCACCCTGATGGTGCTGGACTCCGTGCAGTCCATCGGCACGGCCGAGGCCGACGGGTCGCCGGGCGGGGTGACCCAGGTCCGTGAGGTCACCGGCGCGCTGGTCCGGGTCGCCAAGCGGCGCGGGATGGCGGTCATCATCGTCGGTCACGTGACCAAGGACGGGTCCATCGCCGGGCCGCGGCTGCTCGAGCACCTGGTCGACGTGGTGCTCGCCTTCGACGGCGATCGGAACTCGGGGTTCCGGATGGTCCGAGCGACCAAGAACCGTTTCGGGCCGGCCGACGAGGTGGGCTGCTTCGAGATGAGCGAGTCCGGGATCGTCGAGGTCCCCGATCCGTCGGGCCTGTTCACGTCACGGCATTCCGAGCCCGTGCCGGGCACCAGCATCACCGTGACGTTGGAGGGGCGTCGGCCTCTGCTGGCGGAGCTGCAGGCCCTGGTGGCGCCGTCGGTGCTGCCGCAGCCCCGGCGGACGATGCACGGCGTGGATTCCGGCCGGATGTCGATGGTGCTGGCCGTTCTGGAGCGTCGCTGCCGGGTCAAGCTGTTCAACTCCGACGTCTACGTCTCGACGGTCGGCGGCGCCAAGGTGAGCGATCCGTCGGCGGACCTGGCTGCGGCCCTGGCGATCGCCTCGGCCGCGACGGGCGCCACCGTGGGCCCGCGGGTGGTGGCCATGGGTGAGGTGGGTCTGGCCGGTGAGCTGCGCCGCGTTCCCGGTCAGGACCGCAGGCTCGCCGAGGCGGCCCGGCTCGGGTTCACCGAGGCGGTGGTGCCGGCCGAGTCGGGCAGTGCCCGTGACCGGATGACGACCGTACGCGGCGGGATGCGCATCCATTCGGCCCCGACGTTGCACCATGCGTTGGCCGCTCTGTCGCTGTTGCCGGGTGATCGAGGGCGCTCAGGATCGGAGTCAGCGGCCCACGGCTGACACATTCCTGCAGGGCTCCGCACAGCGGCGGACCCTAGGATGAGGCAGGCATTATGAGGGCAGGGCCGGCGGATGAGCCTGTGCCGAGATGACGAGATGGGACGACGACCGTGGCGTTGGAGCCGGAGAAGCGCGGCCGTCTGCTCGACTACCTTGCGCTGATGGCCCCCGGCACGCCGCTGCGGGAGGGATTCGAGCGGATCCTGCGGGGTCGAACCGGTGCGTTGATCGTCGTCGGCCGTAACAAGATCATCAATGACCTGTGCACGGGCGGGTTCCCGCTCGACGTGCCCTATACGCCGACCGCCCTGCGCGAGCTGGCCAAGATGGATGGCGCGATCGTCCTGGACTGGGAGCACCGCAGGATCGTGCGGGCCGGCGTGCAGCTGATGCCCGACGCGAGCATCAACACCGTCGAGACGGGGACCCGACACCGGACCGCCGACCGGGTCGCGCGGCAGTCCGGGTTGCCGGTCGTGTCGGTCTCGGCGTCCATGTCGATCATCTCGCTCTACGTCGACGACGACCGACACCTGGTCGAACACTCCGATCTGATCCTGTCCCGGGCAAACCAGGCGCTGCAGACTCTGGAGCGCTACCGTGGGCGGCTCTGGCAGGTCACCAACCGGTTGTCCTCCCTAGAGGTGCAGGACCAGGTCACCGTGAAGGACTTCGCTCTGGTGGCGCAGCGGCTGGAGATGGTGCGGCGGCTCGAGCTGGAGGTCGACGGGTACGTCGTCGAGCTCGGCACGGACGGCCGGTTGCTGACCCTCCAGCTGCACGAGCTGCGGGCTGGCATCGACGACCTGCGGACGTTGTTGGAGAAGGACTACCGACCGGAGGAGCCGGTCACCTTCGGCCTGGGTGGGCTCGCCCCGCTGAGCACCACCGAGCTGCTCGACCCGCTCGTGGTCGCCCGCGCGGTCGGTTACACCCACAGCGAGCACCTCGACTCCCGCATCGTGACCCGCGGCTTCCGGCAGGTCGCGCAGATCAACCGGCTTTCACCGGCGCTGGGCGAGCGGCTGATCAACCACTTCGGGAACCTGCAGACGCTGTTCGGCGCCAGCATCACCGAGCTCCAAGCGGTCGACGGTGTCGGTGAGAGCCGGGCTCGCATCATCCGTGATGGCCTCGTCCGGCTGGCTGAGTCGGCGTACACCGAGCGCCTCGATTAGCGCGGCGCCCGAGCTCGTCGAAGGCCCGACACAACCACGACGCACCGCGCGTACGCGGGCCGAGCCCGGCGAAGCGCTCGGAGCTCTTCCGCTAACCCAGCCATCGAAGATCGCAACCCCTCCAGGGCGTACCACAAGCTCAGGGCGCACCGCGGCGGGCCTTCGGCTGTGTTCCGACCGCCTCAAGCCACCTTGTCCGGTGGGTTCTCGCCCTGCAGGGTGACGTCGGGGTCGACGGGGGTGTCGTCACGGACGACGATGACTTCGAGGGTGCGGGGGCCGTGGACGCCTTCCACCCGGTTGAGCTCGATGTCGCTGGTGGCGCTGGGTCCGCTGATCATGGTGAGCGGTCGGGTGCCGTCCAGCTGGGCGATGGCCTGGGGTACGTCGGCGTAGATCTGGTCGGCCCGGACGATGCACAGGTGGTAGTCGGGAATGAGGGTGATGACTCGGCGGCCCTGGTCCGGGGAGGCGTCGAGGATGAGGGTTCCGGTCTCGGCGACCGCGACGGCGCAGGCGGTGACGACGCCGTCCAGTGCGTCGAGGTCAGCCACGCTCAGCGAGGCGTCCGGGGCGTCGCGGCGTACGGTCGTGGCCGCCTCGGTCAGCCAGTCTGCCGGCAGTCCGTCCGGAACGACGACCGACCCGGCACCGCGCTCGCGCAGGGCCAAAGCCACCGTCAGCGAGAGCTCAGCCGCGCCGCATTGGCGTACGGACGCCTTGTAGTCGAGCAGCCGGTCGACCAGGCGCTCGATGAGCGCTTCCGGATCGAGGTCGGATGTCGTCCGGTAGTCCCGGGCGATCTCGTCGTAGGCCAGGTCGGGCGGGGGCGCGGCGACGTGCGCTGTCGCGATCCGGGCGAGGATCTCCTCGCGGGCGCTCACTTGGCGCCGCCGTGGTCGCGGGCCCATTGGTCCCGAAAGGTCCGTTCCGGTGGCCGGGTGACGTCGCGGGAGTCGGTCCACTGCTTGGCGATCGGGAGGGGGATCTCCCCGATGACGCCGCGCTTGCGGCCCAGCATCCGGCCGAGCCGACCGCTGCGCAGGGCGAGCGTCCAGCGGGTCGGGTTGCTCATCACGTACGCCGCCGCGGCCATTGCCGAGGCCTCGACGCTCGGCAGCCGGTGTTCCGTTGCGTAGGTTTCGGTGTGCTCGGCGCGGAGGTGGACCAGGATCGAGGGGATGTCGATCTTCACCGGGCACACGTCGTAGCACGCCCCACACAGCGACGACGCGTACGGCAGTGAGGCGTTGTCCTCGATCCCGGTCAGCTGCGGGGACAGGATCGCGCCGATGGGACCGGGATAGACCGACCCGTACGCGTGCCCGCCGGCCCGCTCGTAGACCGGGCACACGTTCAGGCAGGCGGAGCAGCGAATGCAGTTCAACGCATCCCGGCCGCCCTCGTCGGCCAGCACCGCCGTACGCCCGTTGTCGAGCAGGACCAAGTGGAACTCCTGCGGTCCGTCGCCGGGCGTGACGCCGGTCCACATCGAGGTGTACGGGTTCATCCGCTCCCCCGTCGACGAGCGGGGCAGCAATTGCAGGAAGACCTCCAGATCCTGCCAGCGTGGGACCAGCTTCTCGATCCCCATCACGGTGATCAGGGTCTCCGGCAGGGTCAGACACATCCGCCCGTTGCCCTCGGACTCGACCACCGCCAACGTGCCGGTCTCGGCGACCGCGAAGTTCGCCCCGCTGATCGCCACCTTGGCCGACAGGAACTTCGCCCGCAGGTGACGCCGGGCCGCCCCAGCCAAAGCAGCCGGCTCATCGGTCAGCTCCGGGTCGACCCCGGCCATCTCCCGCAGGAAGATCTCCCGAATCTCGGCCCGATTCCGGTGGATCGCGGGGACCAGGATGTGCGACGGCTTGTCGTGGCCGAGCTGCACGATCAGCTCCGCCAGATCCGTCTCCAACGCCGCGATCCCCACCGCTTCCAGGGCCTCGTTGAGCGCGATCTCGGCCGTGGCCATCGACTTCACCTTGACCACCTCGTCGACGCCCTTGGCCTGGACCAGGTCGACGACGATCCGGTTGGCCTCCGCCGCGTCCCGGGCCCAGTGGACGACCCCACCCCGGGCCGTCACGGCCGCTTCGAGCTGAACCAGATAGTCCGGCAGCCGCGCCATGGTGTGGACCTTCAGCTGACGTCCGGCCTCCCGCAGCTCCTCCCAGTCGGAGACCTCGCCAACCACCTGCGCCCGCTTGGCCCGGATCGTCCGGGTCGCGTTGCCCAGGTTCGCCCGGAGCTGGGTGTCGGTCAGGCTCTTCCGGGCCGCCGCGGGAAAGCTCTCCTCGCCACGCAGGTTCCCCGAACCGCGCGGCGAGGTCGGCGGCATAGCCGGCATCCCGAGCGCGACGGCGGTCATCGACCCGCCCCCTGGAGCGCCAGCGGCGCCTCTCGGGTGGCCGCCAGGATCTCCGCCAGGTGCAGCGTCTGGGTACCGGACCGGAGCCGCGACAGTCCACCGCCGATGTGCATCAGACAGGAGCTGTCCCCGGCGGTGCAGATCTCCGCGCCCGTGTCGGCGATGTTGCGCATCTTGTCACCCAGCATGGCCGTCGAGGTGTCGGCGTTCTTGATGGCGAACGTGCCGCCGAATCCGCAGCACTGGTCGGCGTCGGGCAGCTCGACCAGATCCAGACCCTCCACCGCCCGCAGCAGGGCAGTCGGCTTGTCCCCGACGTGGAGCATCCGGAGCGAGTGGCAGGTCGGGTGGTAGGTGACGGTGTGCGGGAAGTAGGCCCCGACGTCGTCCACCCCGAGCACGTCGACGAGCAGTTCGGAGAGCTCGTACGTCTTCGCCGCCACCGCCTCAACCCGCTCGACCAGCGCCGGGGTCCCGAACCGCCCGGCCAGCATCGCGTGCTGGTGCCGAACCGACCCGACGCACGACCCGGACGGGGCGACGATCGCGTCGTACGGGGCGAAGACCTCGGCGAACCGCTCCACCATCGGCAACGCTTGCTTCTGGTAGCCGGTGTTGACGTGCATCTGACCGCAGCAGGTCTGGGCCGGCGGGAAGTCGACCTCGTGGCCGAGTCGCTCCAGCACGGTGACGGTGGCCCGGCCGACATCGGGATACATGGCGTCGGCCAAGCAGGTGATGAACAGGGCGATCTTCACACGTGGACCTTTGTGAGCAGGGAGACGTCGGGCTGGGGGTCATAGCGGTACAGGTCGAGCTGCGCGTTCAGCACGGACCGGAGTTGCTCGAGGTCACCGACGAGTGAGCCGTGAGTACGTGCCTGCACCATGATGTTCCCCAGGGCCGTCGCCTCGACCGGCCGGGCCAGCACAGGCAGACCCGACAGGTCCGCTGTGAGCTGGCAGAGCAGCTCGTTCTGCGATCCCCCTCCCACGATGTGGATGACCTCGACCGGCCGTCCGGACAGCTCTTGGGCCTGCTGAACGGTCGTGGCGTACGCCTGGGCCAACGAGTCCAGGATGCAGCGGACCACGGCGGCCGAACTCGACGGAGCCGGCTGACCGGAGTCTGCGCAGGCACTCCGGATCCGGTCCGGCATGTCGCCCGGCGCGATGAAGGCGACGTCGTCGACGTCGACCGTCGGACCGTTGCCCTCCAGCTCGGCCGCTTCGGCGAGCAACGTGCCCAGGTCGGCTGGCTCCCCGTCGGCCCGCCAGCTGCGGATCGACTCCTGGAGCAGCCAGAGTCCGCCGACGTTGCGAAGAAATCTGATGCGCCCGTCGACACCACCCTCGTTGGTGAAGTTGGCCTCCCGACTCTGGTCGGTCAGCACCGGCTGGTCGAGCTCGACCCCGACCAGGGACCAGGTCCCGGACGACACGTACGCGAAGTGCGGGTTCGTGGCCGGTACGCCGACCACGGCCGACGCCGTGTCGTGCGAGCCGACCGCCACGACCGTCGTGTGCCGGCTGAGACCCGTCCGGGCCGCCACCTCGGCCGTGATTCGGCCGACGACCTCACCCGGCTCGACGAGCGGGGGAAACAGGTCTCGCGGGACCTCCAGCCGGTCGAGCAGGTCAGCCGACCATCGGCGGGTGCTGGCGTCGAAGAGCCCGGTGGTGGAGGCGTTGGTGGCCTCGGTGCGCAGCTCGCCGGTGAGCCAGTAGGTGAGCAGGTCCGGGATCAGCAGCGCGTGGGTCGCCCGCGACCACAGGTCACCGTCCTGCTCGGCCGCCAGCTGGTAGAGGGTGTTGAAGGGCAGGAACTGCAGCCCGTTGATCGCGTACAGCTCGGCGTGGGACACCCGCCCGTGCACCCGTTCGGCGACGCCATCAGTGCGCCGATCCCGGTACGCCACCGGCTCGGCGAGCAGGTTTCCGTGGCCGTCGAGCAGTCCGTAGTCGACCGCCCAGGTGTCGATCCCCACGCTGACCACGTCCGGATGCTCGGAGGCAAGGGCCGCCAGTCCCGTGAGCACCTCCTGGAACAGGGCGGTCAGGTCCCAGCGCAGGTGCCCATCCCGCTCGACCACCCCGTTCGAGAAGCGGTGCACGGCCTCGAGCTCGACCACGCCGTCGACCACCCGGCCCGCCATGACCCGGCCGCCCGAAGCGCCGATATCGACTGCACCGAAGACCTTGCTCATCGCAGGAAGGCTGCGGCGACTCCGGCATCGACCGGGATGTGCAGACCCGTGGTGTGGCTGAGGTCGGCGGAGCAGAGCGCGAACACGGCGTTGGCCACGTTCTCGGGGAGCACCTCACGCTTGAGCAGTGTGCGCTGCGCGTAGTAGGCGCCGAGCTCTTCCTCGGGTATGCCGTAGACCGCGGCCCGCTTCGCGCCCCAGCCCCCGGCGAAGATGCCGGAGCCGCGGACGACGCCGTCGGGGTTGATGCCGTTGACCTTGACCCCGTGCTCGCCCAGCTCGGCGGCGAGCAGCCGGACCTGGTGGGCCTGGTCCGCCTTCGTCGCGGAGTAGGCGATGTTGTTGGGGCCGGCGAAGACCGAGTTCTTGCTGGAGATGTAGATGATGTCGCCACCCAGCTTCTGCTCGATCAGGACGCGCGCTGCTGCTTTCGAGACCAGGAACGATCCCTTCGCCATCACGTTGTGCTGGAGGTCCCAGTCGGCGACCGTGGTGTCGAGCAACGCCTTCGACAACGACAGCCCGGCGTTGTTGACCACCAGATCCAAGCCCCCGAAGGCGAGCACGGCGGCGTCGATCCCGGCCTGGACTTCCGTCTCGTCGGAAACGTTCGCCGCGACGCCGACGGCCACGTCAGGACCGCCGATCTCCGCGGCCGCGGCCTGGGCCTTGGCCAGATCCAGGTCGGCGATGACCACGCATGCACCCTCGGCGGCGAGCCGTACGGCGATGGCTTTACCGATTCCCGACGCGGCGCCGGTGACCAGGGCGATCCGCCCGGCCAACGGCTTCGGCTTGGGCATCCGAGCGAGCTTGGCCTCCTCCAACGCCCAGTACTCGATCTTGAACTTCTCGCTCTCGTCGATCGGCGCGTACGACGACAGCCCCTCCGCACCCCGCATCACGTTGATCGCGTTCCGGTAGAACTCCCCCGCGACCCGCGCGGTCTGCTTGTTGGCGCCGTAGGAGAACATGCCCACCCCGGGGACCAGGATGATCAAGGGATCCGCACCGCGGATCGCCGGAGACTCCGGCGTCGCGTGACGGTCGTAGTAGCCCTGGTAGTCCGCCCGGTACGCCTCGTGCAGCTCCGCCAGCCGGGCGGTCACCTCCTCGACCGAGGCCGAGGCGGGCAGGTCGAGCAGCAGCGGCTTGACCTTGGTCCGCAGGAAGTGGTCGGGGCAGCTCGTCCCCAGCTCGGCGAGCCGCGGAGCCTCGGTCGAGGCCAGGAAGTCCAGCACCCGCTGGTCGTCGGTGAAGTGGCCGACCATCGGCTTGTCGTACGACGCGACCGAACGCAGCGTCGCGGCGAGGGCGGCCGCCTTGGCCCGTCGCTCGGTCTCGGGCAGCGCCCCGAATCCATCGCGCACCGGCCCGAAGGGCTCAGGCTTCGCGTTGGCGCCGATGTAGTCCGCCGCGGTGTCGATGATCCACAGCGAGTTGGCCTCGGACTCGGCCGACGTCGCACCCCAGGCCGTGATGCCGTGCCCGCCCAGGACGCAGCCGATGGCCTCCGGGTGCGCGGTCTTGATGGCGGCGATGTCGAGGCCGAGCTGGAAGCCCGGTCGACGCCACGGCACCCAGACCACCTTCTCGCCGAAGATCTTGGCGGTCAGTTCTTCACCGTCGGCCGCCGTGGCGACGGCGATCCCGGAGTCCGGATGCAGGTGGTCGACGTGGGGCGCATCGACCAGCCCGTGCATCGTGGTGTCGATCGACGGCGCCGCCCCACCCAAGCCATGCAGGCAGAAGTCGAAGGCCGCGACCATCTCGTCCTCCCGCTCGACGCCGGGATAGACGTCGACCAAGGCCCGCATCCGGTCCAGCCGCAGCACGGCCAGGCCAGGCTCGGTCAAGGTGCCGAGGTCGCCACCCGAGCCCTTGACCCACAACAGCTCAACCGGTTCCCCGGTGACCGGGTCGGTCTCGGTCCCCTTCGCGGAGGTGTTGCCCCCGGCGTAGTTGGTGTTCTTCGGGTCGGACCCGAGCCGGTTGGACCGGCCGATCAGGTCAGCGACTGTCGAGTTCATGCTCATGCTCCCCATCCGGACTGGTGTCCACCGACCCGGTCGGCGGCGATGCGTTGCTGGTAGCCCGAGGCTGCGTACGCGGCCATCGGATCGGCCGGCAGGCCCCGCGACTCGCGCCAGCCGGCGAGGTCGGCGCGGACGTCGGTGTAGAAGGCGTCCATCAAGATCCCGTTCGCGCCGAGGACGTCACCAGCCTCCTGCGCCGCGGTGAGCGCCTCGCGATCGACCAACAGGGCGCGGGCTGTCATCTCCTGCACGTTCAGCACGGACCGGATCTGGCCCGGGATCTTGTCCTCCACGTTGTGGCACTGATCGAGCATGAAGGCGACGTCCGACACCGGATCCAAACCGCCACCCCGGACGACTTCGTAGAGGATCCGAAAGAGCTGGAAGGGATCGGCCGACCCGACGATGAGGTCGTCGTCGGCGTAGTAGCGCGAGTTGAAGTCGAACGACCCGAGCTTTCCCAGCCGCAGCAGCTGCATCACGATGAACTCGATGTTGGTGCCGGGTGCATGGTGGCCGGTGTCCAGGCAGACCGAGGCCCGGTCGCCGAGGGCGACCACCTGCGCGTACGAGGTGCCCCAGTCCGGGACGTCGGTGTGATAGAACGCCGGCTCGAAGAACTTGTACTCCAGCACCAGTCGCTGGTCGGGACCGATCCGGTCGTAGATCTGGGCCAGGCTGTCGCCCAACCTGTCCTGCCGGCCTCGGAGGTCGCCTTGCCCGGCGTAGTTGGTGCCGTCGGCCAACCAGATCTTCAGGTCCCGAGAACCGGTCTGGTTCATCACCTCGATGCACTCGAAGTGGTGGTCGACGGCCTTGCGGCGGATCGCCTCGTCGACGTGGGTCAGGCTGCCGAACTTGTAGAGGTCGTCCTGGAAGGTGTTGGAGTTGACCGTCCCCAGGGCCACCCCGAGGTCGCCGGCGTACGCCTTCAGGCCCGCGAAGTCATCGACCTTGTCCCAGGGGATGTGCAGCGCGACCTTGGGCGCTAGGCCGGTGAGCTCGTTGACCTTGGCCGCATCGGCCAGCTTCTCCTGGACGGTCCGCGGTGTGCCCGGGGTCCCGAAGACCTTGAACCGGGTGCCGGAGTTCCCGAACGCCCAGGACGGGAGCTCGATGGCCTGGGTCGCGAGCTGGGGGGTGATGGAGTGGAATGTCGTCATGGTGATCAGCCCTTCACTGAACCGGCGGCCATGCCCTCGACGATCTTGCGGTTGAAGAAGACGAACATCACCAGGGGCGGGATGGTCACCAGCAAGATCGTGGCGAAGAGCAGGTTGTACTGGGTGTTGAACTGGCTCTGGAAGCTGAGCAGGGTCAGCTGGATGGTCGCGTTCTCGGTGCCCGGCAGGAAGTACAACGGGTTCTGGAAGTCGTTGTAGATGGCCACCGACTGCAGGATGATCACGGTCATCATCACCGAGCGGAGGACCGGGAAGATGACCCGGAAGAAGATCTGCACCGGGTTGGCTCCGTCGACCAGGGCGGCCTCGTCGAGCTCCCGGGGGACGCTGGCGATGAAGGCCCGGAAGAGCAGGATGCAGAACGGCAGGCCGTACGCGATCTCGATCAGGATCAGACCGGGCATGGTCTTGAACAGACCCAGCTTCTGCAGCACGAAGATGGTCGGGACGATGGCCGGCGGCACGATGAGACCGGCCAGCACCAGCGCGTTGATCCATGCTCCGAGTCGCCCCGTGCGCCGCTGCCAGACGTACGCGACCATCGCGGCGAAGAGCACGAGCGCGGCGACGCTGACCACGGTGAGGATCACGCTGTTGATGAAAGCGATGACCATCAGGTAGTCCCGGGCGGCGAACGCCTGGGAGATGTTGTCGAGGAGCACGAACTGCTTGGGCCAGGAGAACCGCAGCAGGGCCGACTCGCTGAGGGTCTTCGAGGCGATCACGAAGATGAACAGGAACGGCACGATGAAGAAGACGCCCGTCAAGACGATGGCGGATCCTCCGATCACGACCCCGCGTGGGTTCTTCATGAGGACTCCCCCCGGTTGAGCCAGCGCGTGAGCGGCAGCACGATGATGGTGACGAGCAGGAAGAGCACCACGCTGCCCGCGGTGGACAGCCCGTAAAAGCCGGCCTGGTACTGCTTGTAGATGACCGACGCGATCACGTCGGAGGCGAAGCCGGGTCCACCCCTGGTCATCGACCAGATCAGGTCGAACGAGCGCAGGCCGCCGATCAGGGACAGCGTGATCACCGAGGCCGTCGCCGGCCGGGCGAGCGGCAGCATGATGTTGCGGAAGACGTCCCACTTGCTGGCCCCGTCGACCTCAGCGGCCTCGTAGTACTCGCTGGGGATCGAGACCAGACCGGCGATGAAGATCACCGTGGCCAGCCCGACGCCTTTCCAGACGTCGACCAGGGCCACCGAGACGATGGCCAGGCTGGGGTTGGTGAGCCACCCCGGGCCTTCGATGCCCACGGTGCCCAGGACCTGGTTGACCAGACCCCGCTCCGGATTGAGCAGGACCGTGAAGGTCAAGCCGACCCCGATGGCGCTGACCAGGACCGGGAAGAAGATGACCGAGCGCAGGTAGCCCCGGGCGATGATCTTCGAGGTGAGCAGCAGGGCCAGCGCCATGCCGATGACGACCTTCAGCCCTGAGGTGAGGACGGCGTAGACGACGGTGTTGCGGAGCCCGATGACCAGGGCCTGCTCCTGGAAGAACGTCTGGTAGTTCTGCAGTCCGATCCACGTCGCCGTGAACAGGTCCCAGCGGGTGAAGGAGTAGTAGAACGAAGCGAGCGTCGGGACGACGAAGAAGATGAAGTAGATGAGGCCGGGGACGATCAGGAACCAGACCGGGTAGGGGCCGGGACGCTTCTTCTTGCCCTGGCCCTTCGTGCCCCGCGCCGCGGGTGCGAGGCGGGTCGCCTCTGCCGTGCTCAGTGTGCTCGCCATGGCGAACCCTTTCGTGAGGTTCCTGCCACCGACTACGGATGGAGCCGGCGGCAGGAACGGGTCGACATCGATCAGGAGTCCGAGAGGGCCGGCCACTTACTCCCAGCCGGGCAGGTTGAGCTGCTGGGCCTGCTTCTTCACGTCAGCGTCGTACAGGGCAGCGGCCTTGGTGGCGTCGACCTGGCCGGTGCCGACCTGGATACAGATCTGCTCGAGGTTCGGGCCCTTGATCGGGGACTGGAACTCCAGCGCGGGGCTGACCTTGCCCGAGTCGAAGTAGGCCGAGGTGTCCTTGGCGACCGTGTTCACGTCCACGGGCAGCTGGCAGCCCGAGTTCATGAACGGCCCGGTGGCCGGTGCGCCCTTCAGGAAGGCGTCACAGCCCGCCTGGGTCTCGGCGAAGGCGATGAACTTCTTGGCCGCCTCCAGCTTTGCTCCCTCGACGGTCTTCGGGATGTACAAGGCGTTGGCGGACCAGGCGGTGAGCACGTTCTTCGACGCGTCCTGGCCGGGCCAGGCGAAGAGGCCGACGTCGTTGGTCTTGCCGTTCGAGAGCGGGTCGAGACCAGCGGCGACGCCGCCGATCTGCGGGTAGTGCGCCGCCTTGCCGCTGGCGATGTCGGTCAGACCGTCGTTGAACTTGGCCGAGGCGAAGTCCTTGTTGAAGTAGCCGCCCTCGTGCAGGTCCTGGATGTGCTGGAAGCCGGCCAGCGCGGCCGGGGTCGTGGCGTACTTCGCCTGGTTGGCGGTGTACTTGGCGGCGAAGTCCGGGACGGCCGCCTCGACGTTCGCGTAGTCGGCGAGGACCGGCAGCTGCGAGGTCCAGGTGTCACCGTAGGTGGCCTCGACGGGGGTGATGCCGCCAGCCTTCTTGATGGCGTCGTTGTTGGCCATGAACTCGGCCCAGGTCGTCGGGACCTTGAGACCCAGCTTCTCGTACACGGGCTTGTTGTAGAGGATGCCGCCGCCGAACGCGGTGCCGGCGGGAGCTCCGTAGATCTTGCCGTCCGCCGTCGTCGAGTCGACGAAGAGCTTCTGCAGCCCGCTCACCCACGGCTGGTCGTCCAGCGGGGTCAGGTTCTGCGCGGGCTTCAGCGCCTGGAACAACGAGCCGTTGTTGTAGCCGAAGACCTCGGCCATGTCGCTGGTCGCGAGCTTGGTCTTGACCAGGTTGTCCCCGTCGGTGCCACCCGGACGGGTGTCGAGCTTGATCGTGATCTCGGGATTGGTCGCTTTGAACGCCTCGATCATGGCATTCCCGGCCTTGACCGCGGGGTCGGAGTTGTCGACCAGGTAGGTGATGGTCGTCCCCCCGGCCTCTCCGCCGTCGCTGCTGCCGAGACTTCCGGCGCTGCAGCCCGAGGCCACGAGTGTCGCCGCCGCCGCCATGGCCACCAGCGCGATACCGCGCCGGGCCGACTTGATGTACGTCATTGAACCTCCAAGTAGAACCGCGACCTGCGCTGCACTCAGCGAACTCGTCTTTGGTTATGAATCGTTTCAACAGAACGTAACAGCCGCTGAGAAAGTCGTCAAGAGTCTCCGGATCAGGCGCAGGCCCGGCCGCCGGTGGTTCCACCGTCTTCGGCGCGCGATTAGCACTGACGCCGCCTACGACGGCCCCCACGCCAAGCCGGCCCTGACGCTGCCGGCGACCCCGGACCCCGGTCCACCGGCTTCGATTAGCACGAAATCACCGACTCTCGTTCGGTAGCCTGAGACGTGCCCGAACTACCCGTGGCCGACGCCGCCGGACGGATGAGCTTCACGCACGGCGTGCTGGTGGCAGCCGGTCGATACGTTCATGCGTCGGTGCAGGTGCACACCCATGACTTCGTCGAGGTCGCCCTGGTCCTGGACGGCGAAGCCACGCACCTCACACTGGCGGGGCGGCAGCCGCTCAGCCGCGGCGACGTCGTGTTCCTGCGTCCGGGGGTGTGGCACGGCTACGAGACCGACCGGCTGGACCTCTTCAACTGCGGCTTCAACGTCGACCTGCTGCAACGGGAGCTGGCCTGGATGCAGGAGGACGCCGTGCTGGGGTCCCTGCTGTGGACGGCCCCCCTGTCCCGAGGCCGGCGCGGCTTGCTCACCACCCACCTCGAGGGGGCTGAGCTGCTCGACTGCCAGGCGCACCTGCAGGCCCTGGAGGACCTCCGGAACCATCCCCTCGACCTGCACCGGGGCGACCTCATCGCGCACCTCACCCTCGTGCTGGGCCACGTCGCCAGGGCGGTGGAGGCCGACCGGGATCGGGCCGCCGACCCGGGGAGCCCGACCCATCCTGTCGTCGTCCAGGCCGTCAACGCCTTGGAAGCAGACCTCGGTCGTTCCTGGGCGCTGGCCGACCTGGCGGCTGAGCTCCACGTGTCACCCAGCCACCTCCTCCGACTGTTCAAGGCCTCAGTCGGGATGCCGCCGATGGCCTACCTGACGAAGCGGCGGGTCGAGACAGCCGCCGAGATGCTCCTCCAGGGCGACGAGTCCATGAGCGCCATCGGTCTGGCCGTTGGCTGGCCCGACCAGAACTACCTGGCCCGCCGGTTCAAGGCCCACTTCGGACTCAGCGGCACCCGATACCGGGCGCGCTTCGCCAACACCGTCAAACAGCTCGAGACCTACCCCCGGCCGCCGTCATCGAGGTGACAGCGCGGGCGCCACGGATCGGGTGACCGACTGCCCACCGGAGAGCGTCTCGCGGTCCGCGCCCGGCAGTTCGAGCTCGGCCGTGACCCCCTCGGGGAGCTCGACGTCGACCACGAGGCCACCGTCGACGACTTCCCAGGCCACCGAGATCGTGCCGTGCGGGGTCCGCAGCGAGGTCTTGGCCCAGGTCAGGCCGCCCCCGGGCCGCGGGGCGATCCGGACCCTCTCATAGCCTGGCGAAGCGGGCGCAAGACCACCCACCACCCGGTGCAGCCAGTCCGCCACCGCACCGAGTGCGTAGTGGTTGAAGCTGGTCATCTCGCCGGGATTGATCGACCCGTCAGGCAGCATCGAGTCCCACCGCTCCCAGATGGTGGTGGCGCCCATGCCCACCGAGTAGAGCCATGAGGGGCATTCCTTCTCCAGTACCAACCGGTAGGCGTCCTCGAGGTGACCCGTCGCGGTCAGCGCATCGCAGATGTACGGGGTGCCGGCGAACCCGGTCGAGATCCGGTAGCCGTTGGCGCGCGCGAGCTCGGCCAAGCGGTCACCGGCCAGCTGGCGGAGGGGCTCGTCGAGGAGGTCGAAGGCGATTGCCAGGGCGTAGACCGTCGGGCAGTCGCTGTGCAGACGTCCATCGTCGCTGACGTACGCTTCGTTGAAGCCTGCGCGGATCCGAGCGGCCAGCCCGTCGAAGTGCACTTGGTCGTCGCCGTGACCGAGCAAGCGGGCGACCTCGGCCGCCGTCACGCTGCTGCGGTAGATCGCGGCCGTCGAGACCACGCTCGGGTCGGCCTTGGCGTCCGCGGCCCGCTCCGGCGGGGCGTCGGGGTCCAGCCAGTCACCGAACTGGAACCCGGTGTCCCACAGGCTGCGATCGGAGAGCTTGCCCTCGATCCGACGGACGTGGGCCGTGATGGCCGGGTACGCCTCGGCGAGCGCCTCCAGGTCGCCGTACGCCTGCCAGGCGGCCCACGGCACCCACACCGCGGCGTCGCTCCAGAACGCGGTGGAGTCCTGGGTGCCGAAGGCGGGGTGGGGCGGCAGGTTCTTGAGCACGTCGGGCACCACGTAGGGCACCATCCCGTCGGCCGCCCGCTGCTCGGCGTCGAGGTCGCGCAGCCAGTCACGCAGGAAGCCGGCGGAGTCGAAGAGGAAGACCGCCGTCGGTGAGAAGACGGCCAGGTCACCGGTCCAGCCCAGTCGCTCGTCGCGCTGCGGGCAGTCGGTGGGCACGTCGAGGAAGTTTCCGCGCTGGCCCCAGACCACGTTGTGGTGCAGTTGGTTGATCATCGGGTCGGAGCACGCGAAGGTGCCGATCCGTTCCAGGTCGGAGGAGACGACGACGGCGACCAGCGAGTCGCTGGTCACCTCGCCGGGCCAGCCGGTGATCTCGGCGTACCGGAAGCCGTGAAAGGTGAAGGTGGGCTCGAAGAAGTCGGGCCCGCCGCTGAGGATCAGCTGGTCGGTGGCCTTGGCGTTCCGGAGCGGGCGGACGCCGAGCTCCCCGTCCTCCAGCACCTCGGCATGGCGGAGCGTGATCGTCTCCCCACGTTCGCCGGTCACGGTGAACTTCAACCAGCCGACCAGGTTCTGTCCGAAGTCGACCAGCGTCTTGCCCGTCGGGGACTGCCACACCTTGACCGGACGAAGCTCCTCCTGCCTGATGACCGGCGGTCCGACGTAGGGCACGAGCCTGGCGGCGTCGAACGGCAACGTCGCGACCGGGGCCCACGCCGCGTCGGTGAAGCCCGCGCTCAGCCAGGCGCGCGAGACCAACCGTGCGTCGATCTTCTGACCTCCGTAGATGTCGTTGAACAGCACCGCCGACGGCCCCGAGGTCCACGATCCGTCGGTCGTCACGACCTGTTCGTGACCGTCCTCGTAGGTGATGGTCAACGCAGCGATGGCACCCAGCCGGTCACCGTAGGAATCCTTGATCATCTCCCAGGTCAGCTCACCCCGGAACCAGCCGTTGCCCAGGGCGAAGCCCAGCACGATCGGGCCGGCCGGCTGATCTCGGAGCTGGGTCGTCACGTTGTAGGTCCGGTACCGCAGGCGCCACTCGTAGCTGGTCCAGCCGGGGCTCAAGACGTCCGCACTGACCGGCTCCCCGGCCAGATACGCCTCGAAGACCCCCTGAGCACTGGCCTCCAGCTCCGCCGAGACGATCGCGCCGTGGCCGGAATCCACGCTGAACTCGGTCCGCAGGAGGGGGGCCTGCTGGTCTTCGGCGGGACTGATCAGCGCGGCGCTGGCGATGTGGGACATGAGTACCTTCCGGTTTCTGCTCACTCGATTAAAACGATTCATTTTCCGCGAGTCTAAGCAGCGGTCGGTCGTGACGTCAATCCAGGAACTGCGGCTTGCGCCGGTCGGCTCGGTTGAGCTCAGGGCCGGGAGCGAGGGTTCGCAGCCGACCCGGCTGTCGAACGCCGTACGACGAGCTCGGGGGTGAATCGCACCTGAACGTGCTCGTGGGGCGTGTCCTGATCGAGGGCGTCGACCTCCTCGAACAAGAGCTCGGCGGCTCGTTGCCCCAGCGTCTGCCGAGGTTGCCGGATGGAGGACAGCGGTACGGCGGCCGCGGCAGCAAACGTGATGTCGTCGTAGCCGATGATGGCCACGTCGTCAGGAACCCGCATCCCGAAGGTGACGAAGCCCTGGAGCAGCCCGACGGCCAAGAGGTCGTTCGCCGCAAAGACGGCGGTCGGACGCTCGAGGTCGGGCATGGCCACGATCTCCGACGCGGCTCGGACACCGGACTCGACGTCGAGCCGTGGTGTCGACATCATCAACAGACCCTCGGCGGCCAATCTCGACGCCCCGATCTCTGCGCCGATCCGGCGGTCGCGGACCTGCTGCAGCGTGCTGGGGCCGCCTACGAAGACCACACGCTCATGGCCCAGCTCGATCAGGTGAGCCACGGCCAGCCGTCCACCCTCGACGTCGTCCACCGACACCGAGCAGTAGTCGGAGGTGTCCGCCGCTCGGTCGACGAGGACCACGGGGATGCCGTGTCGACGCAGCAGGGCCACCCGGTCACCCGCGCCGTGGATGGGAGCGAAGAGCAGGCCCCGGACGCGGTGCTCCTCGAAGAGCTCCAGGTGCTGAGCCTCCCGGCTGACCTGCTGGGCGCTGTTGCCCAGCTGGACGGTGTAGCCGAGCCCGGTCACGTAGTCCTCGACCCCGCTGATGATGTCGGTGAAGAACGGGTTGGCGATGTCCAGGACCACCATGCCGATCGAACGGCTCCGCCCGGCGCGCAGCTGACGCGCCGACTCGTTGCGCACCCATCCGAGCTTGACGATCGCGTCCTCCACCCGCGTACGGGTCGCCTCGGAGACCACCGTGGGCGAGTTGATCACGTTGGACACGGTCCCGACGGACACGCCCGCCAGGGCGGCGACGTCCTTCACGCTGACCGGTGACTTGCGAGACGTCATGGGCGGAGTTCGCCTCTCGCGTTCCGGCAGGTTGGTGGGATCAACCTATCTCAGCCGCGGAGGATCATCCGTAGCTGGATCGGCTTGGCGCCCTCGAACTGAGCGGTGGCGAAGTAGGTGCCGGCCTTCGGGATCTCGGGACGTTCCTTGCAGTCGGCCTTGGAGCGCCGGCCGTCCCACGTCATCTTCCACTCGATCGCCTGCTGGCTCTTCAGCTGCTTGGTGACCGCCTTCACGGACTTGGTGCAGTCGTTCGAGCTCCAGATCCGGTCCTTGCCGGAGTAGATCTTGAGCTCGAAGTTCTCGCCCGAGACGGCGAGCTTGCAGGTCGACCCGGACCCGTTGATCAGGGAGATGGCGAAGGTATTGGACTGCTTGGGCTTGAGCTTCTGCTCACCGGTCAGGGTGGCCCGAAGGTCGCCGGCGGGGCAGGCCACCGGCTCGGCCTTCTTGGGCGAGGGTGACGCGCTCGGCTTGGCGCTCGCCTTCCCTTCGGTCTTGCTCTCCGGCTCACTCGACTTCGTCGAGCCCGTTGCCTTAGGGGTCGGGTCCGCGCTCTC
>DATDBS010000066.1:0-10006 GCA_036524735.1 Propionibacteriaceae bacterium
GACGGCAAGGGTCCGTTCCCCGTCCTGGTGCTGAACCACGGTTACATCAACCGCAACACCTACTTCCCCGGTCAGGGCATGCCGCGCGAGCACGACTATCTCGCTCGGCAGGGGTACGTCGTGCTGCACGTCGACTACCGCGACCACGCCACCTCGAGCAACGACAACAACGTCGACTATGAGCTGCGCCTGCCGTACACCGTCGACACGATCAACGCCGTCAAGGCGGTGAAGGCGTCCAAGTTGAAGTTCCTCGACGGAGATCGGGTCGGGTGGCTCGGCCGTTCGATGGGTGGTGAGGTCACGCTCCGGGCGCTCGCCGCGCAACCGGGCCTCGTCGACGCGGCCGTCATCTACGCCTCGACCAGCTCGCTCGCCGCGGACAACTACAACCAGTTCTACCGGGGTGCCGCGGACCGGCGCGCGACCAACCGGAAGATCGAGAAGACGTACGGCCTACCCAGCAAGAACCCGAAGTTCTGGTCCAACGCCTCGGCTCGGCCCTTCTTCGACCGGGTGACCGAACCCCTGCTCGTCCACCACGGGACAGTCGACGACACCTGCCCGCCGTCCTGGTCCCGGGCGACGGTCAAGGCGCTCAAGGCGGAGGGGGCTGACGTCACCCTGCGTGAGTACAAAGGGGAGGGCCACACCTTCGAGGGGCAGTGGCGTACCTCGATCAAACGGACCGTCGACTTCTTCGACGACCATCTCGAGTGACCTTTGTGTCAGTGGGTGCTCATAGGGTGGCGGACATGAACGAACGCGTGCTCGGCCGTACAGAACGTCCCGTCTCAACCGTAGGTCTCGGCACCTGGCAACTCGGGGCCGACTGGGGCGAGGTGGAGGAGAGTGACGCGCTCGCCGTTCTCGACGCGGCCGTGGAGGCCGGAGTCACCTTCTTCGACACCGCCGACGTGTACGGCGACGGGCGCAGCGAGCAGCTGATCGGCCGCTTCCTGGGTGACAACCCGGACCTGTCGGTCACCGTGGCCACCAAGATGGGCCGCCGGATGGACCAGGTGCCGGAGAACTACGTGCTGGAGAACTTCCGCGCCTGGACCGACCGCTCACGACGCAACCTCGTGACCGACCAGCTCGACCTCGTCCAGCTGCACTGCCCGCCCACGTCGGTCTTCTCCCACGACGAGGTCTACGACGCGCTCGACACCTTGGTCGCCGAAGGGGTGATCGCCAACTACGGCGTCAGTGTCGAGACCTGCGACGAGGCGCTGACGGCGATCTCTCGACGCGGCACCGCAACCGTCCAGATCATCCTGAACGCCTTCCGCCTCAAGCCCTTGGACGTCGTCCTCGGCGCCGCGCAGGCCGCTGGGGTGGGCATCATCGCCCGCGTCCCGCTGGCCAGCGGCCTGCTCAGTGGCCGCTACACGAACGAGACCACCTTCGCGGAGAACGACCACCGCAACTACAACCGGCGGGGTGACGCGTTCGACGTCGGCGAGACCTTCGCCGGAGTGGACTACGAGACCGGTGTACGCGCCGCGCAGGAGTTCGCCGGCCTGGTCGCCCAGCTGCCGTTCGAGGCCACGCCCGCGCAGGCTGCGCTGGCCTGGGTCGTGCAGCAGCCCGGTGTGACCACGGTCATCCCGGGTGCCCGCTCGGTCGCCCAGGCCCAGGCCAACGCCGCCGCCGGCGCCCTGCCCGAACTGGGTGAGGACTTCATGACGGCCGTCCGTGGCCTCTACGACCGGGCCATCCGCCCGCAGGTCCACGACCGCTGGTGAGGAGCGACCGATGAGCAGAGCCATCACGTACGACAAGACCGGCCCCAGCTCGGTGCTGAGCCTCGTCGACCGCCAGACCACCGAGCCCGGCCCGGGACAGGTTCGCGTCAAGGTCGTCGTCTCCGGGGTCAACCCCACCGACTGGAAGGCGCGTCAGGGCGGCGCGGACAGCAAGCCGCTGCCCACGCCCCAGGTGCCCAACCAGGACGGGTCCGGAGTCGTCGTCGAGGTGGGTGCCGACGTGACGGGCTTGGAGATCGGCCAGCGGGTCTGGCTCTGGGACGTCGCCTGGCAGAACCCGGAGGGCACCGCCCAGGAGCACGTCACCCTGCCCGCTCGGAAGGTCGTCACCCTGCCGGATCAGGAGACCTTCGACACCGGCGCCTCGCTCGGCATCCCGGCGCTGACGGCCCATCGCGCGCTGACGGCCCACGAGGGGGTGCCGGCGCAGCTCGTGCCCGGAGCACTTACGGGGATCGTCGTGCTCGTCACGGGAGGCGCGGGCGCGGTCGGCCACGCGGCCATTCAGCTCGCCGTCTGGGCCGGAGCGACGGTGATCACCACCGTCAGCGGCGACGAGAAGGCCGAGCTCGCCCGGCGGGCCGGAGCCGAGCATGTGATCAACTACCGCACCGAGTCGGTGGCGGAACGGGTCAAGGCGGTCTCGGAGCGCGGGGTCGATCTCGTGGTCGAGGTCGCACCGCTGGCCAATCTCGACGTCGGGCTCGAGGTGCTCGCGCCCAACGGGACGATCGCGGTCTACGTCTCGGAATCCGACGAACCGCTGCCCATCCCGGTACGGCCGAGCATGATCAAGAACGTCCGGTTCCAATTCATCATGACCTACACGGTCACCGACGAGCAGAAGTCGGCGTCCGTCGCTGCGGTCTCCGCTGCGCTGGCCGATGGCGCGCTTCGGGTGGGTGACGAGCACGGACTGCCGTTGACCCGCTTCGCCCTGGCCGACACCGCCCAGGCTCATGACGCGGTCGAGCAGGCCACCGTCGGCAAGGTTCTGATCGACATCTGAGCCGTTGCCGGCGGGGTCAGTCGGAGGACTTGGCCCGTTCCTTGTCGGCGATGACCTCGGTGTAGTTGCGGCGTTCGCGCAGCAGCCAAGGCGGCGGAGCGGCGAGCAACTCGCCGATCTGATCGGAGTCGAGAGCGTCGCCGACCTCGCCGCGGGCGAGTCCGGCGCGGGAGATGCCCAGTTTCTGGGCGACCACGTCACGCGGGAACGGGCCAGTCCGCCGCAGCTCGATCAGCCATGCGGGCGGGTCGTCACGCAAGGCGTCCAGCTCGTCTCGGGTGATCGGTGAGCGCTGGAACTCCTCCGGGGTGGCGGGGAGATAGATGCCGAGCTTGCTCGCCGCGGTCAGGGGTTTCATGGTCTGGCTCACCTGCTCAGGGTAACGGCCCCGGCCGGAGGACTAGCCTGCTCGGGTGAGTGAACCCGTACGCGGCCTGACGGTCGGATTCGTTCCCGGGGTCACGCTGACGAAATGGCGCCGGACCTGGGCGGACCGCCATCACCACGTTCCGCTGCTGGTCGAGGAGCTGACCGAGTCCGAGCAACGCACCGCCCTGGACGACGGGCGGGTCGACATGTGCTTCGTCCGGCTGCCCGTCGCGAGCGAGGGTTTGCACGTGATCCCGCTGTACGACGAGGTGGCCGTGGTCGTCGTACCCAAGGACCACCCGGTCTCTCTCTTCGAGCAGGTGTCCGCGGCCGATCTCAGCGAGGAGACCGTGCTCGAGGACGTCGACTCCGACGATGCGTTCGACCTCGTGGCCGGCGGGGCCGGGATCCTCTACGTGCCCCACTCCATCGCCCGTTCCCACAGCCGCCGAGACCTGGTCTACCGACCGGTCACCGACCGCCCGCCGACCACCGTCGGTCTGGCCTGGCTGGTCGACAATCCGCACGAGCTGATCGAGGACTTTATCGGGATCGTCCGCGGCCGGACCAAGAACAGCTCCCGTACGCCGGTCAAGGCTCCCGAGGAGTCCAAGGCCAAAACGAGGAAGAAGGCTCCGCCGCCAGCCGCGAACCGACGGCGTACGCCCCGCGGTCGGCGCTGAGACTCAGCCGACGAGCCGCCCGGACAGCCGCGATCGGAAGCGTGTGCTCCGTTCGTCCAGCCCGGTGAAGGCCACCCGGCTGCCGTGCTCGGCGAACTTCGTCTCGATCGAGTCCAGCGCCGCCACCGTCGACGCGTCCCAGATCTGCGCCTCGGTGAGGTCGACCACGACCCGGGCCGGGTCCTGCGCGTAGGAGAACCGTTCGACCAGGTCGTTGCTGCTGCCGAAGAAGAGCGGACCGCGGACGACGTAGGTCGCCGTCCTCCCGTCCGGGCTCACCGCGCGGGCCACGTCGATCACGTGCGCCACCCGCCGGGCGAACAGCACCATGGCCAGTAGGACCCCGAACGCGACCCCGAGGGCCAGGTTCCCGGTCGCGACCGTGATCACGATGGTCAGGGCCATCACCAACGTCTCGGGCAGCGGCATCCGGCGCAGGGTGACCGGGGAGACGCTGTGCCAGTTGACGGTGCTGACGGCGACGATCATCATCACCGCGGCCAGGGCGACCATCGGGATCTGACCCATCAGCCCGCTCAGCCCGGTGACCACCGCGAGCAGGAACAGTCCGGCGATCAGGGTGGACAGCCGGGTCCGCGCCCGACCGATCTTGACGTTCACGATGGTCTGGCCGATCATCGCGCAGCCGGCGATGCCGCCGTAAAAGCCGGCCAGGATGTTCGCGACGCCGAGCGCCCAGGACTCGCGGCTCTTGTGCGAACGAGTGTCGGTGAGGTCGTCGACGAGCTTGGCGGTCAGCAGCGTCTCCATCAGCCCGACGAAGGCAACGCTGAGCGCGGTCGGCCAGATGATCCGAAGGGTGTCCAGCTCGAACGGTGCCAGGAAGGGCGTGAAACCCGGCAGCCGGCCGGTGAGCGGACCCTCGTCGGCCACGTTCGGCACGGACAGGTGCGCGATCATGACGATCGCGGTGACCACCACGATCGCCACCAGCGGCGCGGGTACGGCCTTGGTCAGGCGCGGCAGCAGGAGGACGATGAGCACCGTCAGCGCGAACAGTGGATAGACCAACCAGGGGACCCCAAGCAGGTGCGGGACCTGGGCCACGAAGATCAGAATGCCCAGGGCGTTGACGAACCCGATCATGACCGACCGCGGGATGAAGCGCATCAGCCGGGCGAGCCCGAACGCCCCGAACGCGATCTGGACGACCCCGGCCAGGATGACCGTCGGCAACACATAGTCGACCCCGTGCTCCTTGACCAGCGGCGCGATGACCAGGGCCACCGAGCCCGCCGCCGCGGTGACCATGGCCGGGCGGCCACCGAGGAGTGACATGGTCAGGGTGAGCACGATCGAGGCCACCAGGCTGACGATCGGGTCGACCCCGGCGATCACGGAGAACGAGATGACCTCCGGCACCAGGGCCAGGGTCGTGACGATGCCCGCCAGCGCCTCCCGGGTGAGCAACCGCGGGCTCCGGAGCGCATCGAGGACGCTCACCTCGACCTGGGGCGCGGAGACAGGGCGAGACGGTGGAGCCATGCGGGAAGTGTGACGCACCAGACGCGCGGCCCCGGAATCGGCGGACCTCTCGGTCGGTTGCCTCTGACATGCCTCACCTCTTCGACCCCGTCACCCTGCGCGCGTTGACCGTCAAGAACCGCATCTGGCTGGCGCCGATGTGCCAGTACTCGGTCACCGAGCGCGACGGCGTCCCCACCGATTGGCACCTCGTCCACCTCGGCGCGCGCGCCCAGGGCGGGTTCGGACTCGTCATGACCGAAGCGACGGCCGTCACCCCCGAGGGCCGGATCAGCCCGCAGGACACCGGCATCTGGAACGACGCGCAGCGCGACGCCTGGGCGCGGATCGCCGACTTCGTCCACACCCAGGACACCGCCTTCGCGATCCAGCTCGCCCACGCCGGTCGGAAGGCGTCGACGTACCGCGGTTTTCCGGGTGAGCCGACCGGCACCGTGCCGGCCTCCGATGGGGGCTGGCCGACGATCTCCGCGTCCCCGATCGCTTTCGAGGACTACGCCGCCCCGGTCGAGATGACGGCCGCCGACATCGCGGAGACCATCGACGCCTTCGTGGCCGCCGCTCAGCGGGCCGACCAGGCCGGCTTCGACGTGGTCGAGCTGCACGCCGCCCACGGCTACCTGATCCACGAGTTCTTGTCGCCGCTGTCGAACCACCGCACCGATGAGTACGGCGGCAGCTTCGACAACCGGGTGCGCTTCCTGCTCGAGCTCGCCGACGCCGTCCGCCAGGTCTGGCCGGCCGAGAAGCCCTTGCTCGTCCGCCTCTCCGCGACCGACTGGGTCGACGGCGGTTGGGACGGTGACCAGTCCACCCAACTGTCGGCGTTGCTGCGCGAGCGGGGCGTCGACCTGGTCGACGTCTCCACCGGAGGCAACGTCGTCACCGACATCCCGGTCGGACCGGGCTACCAGGTGCCGTTCGCCCGTCAGATCCGTGAGGGCGCGGACGTCGCCACCGGTGCGGTGGGCCTGATCCTGAGCCCCCGGCAGGCCGAGGAGATCATCAGCGACGGTGACGCCGACGTCGTGTTCCTGGCCAGGCCTGCGCTGCGCGAGCCGGCCTGGCCGCTTCGCGCCGCCGCTGAGCTGGGTCTGACCTGGCGCGACGCCCCGTATCCGGACCAGTACAGCCGCGGTAAGTGGGACGACGTCCTCGAGACCGTCTGACCCGCCCAGTTTCTGGTGGCTTATCCACGTGAGCGGTGGCTAACCCACCAGAAGTTGACGCCTGATTGAGTGATCCCATGATCTCCACTGTGAAGTACCCGTTCGAGTCGACTGTCGTGCTGGTCACCGGGGCCGGCGACGGCATCGGCAAGGCCATCGCCCGCGCTTTTCTCGAGCAGGGTGCCTCGGTGTGTGGGATCGGCCGGACCGCTGCGACGTTGGAGGCCGCCTTCGAGGGCTTCCCGGCCGAACGCACCCTGGCCCTGACCGTCGACGTCTCGAAGCGCGACGAGGTCGATGAGGCCGTCGCGATGCTTGTCGCGCGTTTCGGCCGCCTGGACGTCGTCATCAACAACGCCGGCGTCTACGAGGGCGCCGAGCTCGAGGACTTCACCGACGAACAGTGGGAGCGCGTGCGCGGCATCAACCTCGACGGTCTCCTCTACGTCGTCCGCGCGGCCATCCCGCACCTGAAGAGCTCTGGCGGCAACATCGTGGCCATCTCCTCGGTCTCCGGGATCCGGGGTGACTGGGGCCAGTTCGCCTACAACGCGACCAAGGGCGCCACCAACACGATGATGCAGTCGCTGGCCCTCGACCTCGGCCCGGCCGGGGTCCGCGTCAACGTCGTGGCTCCCGCCTTCACCGAGACGCGGTTGACCAGCGCCCGGCTCGACGACCCCGACTTCAGCGCCGCCCTGCTCAACCGGATCGCGCTCGGTCGGCCGGGACAACCAGAAGATGTCGCCCGCGTCGCCCTCTTCCTGGCCAGCCCGGACGCGGGCTACCTCACCGGCGTCATCCTCCCGGTCGACGGCGGTACGACGGCCTCCACCGGCCAGCCGAACGCCTAGTCGGGCTAGACCTCCGGCGAAGGTCCGGGCTGGCAGACCGGGCACCACCAGGTACGCCGCTGCTCCGGGTCCCCCTGCACCTCGGCGGCGACCCGGATCAGGGTCCGGCAGCGACGGCACGGCTGATGGGCGCGGCCGGCGACCCAGTGGTCCTCGCCCCGCCGGTTCCGACCGGTCGTGACCTGGTAGGCGCCGGGAACTTTGGCCGAATGCCGCAGCGTGCGTACGGCCAGTCGCACCATCGCGGTGACGTCGACCTCGCTGACCGGGGTCCAGGGGCTGACGCCACGCAGGAAGCACAGCTCGTTGACCCACAGGTTGCCCAGCCCCGCCATCCCGCGCTGGTTGAGCAGGGCGGCGGCGATCGTCCGGTCCGGACCGGCGGCGATCCGGGCCACGGCCTGTGCCAGGTCCCAGTCCTCACGCAGCGGGTCCGGCCCCAGGTGACCGATCGCCTGGTGCTCGTCCTTGGTCGCGAGCAGCTCCACGACCGGGATGGTAAGCCCGTAGGCCGTGGGCCCGTCCGTTGCGGCGAGGAGCACCCGGATGTCGGGGTCGAGATGCTTCGGGAGCTGCAGCCCGGGGCGTACGACGGTCCAGGACCCGTCCATCCGCAGGTGGGTGTGCAGGGTCTGACCGTTGTCGAAGCGGGTCAGCAGGTGCTTGCCGTGGGTGTCGTTCTCGACCACCGTGACCCCAGCGAGCTCGGCTCCGACCAGGGATCCGACCCGTAACTCACCCGTGGCGAGCCGGCGGCCCTTGAGCGCCTTGTCGAGCGTTCGGGCGACTTTCCAGATGCTGTCACCTTCGGGCACGCCCCCATGGTGCCAGTCGCGGAAAGTGGGTCGTGGAACCCGGCCGAAGCCTTAGGGTTTCTCCACCAGGTCCCCGCAGTGCTGCGTCCGTGCCGACCCTCAGGAGCCTCATGTCTTTCCTCAACCGCTCGATCGTCACCCGGCCGGCTCCTGTCGTGCTCGCCGGGCTCGTGCTGCTCGGTGGTCTCGCCGCCTGCGCTCCGCAGGACACCGCGGCGCCCGCCGTCAGCGCGAGCGCGAGCACCTGCACGAAGGACCAGCTGGCCCTGAACACCGCCGGGAAGTTCACCGTGGGCACGGACAAGCCGGCGTACGGCCCCTGGTTCAGCGACGACGACCCGACCAACGGCAAGGGCTACGAGTCGGCGGTGGCGTACGCCGTGGCCGCCAAGCTCGGCTTCGCCGCCGCCGAGGTCAGCTGGGTCACGGTGCCGTTCACCAACGCGTACGCCCCCGGCACGAAAACCTTCGACGTCGACATCAACCAGGTCTCCATCACCGAGGCGCGGAAGAAGGCCGTCGACTTCTCCAGCGGCTACTACGACGTCGCGCAGACCGTGGTGACGACGAAGAGCTCGCCCATCGCCGGCGCCAAATCCGTGGCCGATCTCAAGTCCGCCAAGCTCGCCGCCCAGGTGGGCACCACGTCGTACACGGCGATCACCGACCAGATCCAGACCACCCAGAAGCCGGCGCCGTACGACACCAACGACCTCGCGGTGCAGGCGCTCAAGCACGGCCAGGTCGACGGGATCGTGGTCGACCTGCCCACCGCGTTCTACATGGTGGCGGCCCAGCTCGACGACGGCGTGATCGTCGGCCAGCTGCCGCCCGGCACCGGCACCCCGGACCAGTTCGGTCTCGTGCTCGCCAAGGGCAGCGCGCTGACCAGCTGCGTCACCCAGGCCGTGGACGCATTGCGCGCCGACGGCACGCTGACCGCCCTCGAGACGCAGTGGCTGTCCAACACCGACGGCGCGCCCAAGCTCTCGTGACGACCCACTCGTGACGCAGAGCGGCGCCGGGCCAGTGACGGACTGGCAACCCTCGGCCCGGGAACGCGAGCGCGAGGCGTACCGGCGGCGGCGGTCGAACCGTTCGACTGCGATCGCCGTCGGCAGCACGCTGATCGTGGTCGCGGCCCTGGTCATCGGCATCACCTCCACGCCCGGCTGGCCGCGGGTCCAGGAGACGTTCTTCGACCCGGCCCGGGCGTGGTCGGCGCTGCCCGCGGTGGCGACCGGGCTGTGGCTCAACATCCGGGTGATGCTGGTCTGCGGCGTGTTGATCGCCATCTTCGGGCTCACCCTGGCCGTGCTGCGGACGTTGCGCGGACCGGTGTTCCTGCCGGTGCGGATCTTCGCGGCCGCGTACACGGATCTGTTCCGCGGCCTGCCGCTGCTGCTGGTGATCTTCCTGCTCGGGTTCGGGGTGCCGGCGCTGCAGCTGCGTGGTGTCCCCAACAGCCCCCTCTTCTGGGGCGGGGCGGCGCTTGTGCTGACCTACACGGCGTACGTCGCCGAGGTCTTCCGGGCCGGCATCGAGTCCGTCCACCCCTCGCAGCGGGCGGCGGCCCGCTCGCTCGGCCTCTCGTACGCCCAGTCCTTGCGCTTCGTCGTACTGCCGCAGGCCGCCCGCCGGGTGGTCCCGCCGCTGCTGAACGACCTGGTCAGCCTGCAGAAGGACTCCGGACTGATCGCGGTGCTCGGGGTGATCGACGCCATCCGGTCCGCCCAGATCGAGACGGCGACTGACTTCAACTTCACGCCGTACGTGGTGGCCGGCATCCTGTTCGTGGCGCTGACCATCCCGCTGACCCGGATCACGGACTA
>DATDBS010000067.1:0-4139 GCA_036524735.1 Propionibacteriaceae bacterium
GCGTCCAGCTCCCACTTCTTGCGACCGCCGTCGAGCAGCAGCGCCTTCTGGTGGCCGTAGAGCTTGAAGTACCAGTACGCGTACGCGGCGAACCAGTTGTTGTTGCCGCCGTACAGCACGACGGTGTCGTCGTTGCTGATCCCGCGCTCGCTCAGCAGCGCCTCGAACTGCGCCTTGTTGACGAAGTCGCGGCGAACCGGGTCCTGGAGGTCCTTCTTCCAGTCCAGCTTGATCGCGCCGGCGATGTGTCCGCCGTCGTACGCCGTGGTGTCTTCGTCGACCTCGACCAGCACGACGTTGTCGTCGGCTCCGTGCTCGGCGACCCAGTCGGCGTCAACCAGTACTTCCTGCCTGCTCATCTTCTGACTTCTCCTTGTGCGTTTGGGCTGCGGCCCGCGGGAGCGAAACCGGATACGTGCGATTGTGGGCTGCGGGTCGGATCGCCCGATCGGGCGGTCGGTCGCCGGCTGCTGCCGGGTGGTCACCAGCGTCGCGTCCCGGAACGCCCGCACGGGGCGAGACGCAGGTCGGCCCACCTACATTCGGCGAGGCGGACACAAGGACGAGCGCATCCGGCCGTGATCCACGGCGCGGCGGCGAGTGAGCCGAGGGGCCCACGCGTTCGATGTGATCACGGCCCCAGGTTAAGCGGGGGTTACGCACCGCCCCAAGCGTACGTCTCAACCATCAAGACGTGTGTCCATCATTTGGACAAGGCCTCGAGGCAGCATGTGCCGGTCAGCCAATCTCACATCGACGACTTCCGACCGTGAGTTTGCCCACATTTCACTTAGGAAACGTTCACAAACGTGCACGAATAGGCTGCAGATCGAACGATATCGAGCGTTCACCCCCGGCGAAGGGCGGCAATATCTCCACTCTGACGGGCCTCACGAGGGTGCGTGACAGGTCGGCTTCGCGGGCCGGAACCTCGTCGATCAAGAGCGTGCTTGCCCTTATCACACGCTCAAAATGGGGGTTTGCACGTCGATCAGAAACCTGCCGCAGAGCGTCCTCGACGGTGGCCGCGGAAACGGTCTCCTCGACCATGCCGGCGGCGGCCCGGGCCCCGGCCCAGTAATGAAGGTGCACCAACTGCATTGCAGTAGTCTCAGCCATGCAAAGGGTCCGTTACAGACGGGTCTCGTTGCCCCTGAGCTGAGTCCGCTGCACCCCACCTGAGGAGTCCCGACATGGCGACCCTGCTGCTACTCACCAACGATATGCACGCTTCCTCCGAGATCCTCCCAGCCCTGGAGCTTCTGCCCCACCAGATCAAGGTGGCCCAAGCCGAAGCGACCGCGCTGCTCGACGCCCCGTCCGCCGATGTCATCCTCCTTGATGCTCGGCGTGACCTGGTCGGCGCCCGCTCCCTCTGCCGTCTGATCGAGACCACCGGCAAGGAGTCCCCGCTGCTGGTCATCGTCAGCGAGGGCGGCCTGGCCGCCCTCTCCTCCGACTGGGGCTTCGACGACCTATTGCTCGCCTCCGCCGGCCCGGCCGAGGTCGACGTGCGGCTTCGGCTCGCGATGACGCCGACCGTCTCCTCCGGCACGGATCCGCTGATCCAGACCGGCAACATCATCATCGACGAGGCCGGCTACAGCGCGAAGCTGAACGGCGCGCAGCTGGATCTCACCTACACCGAGTTCGAGCTGCTGAAATACCTCGCGCAGCACCCCGGTCGCGTGTTCAGCCGTCAGCAGCTGCTCAGCGACGTCTGGGGTTACGACTACTACGGGGGCACCCGGACCGTCGACGTGCACGTCCGTCGACTGCGGGCCAAGCTCGGCCCGGAGTACGAGTCGGTCATCGGCACGGTCCGGAACGTGGGCTACCGCTTCGTCGCCCCCGTGGAGGAGTCGAACCGCGTCACCGCGGGCTGACCTGATCTCGATCGCCTGACGGTGATCGGCCCCCACCTGCTATGAGACTCGACGACGACCAGCCCAGCGACGCCTCCATCGGCGACCGCGACCTGACGCGGTGGCGGTCCCGCCTCGGCCATGGGTTGGTCGGTCTGGCCCGCCGTCTGGCGCGCACCTTCTCGGCCGATTCGGTGCTCTACGTCACCTCAGCGATCGGCGGTGTCGTCGTCGTCGCCCTTCTGGTGGTCGGCGGTCAGATCTATGAGGCGGTCGAGGAGGGCGACGGGATCGCAGGCTTCGACCGGCCGGTTCTCGACGCTGCCCTCAGTCTGCGGACGGCGACCAACACCCGGGTCCTAACCGTCTTCACCCACCTCGGGGGTCCGGTCGGGATGACCATCATCGCGACCGCGATCACCGTGTTGATGGTCTGGCGCTGGCGTTCGCGTACCCCGTTGTTCCTGATGCTGCTCGCGGTGGCGGGCTCGCTCACCATGACCAACGTCGGCAAGGCCATCGTCGGCCGGGCGCGACCGCCGCTGGCCGACGCGGTGCCGCCGTACGAGTACGCCTTCTCTTTCCCGTCCGGCCACGCACTGAACAGCACGGTGATCTCGGGGATGGTCGCGTACCTCGTGATGGCCCATCTCAGGACCCGGATCGCTCGGGCCGGGGCGGTGCTGGCGGCCGTCGTCTGGTCGGTCAGCATGGGGCTCAGCCGGGTCTTCCTCGGCCACCACTGGTTGACCGACGTGATGTTCGCCTGGGTCATCGGGCTGGCCTGGATCGGCGTCCTGGTCACCGCCCACCGGCTCTTCCTCACCGTGCGCCGTCGTCGGCGCGAGGAGCCGCAGAGCGCGCAAGAACTGGTGGATTAACCACCGCTACGGTGGATGACGACCCAGAAGATTCGACCCCTCGAGGCCGACCTAGAAGTCGCGGTCGTCCTCGCGCTGCTGGGAGCGCTGGATCAGCCGCCGCATGTGCGCCGGCAGGGTCCCCGGCGGACCGCTCGGGCGCAGGTACTGGACGCCCGCGAGCACCTGCGCCACGAGGACGAAGAGCAGCGACAGCCCGAGTAGGACCGCTGAGGTGGCGGCGAAGGTGGCGTACGTGCTGCCGGCGATGGACCCGAGCAGAGCGATCACGACGACCGGGTACGAGCACAGGTGGGTGATCCAGGACAGCCGCGCCTCACCGTGCAGGTCCTGGACCCGCTGGCCGCGCCACGAGGCGATGGCCCGCAACCAGACCGCGACCTGGATGACGCAGACCGCCAGCATCAGCACCGCGCCGATCAGCGCCGTGACGGCCCAGCCGATCCCGGTCCCCGACGCGTCGAACGAGGGAAAGCGGACGACCGCCACCACCGCGAGGACGACGGCCACCACGGCGGCCACGGCACCGATCTCGGTCATCCGCAGATGCGGCGCCATCCGCGCCGCGACCGCGGGCTGCTCGGTGGCTCCGTACGCCCCGATCTGGTCCGGCTGGTACTCGGCGTCGCGCATGCGCAGACATCCTTACTGGTCGGGGCCGACGCTCGAGGCGCCGCCCGAGGCGATGGTCGCCCGCCAGCATAGATCCCCTACGGTGGGGCGCATGGCGTACGGCGTGACGGTCTCGACCTCCTCGACCCTCGCGCCGGCGCAGGTGCAGGCCGTGCTCGAACTGGCCGCCCGCGCGGAACAGGCTGACGGGTCACCTCCGCTGAACGAGGCGGCCATCCTCCACCTGCGGCGGACGCGGGCAACGGTTCGACACCTACAAGCCACTCGCGCAGGTGACCTGGTCGGTTACGCGCAGCTGCAGGACGAGCCGGGCGCGAGCGTCGGACAGCTGGTCGTGGACCCGAGGCACCGTCGGCACGGGATCGGTGCGGCGCTGACCGACGAGCTGGTCGCCCTCGGTCAGGCCACCCTGCAGATGTGGGCGGCCGGCAGCTCCCCCGCAGCGGCGGGCCTCGCTCACCGGGTGGGTTTGGTCAAGGTGCGCGAGCTGCTGATCATGCAGCGCCCCCTGGACGGAGACTGGCTGCGGCCGGCACCGCCCGCCGATGTCGCGATCCGTCCCTTCCGTCGCGGGGAGGACGAGCAGACCTGGCTGGCCGTGAACGCCCGTGCCTTCGTCCACCATCCAGAGCAGGGTCAGATCACCCGTGCCGACCTGGACGACCGGATGGCCGAACCCTGGTTCGACCCCGCCGGGTTCCTGGTCGCCGTTCGCGGCGAGACGATGGTGGGGTTCCACTGGACCAAGCAGCATCCCGGT
>DATDBS010000068.1:0-2272 GCA_036524735.1 Propionibacteriaceae bacterium
GCCGGCCTTCTTCAACACGGGGGCCAGTGCCGTGTTCCTGCCAACGAAGCTCTTGGTGGTGCGGGCCATCATCACGCCGTCCCTCGACGATGCGCCGTGCGGGGTCAGGTTGCGTCCGTTCATCGTGACGAGCACCACCCGGGCGGCCGAGTCGTTTCCGCGGGCAGCGAAGGACGCAGCGGTCGACTGGGAGAGCGTGCCCGCCGATCCAATCTCCGCCGCGCCCTGCGCCCCCGCCGGCCCGGCCTCTCGACCGCCAGCAAAGCCCGCCGCGGCGGAGACGGTGGCGGGTCGCGCCGACAGACCCGCGGGCTTCTTCCTCCGCCGTTTCGACAGGTTGCGAGCTGCCAGGATGTGGCGGCCACGCTCGGCGGCGTCGACGATGCAGACCTGCGCTGGGGCAGGGTTCAAGTCAACTCGCTTCAGCTCGCGCAGGTCGATCACCTCGATCGAGTCTGCCCGTAACCGCAGCAACTCGACCTCGGTGACCCGCTCGATGGAGTCATGGTCGCGGGCGTCGATGTCGGACCCGTCGCTGCCCGCGCGTACCTGGATGGTGCGCCGGGTCGCCCATCCGTCGACCGCGACCACCGAGCCAAGCGGTGGTACGACGCCGTGGCGCAGCAGCCGGGTCAGCTGCTTGGTCCACATCACCCCCTCAATCCATGAACCGTCCGAGCCCTCCAAGTCGAACCGGACGGACGCGCCGTGGTTGCCGGTGCTCTGCTCCCAGCGGGTCAGCACCCCGGCGACCAGCACGTTGCTGCCCTTGCGGTCCAGGTTGGTGCGGCGCATCTTGGCAACCCCCATCGCGTGGCGGCCGAGAAGGTCGCCCGTCTCCCGGTGCTCGCCGTCGAACGACTGCCAGTTCCGCAGGGCCTGTCGATGCGGGGTCAGCGGGTGCTGGCCAACCCGGACACCCAATCGGTAACGCTGCCGCTCGGAGCGTTCCAGGCCGCCCCACTCGGCGTCGATCGACACGTCCCGGTCGGCCCGTACCGCCATCATCAGACCCAGCCGCGGACCGAACGAGTCGAGCGCGCCCGCCTCGATAAGCGCCTCGAACACCTTCACGTTGCACCCGGTTCCGGACACGCGGCTCGTCAGGTCCAGCAGCGACCGGAAAGGCCCGTTCGCCTCCCGCTCCATGATCAGCAGGTCGGCCGCCTTGCCGACGTCACGGATCTCCGCCAGCCCCAGCCGAAGCCGACCGTCGGCCCCGACCGAGGTGCTGGCGCGCCCCTCATTGACGTCCGGCGGGGCGACCTCGATGCCATCGGCAGCCAAATCCAGCAGCACCCTGCGCCGCTTCTCGTCGTCGTCGGTGCAAGCCAACACCGCAGCCGCGGTCTGCGCCGGCCAGTTCGCCTTCGCGTACGCGGTCAGGAACGTGACCTTCGCGTAGGCCTGCGAGTGGCTGTTGTGGCTGACGATGCCGTTCGCGACGAATGAGTGGTTGACATCGTCCATCTCGACGTCGTAGACGGCCTCGGAGCCGGCGGCGGTGATCGAGATGATCTTGGCCTCGGTGACGGCGTGGCCCTTCTGCCAGCGTCGGCGGCGGCCATTGTGGGCGTAGTCGTGCTGCTTGTGGTGTGACACGCACATCCAGGAAAGGTTGGCGGGCGTGTTGTTGCGCCGTTTGCCGTCGAGGTGCGCGCGTTCGAGACGACCCTCGGTCTGGTAGCAGACGCTGCAGTGCTTGAGCCCTGCAGTGGTGCTCTGCTCCGTCCAGGACTGCAGTGCGACGAAGCCACCGTCGACGAAGCCGACGTTTTCGTCCATGCGGCCCCAGACGGTCCCGACGCCTTGTCGCTCGCCGCTGGTGGTACGCAGGTCGTCCAGTGAGGTGCCGCTCTTCTCGTAGCCGCCGTGGGTGAGCAGGGTGTCACCGACCGACATGTCGAACACGTGCCGCCAGCCGGAAGGGGTGAGGAACCGGTGGTTGTCGGTGGCCTTGACGCTGCGACCGTCAGAGAGTTCGATCCGGAACACCGGACGCACTCCGTTGTAGTTGACGGTTTTGACCCGCTTCGGGCGAATACGGTCGTCGGCGAAGTCGTAAGCCAAGATCGTCAGGCCCCGGTCAGGGTGAGAAAACTTGTGCCACCAGTTGTCGCAGACCTTGCACCGACCGGTCGTGCGGATCGCCCGTCGGCCATCGAAGCGGCAGAGTCCGTCGGTGGAGGGCCCGGAGGTGCACGCCTCGATCCGGCGGTAGAGCTCACCGATGGTCCATTCGACCTGGCTGCTCGCGCCCAGGACTGTGTCG
>DATDBS010000069.1:0-19102 GCA_036524735.1 Propionibacteriaceae bacterium
TGGTGAACACGTCCCATCCACTCTGAGTCGCGCTTGGCCAGGTAATCGTTGACGGTGACAATGTGGACGCCGCGGCCGGTCAATGCGTTGAGGTATGACGGCATGGTTGCCACCAGCGTCTTGCCCTCGCCTGTCTTCATCTCGGCGATGTTGCCCATGTGCAGTGCCGCGCCGCCCATGACCTGGACATCGAAGTGCCGCTTGTCCAGTACCCGGCGGCTGGCCTCACGAACGGTCGCGAACGCCTCAGGCAGCAGCGACTCGAGAATCTCCCCTCTGTCGAAGCGCGCCCGGAACTCACCAGTCTGACCGCGTAGCTCCTCGTCGCTCATCGCGACAAAGTCATCCTCGATCGCGCTCACCTGTTTGGCGATATTCGTGAGCTGCCTGAGAAGTTTGCCCTCGCCTACGCGCAGCAACCTATCCATCAAAGCCACGGAAACTGGCTCCCTTACCTCGTGTGGTCACCCGGTAGAACGGGTCGGACGCGCCGGGACGTTCCCCGACGCGCCCCCTATGTTAGGCCCCCGCTGAACTCAGGAGTCAGTGGCGGAGCGCGCGGTGGCCCACAAGTCCACGCCGGACTCCACGGCGTAGCGGTCGATCTCGGCCAGCTCGGCCTCGGAGAGCGCCAGCCGTTGGACCGCGCCGACGTTGTCCTCGAGCTGCTTCACGCTGCTGGCGCCGATGAGGGTCGAGGTCATCCGCTCGTCGCGCAGCACCCAGGCCAGCGCGAGCTGGGCGAGCGTCTGGCCGCGACCCTGGGCGATCTCGTTGAGGGCACGCACCTTGTCGAGGTTCTCCTCGGTGAACACGTCCTGCTCGAGCGACTTGCCCTGCGCGGCCCGCGAGTCGGCCGGAACGCCGTTCAGGTAGCGGTCGGTGAGCAGGCCCTGGGCCAGTGCGGTGAACGCGATGCAGCCGACGCCCTCATCACCCAGCACCTGAAGCAGGCCGGCCTCGATCCAGCGGTTGAACATCGAGTACGACGGCTGGTGGATGGTCATCGGCGTGCCCAGCTCACGCAGGATCTTGGCCGCAGCCGCGGTGTGCTCGGGCGAGTAGGACGAGACGCCGACGTAGAGGGCCTTGCCCGCACGAACGGCAGCGTCGAGGGCGCCCATCGTCTCCTCGAGTGGGGTCTCCGGGTCGGGACGGTGGTGGTAGAAGATGTCGACGTAATCCAGACCCATCCGTTGCAGCGACTGGTCGAGGCTGGCGGTCAGGTACTTGCGGGAGCCGTGATCGCCGTAGGGGCCGGGCCACATGTCCCAGCCGGCTTTGCTGGAGATGATCAGCTCGTCGCGGTAGGGCGCGAAGTCGGCGGCCATCATCCGGCCGAAGTTGACCTCAGCCGCACCGTAGGGCGGGCCGTAGTTGTTGGCCAGGTCGAAGTGGGTCACGCCCAGGTCGAACGCGCGGCGGGCCACGGCGATCTGGGTCTCGTACGGCTTGTCGTCCCCGAAGTTGTGCCAGAACCCCAGCGAGACCGCCGGCAGCTTGAGCCCGCTGCGGCCGCAGCGGCGGTAGGGCTGGACGTCGTAGCGCCCCTCAGCGGGCAGGTACTGGTCTGTGGCGACATAGGTCATGACTCCACGCTATCCACTCGACTCAGCCGCCGAGCACCGCGCCCAGCACCGGTGCGAGGTCGCCACGGGGCACCACCTCGACGGCGCTCAACCCGAGCCAGCCGGCCATGCTCTCGAGCTCGTGGCCCAGCTCGACCGCGACCTTTGCCGGATTCTGACCCGGTTCGAGCCAGGCCGAGTTGACCCGCAGCACCCCGCGGGCCCGGTCGGCCTTGAGGTCCACCCGCGCGACGAACGCCTCGTCCAGCAGGAAGGGGTACACGTAGTAGCCGTGCACCCGCCGGGGTTCGGGCACGTAGATCTCGATCCGGTAGAAAAAGTCGAACAGCCGCTCCAGCCGAGCCCGCTCGAAGACCATCGAGTCGAACGGGCTGAGCAGTGCTCGGCTCGTGACCTTGCGGGGCACCTTGGCCTGGTGCCAGAGGTACGTCGGCTTGTCGGCCCAACCCTCCACGGTCACCGGTAGCAACTCACCCGCGTCGACCAGGTCGGCAATAGCGGTCCGGGTCATCTGCGGACGGGTCCGGAAGTAGTCCCGCAGGCAGAACTCGCTGGCGACACCGAGTGCCTGAGCCGCCCGCCGGACCAGGCCGATCACCGACTCCTCCGGGCTCGGCGTCGGCGTGTCCAGCACGGCCCGGGGCAGGACCCGCTCAGGCAGGTCGTAGACCCGCTCGAACTGGGAGTTCCGCCGGGCCGAGGTGACCTCGCCGCAGTAGAAGAGCCACTCCAGAACGGTCTTGACCCCCGACCAGTTCCAGCCCCAGTTGCTCCGGTCCCGCACCTCGTCGACCTCGAGCTGGCGGGCGCTGACCGGGCCACGTTCGGCCACCTCGTCGCGCACGAACGAGACCAGGTCGGGGTTGTCCCGAGCCAACCGCTCGATCCCACCCCACACGTCGCGGAAGCCTTCCTGCATCCGGAAGCGGAGCAGTGGTTGCAACGAGACGTCGATCAGGCTGGCCGCATGGCCCCAGTACTCGAACAGCCGCCGGGGTGGCCGGTGGGCGGCCCGGTCGAGCAGGGCCACGTCGTAGGGCCCGAGCCGGGAGTAGAGGGGCGTGAACTGGGCCCGGGTGACCACGTTGATCGAGTCGATCTGGAACTGGCCGAGCCGCTCGATGCAGCCCTGGACGTCCCGCATCCCGACCGGCCGCTGCGCCCGCGCGCGGCCGAAGCCCTGCGCGGCGAGCGCCACCCGACGGGCTGCCGCTTGACTCAGTCGCTCTCTCACCACGACGGTGACGCTAGCGGAGCCCACTGACAGTGGGCTCCACCCACGACCGACTCAGGGCGCCAAGGGTCAGGCGTGGGTCAGCGTCTCGGCGTTCGCCAACCGGATCACGCCGTAGTCGTAGGCCTTGCGCCGGTAGACGACGCTCGGCACGTGGTGTTCGGAGTCCATGTAGAGAAAGAAGTCGTGGCCCACCAGCTCCATCTCCAGCAGCGCCTGGTCGAGGTGCATCGGCGCCCCGGTGTGCACCTTCTCCCGAACGACCATGGGTCCCTCGCCCTGCACCTCGATGCCCGCCACGGTGTGCACGTCGTGACCGTTGGTCTCGACCGGCCCGCTCTCGACCGGCGGGATCTCGGCCGTCGCGTCGTGCAGCGACTGGGGAGCGTGCTGACCCCGGTGCACGCGTTTGCGATCGGCAGCCTTGCGCAGCTGGGCCATCAGCTTGTCGAACGCCAGATCGAAAGCGGCGGGCTTGTCCTCGGCCGCAGCCTCGGCCCGCACCACCGGGCCCTTCGTACGGAGGGTTATCTCGACGCGGCTGGCTTGGTCGTGCTGCCGTCGGTTGCGTTCCGCCGAGACTTCGACCTCCACCCGGATCACCCGATCGTCGAGCTTCTCCAGCCGATTGATCTTCTCGTCCACGTAGGAACGGAACTGATCCGACACATTGCAATGCCGGCTCTTGACGACAACATCCATGTCAACCTCCATCTAGGGCCCGGAACGACGAAGGCACTCCCCGCACCAGATCTCCGGCCGAAGCCGGGAATTCGTAGTGGTGCAGGTAGCGCCATGTACCGACGCTAGACCCTGCCCAGTAGGATTTCCACATCGGGCTGGGGATCCACACGGTTCTCTCAGGCCCTCGACAGCGGGGTAGTTCGGCGCGCCGTCGCCGCCACGGTGATGGCGCCGAGGACCGTGATTCCCGCCGTCTCGAGCACCCGGGTGGCCTCGGTCAGACTCGCTCCGGTCGTCACGACGTCGTCGACGAGCACGACCTGCTCGGCCGTCGAGCCGCGGCGTAGCCCGAACGCCTGACGCAGGTTGGCGGCCCGCTCGGCCGCGGTCAAACCGGCCTGGTCGGCGATCGTCCGGCGCTGCTCCAGCATGCGTTGCGCGACGACCGGATGGACCGCTTGCAGCCGGCGGACGGCGAGCTTGGACATGGCCCAGGTCGCGTCGAAGCCGCGCTGGCGGACGACCGCCGTGGCGGAAGGCACGGGGACGAGGGTGACGGCGCGGATCTCGGTCCGGGCGGCGTACGCGCTGAGCAGACTGTGCCCGGCCAACGCCAGCCGCTCGGCCAGGAACCGGGTCAAGATGAGCGCCTGCCGCTCCTTGTGAGCGCTGATGACGTTGCGGAAGACGTCGTCGTACGGCGAGGAGGTGACGGTGAGCGGGAAGCCGGCGGGAGTCGGCTGGGGCGCGGTGACGAACGGTGACCGGCCCGCAACGTCCGCACGGCACCGCGGGCAGACCCCCCACCACGGCGACCCGCAGCCGTGACAGCTCGCGCCGAGCAGCAGGTCTCCGGCCGCGGAGCCCAGGCGCTCGATCAGAGCACGGTCAACCCGGGTAGGCAAGGGTCTTGATGTTGTCCAGGAACGGCTGCCACTGATTCCCGTCGTCCTTGTACGTCTGCCCTCCGCGGCCCACGACCAGGGCCGTCTGGGTGCGCAGCAACACGGTCACCTCGACAGCGTCCCACTGGTTGGCCTGACCCTGGGCGGTGATCTGGGAAGCGTCCTGGTTGATCTCCACCGGTCCGAGGGAGGCGTCGGCCGTGACCGCCCCGAGGACCAGCAGGTGGGTCGCGTCCAGCCAGGCCACGTCGGCCATCTTCGTCACCTGGGTCAGGTTCGACTGCGCGGTGTTGAGGGCCCGCCAGCCGTCGACGGTCACTTTCTTGACCTCCGCGCGGTTGATCCGGGCCAGTCCCAGCTGCGTGGTGTTTCCGGTACGGCGGATGATCGCCATCCGGCTTCCGTCCGGGGAGATCTTGAACGCCTTGATCGAGCCGCCGGTCGTGATGGTGCTGGCGTCGACCTCGACCTGTTCCTCACCGAAGACCCACATCCGCTGCTCGCCGGCTCGCCCCTCGACGGCCCACACCTCGCCGAAGCGGGTGAACTGCGGTCGCAGCAGGTCGCTCACCCCGCTCAGCAGGACGCTCGTCTGGCCAGAAGCGGATGTAGGGGCGGATGTGGGGGCGCGACGCAGCACGGTCCGATCGTCGGTGACGACAGCGAGATCGGTGTTGGAGATCGAGACCGCCAGTGAGTCCACGTCGTACAGCCCTTGGCCCAGCGCTCCGGGCACCTTCGTCGCCGTGGACTGGTCGGCGTTCGCGCTGATCTGCAGCACCGAGTTGGATTTGGGGACGGCGTACAGCTGCTCAGCCGCGACGAAGGGGATCGGGTCGAGATCGGGCGAGACGGCGTTGATCGCGACAGCCTGGGTGGCGGGGTCGCTGCCCGGCACCCGGAACGGCTGCTGGTTCGCGAAGAAGCGGACGCCCTTGATCCCCACCACCTGCTCGAGGGTGTAGACGACCTGAGCGGCCAGCAGGGTTCGGTCTCCGTCGGAGAGCGCGAGCACGGCGTCGCCGCTGAGCGGCACGTCCGCGATCCCGTTGTTGATCGTCACCGAGTCCCCGGTCAACGTCGTGCCCGGCGGCAGGCTGGTGGTGACCACCGGGGCCAGCCACTTCGACGGACCGGTCAACAGGGCCTTGACCAGCGCCGAGGACACCTGGGACGGGTTGCGCAGCTTCGGCAGATAGATCGGGTCGGGCACCAGCGCCCGGCCGTTGCCGATGAAGTAGAGCTCGTAGGCCTGGTAGAACGACAAGAAGGAGTACTCCGCCACCATCAGCCCCGGTGGCGGCTTGCTGATCCGCCACTCCCCGTTCTCCCGCACGACCCCGAAGTTGATCTTGAGGTCCTGGTCGCGAGCCGTGTAGGTGCGGTCCTTGGCCAAGAACCCGACCAGCGTCCCCACCAGCGCCACCGTGCTGCCGTCTGCGGTGGGCGACCCCCGGTAGATCGTGGCCCCCGCGTCTGGACTCCAGGTCGCGGCCGCCGACTTGGAGAGGAACTGCCGAGCGACGGAGTAGTTGGGTTGGTAGTTGGAGGTGGCCCGCAGGTATCCCTCGACGATCTGGCCGGGTTCGTCGCCGGCGGCTGGCGGAGCCACCTCGACGTTGACGCAGTTCTGACAGGTCGGCTCCTGACCTTCGACCTTGTCGATGGGACCCGAGGTCGGGACGTTGACGCAGCCGGCGAGCAACAGCGCCAACGCCACAAGAAGACCGATCACCGCCGTATGCCGACGCGCCCCCCGCGACTGCCTCATGGTGCGCCTCCCGAGTCGGTGCCGATGGCGGCCAGCGGGGGCGCACCGGCGATCACGAGGTCTCGCGGCACCAGTGGCAGCGGCGACGTCTCCAAGATGGCGCCGGCCTTGCGCGGCAGCGTCAGCCGGAACTGCGCCCCCAGGTTCGGCCGGCCCCACGCGGTTAACCAGCCGCCGTGCAGGTTCGCGTCCTCCATGGCGATCGACAGACCGAGACCGGTGCCACCGACCGTACGCGCCCGCGCCGGGTCAGCGCGCCAGAAGCGGTGGAAGACCTGCCGCGCCTGGCTGGCTTCGAACCCGATCCCGTGGTCGCGGACGGCGATGGCGACGGCGGCGTCATCGCTCTCGATCAGGATGTCGATCGGGTTGCCCTCGCTGTGCTCGATGGCGTTGACCAGCAGGTTGCGCAGGATGCGCTCGATCCGGCGGGAGTCGACCTCGGCCTTGGCCTCACCGCTGCTGTGCACCAGAACAGGGGTCCCGTAGACGTCGGCCAACCGCATGTGGGCCTCGACCACCCGGGCCACCACGTCACGCAGATCGACCTGCTGGATGGCCAGCACCGCGGCGCCGGCGTCGAACCGGGAGATCTCCAACAGGTCGGTCAGCAGCGCCTCGAACCGGTCCAGCTCGGTCTGCAGCAGCTCGGCCGAGCGCGCGGTGACGGGGTCGAAGTCCTCGCGGGCATCGTGGATCACCTCGGCCGCCATCCGGACCGTGGTCAGCGGCGTACGCAACTCGTGGGAGACGTCGGAGACGAAACGCTGCTGGACCGCCGACAGCTCCTCCAGCGTGGTGATCTGCTTCTCCAGCTCGGCGGCCATGTGGTTCATCGACGTGGCGAGCCGGGCCAGGTCGTCCGAGCCGCGAACCTTCATCCGGTCGTGCAGGTTGCCCGACGCCAGGCTTTCCGCGGCCCGGCGCGCAGCGCGGACCGGAGTGACGACCTGCCGGCTGACCAGGGCCGCGATGAAGGTGAGCAGGATGACCAGGATGGCTCCGGTGGTGACCACGGCGTAGCGGAGCACCAACAAGGTGCTGACCTCCTGGGTCAACGGGAAGATCAGGTAGATCTGGTAGCGACCCGTGCCCGGCAGGGTCAGGCTGGAGCCGGCAGCGAGGCCAGGCACTGACGCCTGCCGGTCGCGGTACTCCACCTGGGTCGGGGTCATCAGCAGGTCGTTGCTCTGCTCGACCCCCTTGCGCAGCGCGGCGGGGATGCTGGTCGCGGCCGCGTTGCCGGCGGTGATGGTCTGACCGCGGGCCAGCAGGATGACCTCGTACTGCTCGCTGCCGTTCGACCGGTTCGCGAAGCCGGTGGCCAGGTCCAGCAGCAGCTTGTCGACGTTGGCCGTGGTCGTCAGGTCAGCCGCGTTCAGCTGCTGCTGTGCGTTGTTCACCGCTTGGCGCGCCTCGTTCTGGGCGGCTTCCTTCTTGCCGTCCATCACCCCGATGGTGGCCTGCTGCATGAGCAGGAACCCGCCGAGCACGAGGACCAGCACCGACGCCACGAAGACCGTGAGCACCACCCGGAGCGGCAACGACCGCCACCACCAGTTGATGGGAAACGTCCACCACCGGGACCAGAGGCTTCCGAAGATGCGCACGGAACTGTGCTAAACGGTTTCGCCGGCTTTGTAACCGATGCCGCGGACGGTGACCACGATCTCGGGATGCTCGGGGTCGCGCTCGATCTTCGAGCGGAGCCGCTGCACGTGGACGTTGACCAGCCGCGTGTCGGCCGCGTGCCGGTAGCCCCAGACCTGCTCCAGCAGCACCTCACGGCTGAACACCTGCCAGGGTCGACGCGCCAGTGCGAGCAGCAGGTCGAACTCGAGCGGGGTGAGCTGGATCGCCGCGCCGTCACGCTTGACCGAGTGACCGTCGACACTGATGGCCAGGTCGCCGATCCGCAGGGTCTCCAGGTCGGTCTCGTCACCCGGGGTGTTGCGTCGCAGCCGGGTCTTGATCCGGGCCACCAGCTCCTTGGCTTTGAACGGCTTCGCCACGTAGTCGTCGGCACCGGCCTCCAGGCCCTCGACCACGTCGATCGTGTCGGTCTTGGCCGTGAGCATCACGATGGGCACACCGGACTCGGCGCGGATGTCGCGACAGACGTCGACACCATCGCGACCGGGCAGCATCAGGTCGAGGAGCACCAGGTCGGGGCGGGAGTCCTTGAAGGCAGCGAGCGCCTTGTCCCCGTGGGAGCACCAAATCGGCTCGAAACCCTCGTTCCGCAGCACGATGGAGAGCATCTCGGCCAGGGCGGCGTCGTCGTCGACCACCAATACCCGGCTCCGCGTACTCGCACTCCTGGTCGTCTCAGACACCTGATTCCCTTCGCCCATCCACGCGGTGGCTTCGCTCAAACGAGAAGATGCCGAGGTAATCCTATGCATTCGACCAATGGCGGGTCGCGGCGCAATGGCGGCGTGGCGAGATGACACACTGGCGGCCATGTCGTTGCCGGTGCTCCCTGCGGGTCCGACGACCCGCCGTCGACCGCCTGTGCTCGACGCCTCCCGGACGGCTCTGATCCCGCTGCGACCGCTCACCATCGGCGAAATCCTGGACGGCGGGTTCCTCATCGTGAGGCGCAACGTGCGCCTGATGCTCGGCCTCCCGCTGGTCGTGGCGGGCGGCACGGCAGCTTACGTGCTCATCGGCGTCGGGGGCTGGCTGTTGCTCGGCAACACCACCGCGCGCTCGGCCCAGATCGTGCTGACCGTCTTGATGGGGCTGCTCGGTCTGCTGCTGCTGCAGCAGTGCCTGGTCTGGATGACCGCGATCCTCTCGCGGGTGAGTCTCCAGACCGTGCTCGGTGACGGCTTCGCACCGTCGGTCTCCGCGGTGACGCTGCGCTCCTCCCTGCCGCTGTTCTGGCCGGTGCTCGGGCTTTCCTTGCTGCAGTACCTCGTGGTGAACGTCGTCCAGACCGCGATCACCGCGATCTACTACGCCGTGGTCATCGGCGTGGTCCTGACCGGCACCCAGAGCGAGACCCTCGGGATCATCGGGACGATCGCGCTCAGCGTGGTCACGTACCTGGTGGTGATGGTCGTCTACTCCTATCTGTCGATGACCGTCCCGGCCCTGTCGACCGAGAGTCGACACGCCCCCGCCTGGATCGGCAAACCGGCCAAGCCGACCACCGTGATCAGCGCCTTCGGTCGGGCCTTCAGCCTGATCGGCAAGCAGAACCTGGTTCGGGTCGCTCTGCTCACCGGCGGCATGGTGGCCATCTGCATCGGGCTGGTCGCACTGGTGGCCGCCGGAGCCGCGGCGATCCTCTACCTGTTCGCCACCTCGATCAACCTCGATGTGTTCACTGTGCTCACCAACCCGTGGACCGTGTTCGGACTGGTCAGCTTTTCGGTGCTGGTGGCGATGTCGGCGGTGCTCGCCTACGTGTCGGCGGTGCAGACGCTGCTCTACCTCGATCTGAGAATGCGCCGCGAGGGACTCGACCTGGCCATGCGCTTCGACTGCATGCCGATTCCCCAGCCGGTCGCCCCGCCGGTCGTCTGGCAGGGGAACCCGTGGCCGGTTGGCTGACCCCGCTGGACATCCCGATCCAGATCGATCGCGACGAGGCCCGACGACGAGCCCTCGAGGAGCTCAGCAAGGCCAAGTACGGCGGCACCCCGGAGTGGCTGCAATCCGCCGCTGAACGCGCCACCCGGCTGCTCGAGCGCCTCCTCGACCTCTACACCCGGTGGCGGTCCGGTCCGGGAGCCGCCGGTGGCGGCAGCCCGGGTTTCTGGATCGCCGTCGCTCTGCTGTTGACGGCCCTGATCCTGGTCATCTGGCGCGTGGGTCTGCCCAAGTGGCGCAAGCGGGTGCGGCAGGAGTCGCTGGACCTCGACCCGAGCCGACCGGCCTCGGACTACCGGGGCCTGTCCCAGCAGGCCGCCGGCGCCGGGGACTGGACCGCCGCCGTACGCGATCGGTTCCGGGCCGTGGTCCGCGAGCTCGAGGTCCGGACGATCCTCGACGTACGACCGGCGCGAACCGCGTGGGAGGCGGCCTATGCGGCCTCTCGGGCCCTACCCACCTGCGCCGAAGCCCTGCAGTCGGGCGCCGCGGTGTTCAACCTCGTCGTGTACGGCGACGGGGTGGCCGACGAGCGCGCGTACGCCGACCTCGTCGCGCTGGACGAGGCCGTCACCGCAGCCGCCGACTCGACCGACCTGACCCTCGAGGTCGAACCGGTGGGCCGATGAGCCCGGCACACACCGTGAGCCCGGCAAACACGCTGAGCCCGGGGGTGAAGACCACCCCGCGACGAACCCGCCGGCTGCGCTGGTTGATCGGTCTGCTGCTCGTGCTGGGGTTGGTCGCCTTCGCCGTCCTCACGGTGCTCGGGCAGGCGGGTCGGCAGCAGGCTGACGACCCCCGCTCGTCGACCAGCACCGGCAGCGGGGCGCTCGGGCAGCTGTTGCGCGACGAGGGCGTCGACCTGCGCACCACCAACCGGGTGGACGACGCCGTCGCCCAGGCGGGGCCGTCGACCACGGTCGTCGTGGCCGGAGCCGACCAGCTGAGCGCCGAGGAGGCGCGCCGACTGACCGAGGCGCCCGCCGCCCGGTTGGTCCTGCTGCGGCCGAACAGCGTCGCCCTGGGCCGCTTCGCCGTGAAGGCCGCGGGGGTCGCACCGGTGGACGGCACCTTCGACCCGACCTGCGCAGTTCCGGCCACCGCGCTCGCGGGCGCCGTCAGCGTGGACGACATGCGAGCCGCCTACCGGGCCACCGGACCGTTGGAGTTCGCCTGCTACCCCGCCGGCACCGGCTACGTCTACCTCCGGGCCAGGACCGACACCGGACGGCCGGTCGAGCTGGTCGCCGGCGGCCTGTCCAACGACCAGCTCGGGTTGGCGGGCAACAGCGCATTCGGGCTCAACGTGCTCGGCTCGCAGCCGAACCTGGTCTGGCTCATGGGCCAATCCTCCGCGGACCCCGAGGCCGGCGCCGAACGCCCGACGATGCTGCCGGGCTGGTGGCTGCTGGCGGTGGTCCAGGCCATCTTGGCGCTGGTCGTGGTGGGCATCTGGCGCGGCCGTCGGTTGGGTCCGATCTTGTCCGAGGCGCTGCCGGTGACGGTCCGGGCCTCCGAGACGGTCGAAGGGCACGGACGGCTCTACTACCGACTGAACGCACGCGACCGGGCAGCCGAGGCCCTACGAGCCGGTGCTCGTGCCCGGCTCGGGAAGGCGTTCGGTCACGCAGACGATCCGCTGGCGCTGAGCGAGGTGGTCGGTGCGCGCACCGGCCGCGACCCCGGCCAGGTCCGAGCCGTGCTCTACGGCGGCGTACCCACCACCGACGACGACCTGGTCGAGCTGACCAGGACCCTCGACCGCATCGAGCAGGAGGCTCGCCAACCGTGACCCAACCCCACCCCCAGGGCTACCCTGCGGAGTCCCCCGCCCGCGCGGCGCTGACCGCCCTGCGCAACGAGGTCGGCAAGGCGGTCGTCGGCCAGGAGGCGGCGGTGACCTCGCTGGTCATCGCCTTGATCTGCCGCGGCCACGTGCTGCTGGAGGGCGTGCCCGGGACCGCCAAGACCCTGCTCGTCCGGTCGTTCTCCAAGGCGCTGCAGATCGAGACCAAACGGGTGCAGTTCACCCCGGACCTGATGCCCGGCGACATCACGGGTTCGCTGATCTACGACTCCCGGACGGCGCAGTTCACCTTCCGTGAGGGGCCGGTCTTCACCAACCTGATGCTGGCCGACGAGATCAACCGGACGCCGCCGAAGACCCAGGCCGCGTTGTTGGAGGCGATGGAGGAGCGGCAGGTGACCGTCGATGGCACTCCGCGCCTGCTGCCCGACCCGTTCATCGTGGCGGCGACCCAGAATCCGGTCGAGTACGAGGGCACCTATCCCCTACCCGAGGCCCAGTTGGATCGGTTCCTGATGAAGATCCGGATCGACCTACCCGTCCGCGACGCCGAGATCGAGGTGCTGAACCGCCACGCCCACGGTTTCGACCCGCGCGACCTCGACGCGGCCGGGTTGGTTCCGGTCGCCGGACCGCAGGACCTGGCTCAGGCCCGACGGGAGATGAGCGCGGTGATCATCCATCCGCAGGTGATCGCGTACATCGTCGACGTGGTCCGGGCGACCCGGATGTCGCCCTCGCTCCAGCTCGGTGTCTCCCCCCGGGGGGCCACCGCGATCATGAACACGGCCCGGGCCTGGGCGTGGTTGTCGGGCCGGGACTACGTGTCCCCGGACGATGTGAAGGCCTTGGCGTTCCCCACGCTGCGGCATCGGGTGGCCCTGCGGCCCGAGGCCGAGCTCGAGGGGGTCACCACCGACTCGGTGATCGAGTCCATCCTGGCTACGGTCCCGGTGCCCCGCTGATGGGTGTGGTGGACGCGTGGTCCTGACCCGCCGGGCCGGCATCCTCGCGGCGGTGAGCGTGCTGGCTGTGGCCGTCGCGGGGTCCTGGTGGGCCGTGCTCGTCGCCACCCTGGTGGTCGCCGGGGTGATCGGCGCCGACGTGTTCCTGGCCGCCTCGCCGACCAAGGTGCACGCCCGCCGCAGTGGAGACACCTCGGTCCGGCTCGGGCAGATCGCGACCACCCAGCTGATGCTCACGAACACCGGAACCAAACCCGTACGCGGGGTCGTCCGGGACGCCTGGACCCCGTCGGCCGGAGCTCGGCACGGAGTCAACCCGGTGACCATCCCCGCCCGACAGCGGCGCGCTCTGACGACGACCCTGCTGCCGACGCGACGCGGGGACCGCCGGGCCGGGCCCGTCGTGGTCCGGATTCTCGGACCGATGCGGATCGCGGGCCGCCAGGCCGAGCTGGAAGCACCCTGGACCGTACGCGCGCTGCCGCCGTTCAACTCCCGCAAGCACCTGCCCAGCCGGCTGGCGCGGCTCCGCGAGCTGGACGGGCGGTCCACCATCCTGCAGCGGGGCCAGGGCACCGAGTTCGACAGTCTGCGCGAGTACGTCCCCGGGGATGACGTCAGGTCGATCGACTGGCGCGGTACGGCCCGCTCGACCACCGTGGTGGTCAAGACCTGGCGTCCCGAACGCGACCGGCACGTCCTGATCGTGCTGGACTCCGGGCGTACCTCGGCCGGGCGGGTGGGCGACCAACCCAAGCTGGACCACTCCATGGACGCGGCGCTGCTCCTCGCCGCGCTGGCCTCGCGCGCCGGGGACCGGGTCGACCTGCTGATCGCCGATCGTGACGTGCGGGCCAGTGTGCTGCGCAAGTCCGCCGCGGAGATCCTGCCGTCCTTCGTCAACGCGATGGCGCTGATCGAGCCGGTGCTGGTGGAGACCGACCATCGCGAGCTGGTCACCGAGATCACCCAGCGGATCTCCCAGCGGTCGCTGATCGTCTTCCTGACCGCCCTCGACCCGGCCGCAGTCACCGAAGGGCTGGTGCCGGTGCTCGGACCGCTCCGCCGCCGGCACAAGATCGTCATCGCCGCCGTCTCCGATCCCCGGGTCGACGAGCTACTGGCCGGACGGGAGGACGTCGCCGAGGTGTACGCCGCCGCGGCAGCCGAGTCGGACCGAGGTCGACGGGCCGAGACGGCCCGCACGCTGCGGGAGTTGGGACTATCCGTGGTCCAGGCCCCGCCGGAGCGGTTCGCGCCGGACCTGGCCGACCACTACCTCGCGCTGAAGAAGGCGGGCCAGCTCTGACCGGGCCGACTCACCGTCAGTTCAGGTCGGGGTCCTCGAGCCAGGTAGAGAACAGGGCGACTTCGCCCTTCTGCCGGCGCAGCACGGTCCGCCACAGGTCGAGGGGTCGCCTGCCGAAGACGTCGGGATACTCCGCGGCCGCCACGTGCCACATGCCCTGGTCGATCTCGGTCTGCAGCTGGCCGGCCGACCAGCCGGCGTAACCCGCGAAGATGCGCAGATCCTTGTACGCCCCCGCGACGATCTCGATCGGGGTGTCGAGGTGCAGCAAGCCGACGGTGTCGAACAGAGGCCGCCAGCCGGGCGGCTCCTCTCCAGGGGTGATCACGCTGGACAGGCAGATGGCCCCGTTCGGTGAGACCGGTCCGCCGTGGAACAGGAGCCGGGGCTCCGACACCGCCTGGACCCAGTCGGGTAGCACCGCGTCGAGCGGGGTCTGTGAGATCTCGTTCAGGATGACCCCGAGCGCGCCGTCCCCGTCCGAGTCGAGCACCAGGACGACGGTGGAGTCGAAGACCCCGTCCTTGAGCAGGACACTCGCCACGAGCACGTCGCCGGGGGCCGGCTCGCTCTCGCTCACGCGCGGGTCCTGTTCCGGTCGTACGCCCGCATCACCAGCAGGTAGCCGATCACGCCCAGGGTGACCCCGATGGTGTCGGCCAATGCGTCGCGGGGGTCGCCGCTACGGGTCACGTACAGCGTGTGCTGGATGATCTCACTGAGCACGGCGTGCGCCACGAAGATCGCCGCCACGACCGCGATGGCCAGCCCGCTGAGACCCGCTCGGCCCCGGGCCCGACGGCGAAGGTTCAACGTCACCAAGATGAGGAACACGGGCAGTCCGAACCCGAGCAGATGCTCCAGCTTGTCCGCGTTCGGGAACCGCGGCGGTGTGGGCGGACCCATGAGCCGGTAGAGCCCGTAGAACTGCACCCCGAGGGCGACGACGGCCAGCGCCGCGACCTTCTGCCAGCTCCGCATCTGGTCTAGGCGGGAATTTCGGTGTCAGTCGGAAGCTCGGCCGGTCCACCCGCAGCCCGGCGTACCGCCGTTGCGACCGCACCATGCACATCGGCATGGAACACACTCGGCATGATGTACGACGCATTCAGCTCCGTGTCCGTCACCACGCCGGCGAGGGCTTTGGCCGCCGCCAACAACATCGACGAGGTGATGTCCGACGACCGGGCATCAAGAAGACCCCGGAACACCCCCGGAAAAGCCAATACGTTGTTGATCTGGTTCGGGAAATCGGAACGACCCGTCGCCACCACCGCAGCGAACTTCGCCGCCTCCGCCGGATCCACCTCCGGCGTCGGATTGGCCAGCGCGAACACGATCGACCGATCCGCCATCCTCGACACATCTTCACCGGAGAGGACCCCCGGCGCGGAGACGCCGATGAACACATCGGCCCCCACCACCGCCTCCTTCAACGACCCCGTGAAGTCCAGCTTGTTCGTGTGCGACGCCAACCACGCCAGCTCACCCGACAAACCCTCACGCCCCGCATGGACCACACCATCGATGTCGGCGACCACCACATCGGTCGCCCCCGCCGCCAACAACAACTTGATGATCGCCGTCCCGGCCGCACCAGCCCCCGACATCACGATCCGGATCTCACCGATCCGCTTGTCCACCACCCGCAGCGCGTTGTACAACGCGGCCACGACCACGATCGCCGTGCCGTGCTGATCGTCATGGAAGACCGGGATGTCCAACAGCTCCCGCAACCGGGCCTCGATCTCGAAGCAGCGCGGCGCCGAGATGTCCTCCAGATTGATGCCCGCAAACCCCGGCGCCACCGCCTTCACGACCGTGATGATCTCCTCGGTGTCCTGGGTGTCCAGACACAACGGCCACGCATCGATGTCGGCGAACCGCTTGAACAACGCCGCCTTGCCCTCCATCACCGGCATCGCCGCCTCCGGACCGATGTTGCCCAGACCCAGCACCGCAGATCCGTCCGAGATCACGGCGATGCTGTTCCGCTTGATCGTCAGACGACGGGCGTCCTCCTTGTTCTTCGCAATCGCCAGGCACACCCGCGCCACCCCCGGGGTGTAGATCATCGACAGATCATCACGATTCCGGATCGGGTGCTTCGCCTTCATCTCGATCTTCCCACCGAGGTGCATCAAGAACGTTCGGTCCGACACCTTGCCGATCACCACCCCGGCCACGCCCCGCATCGCCTCCACGAGCAGGTCAGCGTGATCGGTGTCGCGGGCCGCACACGTCACGTCGATCTGCAGGCGCTCGTGGCCGGACGCGGTCACGTCGAGGGCGGTGATGGCGCCACCGGCCTGTTCGACGGCCGTGGTCAGGTGGCTGACGGCGGGCCCGCCCGCGGGCACCTCCAGCCGGACAGTGATCGAGTAGGACACAGAGGGAACGGCGGTCACGTCTGCGATCCTCTCACGCCTCATCCGGCGGGAGTCTGAGCCTCGACCTGGGTCGTCGAGACCCATTGCTGGATGTCGCCCCGACCCAGCGCGACGGCCAGCAGGTCGGGAAAGCGGTCCGGCGTACAGGCGAAGGCCGGCACCCCGAGTGCCGCCAAGGCGGCTGCGTGGTCGTGGTCGTACGCCGGGGCACCGGAGTCCGACAGCGCCAGCAGCGCGATGACGGTGACCCCTGCGCCCAGGAGCTCGGTGACCCGGCGCAGCATCTCGGCGGCGACCCCGCCCTCGAAGAGGTCCGAGATCAGCACCACGATCGTGTCAGCCGGGCGGGTGATCAGTTGCTGGCAGTAGGCCAGGGCCCGGTTGATGTCGGTGCCGCCCCCGAGCTGACAGCCGAAGAGCACCTCGACCGGGTCGGACAGCTTCTCGGTGAGGTCCGCTATCTCGGTGTCGAAAGCGATCAGGGACGTCTTCACCGAGCGGATCGAGGCGAGCGTGGCGCCGAAGACCGCGGCGTAGACGAGGGATTCCGCCATCGAACCGGACTGGTCGATGGCCACGATCACGTCCCGGGAGACGGCGTGCGAGCTGCGGGCGTACCCGACCAGCCGCTCCGGCACGATGGTGCGTTGCTCCGGCAGGTAGTTCTTCAGGTTCTTGGCGATCGTGGCGTTCCAGTCGATGTCAGCCAGCCGTGGCCGGCTGGTCCGGTTCGCCCGGTTGACCGCGCCGGTGACGGCCGCCCGGGTGTGGTCCGCGATCCGCCGTTCGATCTCGGCAACGACCTTGCCCACCACCAACCGGGCCGTCTGCTTGGTCGTCTCCGGCATCACGTGGTTGAGGCTGATCAGGGTGCCGACCAGGTGCACGTCGGGCTGCACCGAGTCGAGCAGCTCCGGTTCCAGCAGCATCGAGGTCAGCTGCAGTCGGTCGATGGCGTCACGCTGCATGACCTGGACCACGCTGGTCGGGAAGTAGGTCCGGATGTCCCCGAGCCAACGCGCCACCCGCGGGGCGGACGAGGCCAGCCCGCCGCTCTTGCGGGAGCCCCCACCAGCCTCGTCGTCGGCGTCGTAGAGCGCGGCCAGGGTCCGATCCATCTGGATCTCCTCGGCGGTGAGGCCGGCGGCCAGGGCTTCATCGGCCGGTTCGCCGAGCAGCATCCGCCACCGGTGCAGCCGGGTCTCGTCCGGCGTCCGGTCGCTCATCGTCGACCGCCCAGGATCAGGTCGACCGTGGCCAGCGCGACCGCCGCCCGCTCGGGGTCGAACTCGAGTTCCGCGCTGAGGGTCTCCGGGCGGTCCCCCGCGGCGATCTTGCCGCCGATCGCTCGCCGTTCCGAGCCGGTGAAGGTGGCGAAGGTCCGGCGTACGAGGGGCAGCAGATCGACGAACTCCTCGTCGTCGAGCTCGTTGACCCAGGCGTCGAGCAGCCCGCGCAGGACCGGGTCGTGGATCAACAGCAGGGCGCCGTCCGAGAAGAACCCGTCGACCCAGGCCGCCTTGGCCGCCGCCTCGACTCCGTGCGACAGAGCCCGCTCGACGCGTACGGTCACGTCGGCGAGCCGCTCCGCGTCCAACAGCAGCCTGATGATCCGACCCATCAACAGGCCGTGCAGGTCGGTGCGGTCGACCATCGAGAGCAGCGTCGTCCACCACAGCCCGTGCAGATCGCGGGCCTCAGACCCGTCCTCGCCCGCCTCGGTCAGCAGCCCGATGGCGGTGTTCACGGTGTCCAGCCGGGTCCGCATCTGGGTGGCGCTGTCGTCGTCGAGACCCGAGACCGCCTGCGGAAGACCGGTGCAGATCCGCACCACCAGGACCTCGCTGACGCGGCGCAGCGCGCTGGTGTCGGTCTGCCGGACGTCGCCGTAGCGCTGGGCCCGGGCCAACGCGGGCAGCGCGTCCATCAGGTGCACCACGTCAGCGTCGAGGGCGGCCCGATTCTCCAACGTGACCAACAGTTGGTCGAGCGTCTCGGGCAGGTTGGCCAACAGGCAGCGTTCGACGCTGCGGGTCAGCTCGACCAGGGAGCCCGTGGCCATGATCGACTCGACCTTCGCCCCGGCCGCACCGGCGACCGTGGTCCCCCACACCCCGGCCTCGACGATGGCCACGGAGTATTCGGGGTGCCAGGCGGACTCCCAGGTCTCCCGGAAGGTACCCGTACTCTGCACGGCGCTCTCGGAGGGCACGATCCAGGTCAGGTCGAGCAGCCGGAGCCGGTGGAACAACTGCGACCGGGCCTGGTCGATCGAGCGCCGCAGGTCGAGGTCGTGCACCCGCAGCTGGGTCTCCCGACGCACCCGGAGGGTGCGGCAGGTACTGATCAGGTCGGCGTCCAGCGGCACGGTGGGCACGCCCTCGTTCACCGAGCCCAGGGCCTGACCGACGACGAGCTGATCGGTGACGTAGCGGACCGCCAGCTCGTCGCCGTCGCAGAGCACCGAACGGGTGGCCTCGGTGACTTCCGCCAACCCGGCCAGCGGACGGTTGCGGAGGGTGGCCAGGGTCTCGGCCAGGCGTACGGCCTCGATCACGTGGGCGCTGGAGACGGGCAGGTCCCTGGTCCGCAGGGCCTGGGCGACCTTGGTCAGCCAGCGCACGATCGGGCGGTCCGGTGCCGTCCACAGGTGGTGGTACCAGCCCGGAGAGGTGATCCCGGCCCCGTACCCGGTGGCGCTCGCAAGCCGTTCGTGGGTCCAGGGCACCCAGGTCAGCGTGACCTTCCGCTTCGGGGTGCCGCGCAAGATCCGGGCGTCCGCGACAGCCGGACCGAGCGGCCCCCGCAGCGCCGGCGCGTGCCAGGCCCCACACACCACAGCCAC
>DATDBS010000070.1:0-14236 GCA_036524735.1 Propionibacteriaceae bacterium
CGACCCCTATCGCGCCGCCGGTGACGAGCTGGACGACGGGTGCGACCACCCAGTTCAGACCGGACAACGGGTCCGAGCTGCCCAGGTGGGCGCTGACCGCGAAGCCCAGACCGAGGGCGATGACGAGGACGCCGGCTGCGATCGCCAGCCACCACGCCAGTCGGTTCCGCCGGGTGGCCACCACCATCAGCAGGCCGACCAGCAGGTAGGGAAGGGCGACCCAGAGCGCCCACCCGACGGCGGTGCGTACCTCGGCCAGACGGCTCGAGTCGAAGTAGTAGGCGTTGAAGGACAGGGCTTCCTGGGCCGCCAGCCCGACGGCCGGAATCGCCAGAATGCCGGGCCAGAACCATCGCTGTGTCGTCATGCATTGATCCTCGTCGACCTCGGGGGTCGGATCGTCGGACCAAGGAACGATCTGGCCTCATCCCACGGGGTGATCCATGCTCTAGCGTCATCGGTGTGGACACGAACGCACTGCGCTGGTTTCAGCAGGTGGCCGATGGGGTGACCGTGACCGAGGTCAGCGAGATTGAGGGCGTCAGCCAGCCCGGGGTGTCGCGGGCCCTGAGCCGCCTGGAGAAGGACGTGGGTACGCCGTTGCTACGACGTTCGGGTCGCACGTTGCGGATGACCCGCGCCGGATCGGCCTTCAAGCACCACGTGGATGCGCTCCTGCACCAGCTGGACGACGGGCTTGCAGCGATCGAGAACACCGTCGATCCGGAGACCGGGGCGGTCGAGCTGGCCTACCAGAGCTCACTGGGTATCTGGCTGGTGCCCGACCTGGTGACCAGCTTCCGAGAGGACCACCCACGGGTGCACTTCGAGCTGACGCAGGTGCGCGACGAGCGGGTCGGTCTCGTGTTCGAGACGGGACGGGCCGACCTGGTGCTGTCGACGGTCCGTCCGATCGATGCGGCGGTCCAGCGTGAACGGTTGCTCGACGAGCCGTTGTGGCTCGCGGTGCCCGCTGACCACGAGCTGGCCGGGCTCCGTCGCGTCGGGCTCGCGCAGGCGGCGGATGAGGCGTTCTTGATGTTGCGGCCGGCTTCGCTGCTGCGGGGGCTGTGCGACCAGTTGTGTCGGGAGGCGGGTTTCGAGGCGGCCGTCGGTTTGGAGGCCGACGACCTCATCACGTTGCAGGGTTTCGTGGCGGCCGGCCTGGGGGTGGCGATCGTGCCCGCCTTCGGTCGGGGTCCGGCGGCGGGGAGCTCGAAACGGATCCGCTACCTACAGCTGACCGATGCCCACGCCACCCGGGAGATCGGGCTGTTCTGGCCCGATGACCGCCGGTTGTTGCCGACTGCCGAGCTGTTTCGCCAGCACATCATCACCCGGGCCCGGAACGGCCAGCTGGGTGCTGTCGGGATGCGGCGACGTTAGGTCAGGCGACCGGGATGTTGCGCAGCCGGATCGACGCGTCGACCGGGCCGGCGTAGGTGTGCAGCGCCTCGTAGGGGGCGACGTACGAAGCGACCAGCTTGCGGAAGAACGCGCTCACCGGGCCGGAGCTGGTGATCTTCGTGACGGGGCCGGACAGGGTCTGGATGTCGGTGGTGTTCATGTATCCAGTGTCGACGGCCTCTATCTATATGTCTAATGACTCTTATCCCAATCAGTCATGCATATTTCGCATGATTACTAACGCACGGAACGCAGAGCCTCGATTCGGGTCGGACCAACAGACGTTCGCTCGGGATGTCCTGGTCGCAGCGTTCGCACACCCCGTACGAGCCGGATTCGAGTCGGGTCCGGGCCTGCTCCAGCTCGACCAGGGTCTGTTCGATCCGGTCCAGCAGGGCTGCGTCACGAGCTTGGTCGAGGGACACCATCGAGCCCTCCGGGTCGTGCTCGTCATCGGCGAACGTCAGGCTGCGAGCGACCCGCATGGCCTCGATCGCCGCGGTCAGGGCCGTCCGCTGGGCGACGGCGTGAGCGGTCCGTTCGGCCAGCAGCTCGGCGTAGGTCGTGAGGAGGTCGGTCACGGCGGACCGGCCGAGCCCACCTCGGCGGTGACGGACCGGAACGCCCGCAGCGTGCCACGGATGATCGTGGTCGGCGGTTCGTCGGCGGCCTCACCCATCCTCGATGATGACACGGTGTGTCATGCCGCCGTGTGAGGATCCTGGGGGCGACCGAACGCACGGGGTGGTTCGGACCAACGCGATCCAGCTCGCGGTCGCGGCCGGCTACGAGGTCATCTCGCCGTGACCAGCTTTCCGACCGGCCTCGCCCGTTTAACCGGGCGTGTTCTGGAGGGGCCAGACCTCGACGACACCGTGGGCGACGGCGCAGGGGTTGCGCGCGGCGATCGCGATGGCCTCGTCCAGGGTCTCCGCCTCGATCACGGCGAACCCGGCCAGCGGCAGTGCCGAGTGGAGAAACGGGCCGTCGGCCGTGAGCACCCCGGCAGCGTCGGGGTTGCGCACCTGCACCGGCTCACCGGCGACACCCATCACCGTGCCCGCGTCCCGCAGCCGTGCGTCGTCGGCGTGGGCGGCGTCGCGTACGGCTGGCTCCGTCCGGTCGTAGCCCTCACGGTCGCCGTACCCGATCGTTACGAATGTCGCCATGGGTCTGCCTCCTTCGCGTGGATGTTCACGAGATGACGACCTGACCCGGCGCCCGAACTCATCGGCGTCGACCGTACTCAGCCGAACACGACGTCGGCGGGGAACCAGGTCGAGCGGTCGTCGAGATCGTCGGCGAACCGGAGCGACTCGGCCAGCGCGATCAGGGTGGGGATCTCGCCGGTCCGGTCGGGGTAGGGCCCGGTGTCGGTGGTGTAGGCGTCGACGCACACGTGGCGGGCACCGTCGAGGACGCACACCTCCGGGCTGCGTTCGTTCTCGTTCAGCAGGGCCGGGCGACCGCCGACCGTGATGGCCCGGCCGGACGGGGTGTGCAGCGGGTCCTTGGTCTCGTACGAGATCTCGATCTGCGCGTCGGGCAACCCGAACGCCGGGTTGACCGGGCCGACGTACACCTTGGTGTTGTCGAGCTCCTGGAGGATCAGGGCGACCCCGTAGCCCTCCGGGAGGTCGACTGCGTAGGGCAGGGCGATGGCGGTCGTCTCTAGCCGTACGGCCTTGGCTAACGACTCCACCGGTGCCGGGTCGTCCGGGTCGGTGCAGTTGACCTCGACCCAGGCCTCGTCCGGCAGCTGCCACATGACGTAGACGTACTCGGCCCCAGCGCCGCTGCGGAACCCCGGGTGACCCTGCACCTTCGTGGGCAGCTTCTCCCCGACCTTGTTCTCCGGACCGCCCCAGCCGGGGACGGAGATGGTGACCGAGCAACTGCGGTCGTCACCGTTGGCGTCGAGCCCGGCCGCCACGCTGGTGCTCTCCTCGTACTGGCTCATGCTCGAGCCCCGGACCTGGATCTCTCCGGAGTCCACCACCCGGTGTCGCAACACCCAGGACGTCCGCTGCGGCGGGTTGTCTGGACGGCCGGGGGGCGGCGAATCAACCGGCGTCGTGCACCCTCCGGCCAGGACCAGGAGGGTCGCCGCCGCCGCTCCCACCTTCGGCCACCGGCTCCGCACGGCCCTAGACCCGGCGATGGCGCGGTCGGTGGGGGCAGGACCCATGGCCACCAAAATAGTGCCCTGAGCCCTAGCATCGAGCCGTGACCTGGGAGTTCGCCGGCGAGGTGTGGTTCTGGAGGGGTCCGTCGCCCTTCTACTTCGTGACGGTGCCCGAGGACGAGGGCCTCGAGCTGCAGGCGATGGCGTCTGCGGTCAGCTACGGCTGGGGAATGATCCCGGTCACCGCGCAGATCGGGGAAACGCAGTGGACGACATCGCTGTTTCCGAAGGCCGGCAGCTACGTCGTGCCGGTCAAGGTGGCCGTACGACGGACCGAAGCCATCGAGGAGGGTGACACGGTGACCGTACGGCTCACCCTGGCGGCTGGGTGAGGTTAGGGGTGAGGATGGAGCCATGGCCAAGCTCACCGGACAACAGATCGCGGACGCCAACCTGACCGGCTGGGCCAACCTGGTGGGTGGTCTGCAGACCCGCATCGGCACCGGTGACTTCGCCACCGGGCTGGCGTTGGTCAACGCGATCGCCGCGGCTGCCGAGGAGCAGGACCACCACCCCGATCTCGACCTGCGCTACGCCCACGTCGACGTCCGGCTGACCAGCCATGACACCGGTGGCATTACCTCTCGCGACGTCCGTCTCGCCCGCACCATCAGCACGCTCGCCGGAGCCGCCGGCGTCGAACTGGACTCCGCGTCCGTGTCTCGGCTCGAACTGGCGATCGACAGTCCGGCGTACCCGACGATCCTGCCGTTCTGGGCCGCCGCACTCGGCCTGGAGCCGAACGGCAACACCGACGTCGAGGACGAGGTACGCGACCCGGCCGATGCGCTGCCCACCGTCTGGTTCCAGCCCTCGGGCGGCGAAGAACCCCGGCAGCGCTGGCACCCTGACCTCTGGATCGAGCCGGCCCAGGTGCAGCCCCGGATCGACGCCGCGCTGGCCGCCGGCGGAACCCTCGTCAGCGACGCCGAGGCCCCGTCGTTCTGGGTGCTCTCCGACCCGGAGGGCAACCTCGTCTGCCTGTGCACCTGGCAGGACCGAACCTGACCGTGCACCGGGCCTCGGTGGCACTCGTCGTCACCGTGTGGGCGAGCGTGACCCTGTTCGGGCTCTACATCCTGGGCGCGTACGCCGGGGCCATCGTCGACCAGGACCTCCCGTCCTGGAACGCCGTTCTCCCGCGGTTGTACGAACCGACCACCCCGGCCGCCACCCTGGCGATCGGTCTGCACTTCCTCGCCGGCGGCGTGATCCTGGTGCTCGGCTGCGTGCAGCTCATCGCGCGGGTTCGCACCCGTCACCCGGCTCTGCACCGGGCCCTCGGCCGGGTCTACGTGACCGCATCCCTGCTGGCCGGCGTGGGCGGTCTCGGTTTCATCCTGGCCAAGGGGACCGTCGGCGGGGTCGTGATGGATCTCGGCTTCGGGCTCTACGGCGTCCTGATGATCCTGTGCGCGGTGCAGACCTATCGACACGCCCGGGCCCGGCGGATCGAGGTGCACCGGGCGTGGGCGCTACGGCTGTTCGCGCTGGCCATCGGCAGCTGGCTCTACCGGATGGACTACGGGTTCTGGCTGCTCATCGTCGGTTCCGTCGGCCACACCGATGACTTCCGGGGGCCGTTCGACCAGTTCATGGCGTTCTTCTTCTACCTGCCCAACCTGCTCGTCGTCGAGGCGTTCCTCCGCGCCCGCCGACCCGCCGCGACGGTCGGCACCCGACGGCTGGCCACGGGGGTACTGCTCGCAGCCACCGGGTTCCTCCTGCTCGGCACCTACTTCTTCACGACGGTGCTCTGGTTCCCGGCCGTGCGGGCCCGGCTGGTCGGCTGAGGTCAGTCACGGTCGGCGAGCCACCCACGCGGTACGGCGGCCGCGCACGCTGAGGTCGTCGCGCTCGAGCAGCGAGTGCGGTCCTGAATCCGCGATCAGGGTCTCGAGGACGACCACATCGTCGGGGGCCAGCCGCTCGCTGAGCGACGCACCGATCTGCCGTAGGTAGCCACGGGCGTAGCGCCCGGTCGACGGCGGGGTTGCTCCGGCCGGTGCGACGTCGAACGAGCGGGTCTGGATCAGATCCAAGCCGGCCTGCACGAGCCGCGGCCCCCAGTCGGGATGCGGCTCGAAGCCGGACCGGCTCGCCTCCAGAACCCGGTGGCACCGCTCCTCGAAGCCGGGACGACCCAGCCCGAGGTCGGTGGGCAGGAACCGCGGTGGTGCGTCCATCTCGATCACCACCAGGAGGCCGCCGGGGGCGAGGGCGTCCAGCAGCAGAGCGAAGACGCGCTCCGGCTCGGCCATCTCGTGCAGCGACAGCGAGGCCCAGATCAGGTCGACCGGACCCAGCTCGGGCCAGCCGCTCTGCACGTCGGCCTCGACCGTACGCACCCGGTCGCCGAAGCCGTACTGCTCGGCCTTGGCCCGGACGCGGGTCAGCATCGCGGCGGACTGGTCGACAGCGAAGATCTCGGCCGACGTGAACAATCCAGCCAGTGCCATCGTGCCGGTCCCCGTACCCGCTCCGAGATCGACGACCCGGGTCGCTTCGGGCGCCAGCCCGTGGGCCCAGGTGCTGACCTCGACCAGGTACGACTGCAGCACCTCGGCGTCGAGGTCGAGGAGCTCGGCCAGGACGGCGTCGTTCCCGTGACCGTGGTGGTGGTGATCGGCGTGCTGATGCTGGTGATCCATAGGGCAAACACTAGGCGTGCTGTGCGCTGCAGACATACACTCTTGCGCATGACGCAAGAAACGGACGTGGATGGTTTGATCAGGCTGCGTATCAAGGGCCTGCGGCAGGCCCGCGGTTGGTCGCTCGACGCCCTGGCGGCGCGGTGCTTCCTGAGTCCCTCCACGCTCAGCCGGATCGAGACCGGACATCGTCGGATCGCGCTCGACCAGCTCGTCCCGATTGCCCGGGCGCTCGGGACCACCTTGGACCAGCTCCTGGAGTCAGCGGACAACGATGACGTGGTCATCCGGCCGCAGCACAACCAGACCCGGGGCACGACCACCTGGTTGCTGACCCGCGACGACGCCCCGCACGGGTTGACGATCGCCAAGATGCGGTTCGAGGAGGCGGTGGGCCCCGCCTCGCCGCTGGGCGTCCATCCCGGTCGGGACTGGTTCACCGTGCTGACCGGGACCGCTCGGCTGCGGCTCGGCGAGCGCACCATTCTGGTCGAGCCGGGTCAGGCCGCCGCCTTCTCCACGATGACGCCGCACGCGGTGGATGGCCATGGCGGGCCGGTCGAGATCCTGATCGTCCTCGACCACGACGGTGAGCGAAACCACCTGCATGCCGCTGGAGGGGTGCCGACCCCGCCCATCTGAGGTACGTTCCGAAGATGACCGAGCGACGGTGGCCGTGGTGGGCGGCCTCGATAACTGTGCTCGCGGCTGCGGCCGCCACCGGTTGGGCGACGTACCTGCACTGGTTGCCGTGTCGCGGCACCATGTTGAGCGCCAGCATCCTGCGCGGCTACGCGTACGGCCCGGACTTCTCGGACGCGTGCCTGCGTCGGATGGACGGCGGGCTCCCGTTCCCGTTCCCGTCGGAGCCGGCCGAGATGACACCAGGCGCCGCCGAGCTGGGAGTCATCGCTGTCGCGCTCGCCGCGCTGGCGTGGTTGGTGCTCGTGCTCGGTCTGCGCTGGTCCATCGCCGACAAGGCCATTGCCGCGCTCCCCGGGCTGGCCACGATGATGGTGGCCCTGGCCGCAGCCCAGCTCGCCGGTGACGCCGGCCGGGGACCCGATGAGTCCGGTCCGGGGTGGCTCTGGTGGCTGCCGGATCTGATGGTGGTCGGCGCGTTCATCGCTCTGGCGCTACGTCGCCCGGCCTTGACCCGACGCACTGAGCTGCGCCTCGTGGTGATGCTCTGGGGCACGTCGGCCTTCGGCTTCGTCCACCAGTTCGCCGCCTACCTCACTGCGGCCTCCCTCAGTGACGCGAACTGGGACAACCCGCCCGGCACCGGCTACGGGACCGCCCTCGTGCTGGTGTTCAGCGCCGTCGCGACGATCGTGCTGGGCCTGCGAAACCCCCGCTTCGGAGGCTCAGTGCCGGATGATCCGCACCGCGCTGGCGTCGACACCGACCGTGACCTCCGCCTCGCCGCCGATCGGTAGCGTGACCGCCGGACTGGTGTGGCCGAAATCCAGGTTGGCGAGAACGGGTACGCCCTCGAGGGCCGGTTGGCGCCTGATGATCTCACCGAGGATGTCGCGGCCGACCGCGCTGGCGCGCTGAAACCGTCCGATCAGCATGGCCCTGATCGCGGGGGCGTCCGGCAGCTGCAGCACAGAGGTGAGGTCACGGGCGAACTCCGCCGGGTTGGTCTCCGCGTCGTCCTCCACCAGCAGGATGGCGCCGTCGAGAGACGGCCGGTTGACGGTGCCCTGCAGCAGGCTGAACGTGCACAGGTTGCCGCCGACGAGCCGACCAGCTGCGGATCCCGTCTGCAACGGCCACCATCCGCTGTTGAGTTCCACCGTGCGGTCGTCCTGGTCGAGGAACCAGAGGTCGTCGGTCCAGGTCGGCGACGGCGCCAGGGAGAACGGCTCGTCACCGAAGACCGCGACCCGGAACCAGTCCAGCGTCGGCTGCAGATGGTCCCGCATCCCGAACGTCGACCAGTGCGGCCCCGAGTAGGTCACCAGGCCGGTCCGCGCCAACATGGCGATCTGCAGCGCCGTGATGTCGGAGAAACCACAGAACACCTTGGGGTGGGCGGCGATCAGAGCCCAATCGAGGTAGGGGAGGAGCTCGTTGCTGTTGAACCCTCCGACCACGGTCAGGATGCCGTCGACATCCGGGTCCGCGAAGGCCGCGTGCAGATCGGCCACCCGCCCCGCGATGGAGGAGGAGTCGAAGACGTCGCGCTCGTCGACGTGGTCGCCGAAGGTCACCTGCAGCCCGAGGTCATCGAACCGGCGCGCCATCAGCGCCGAGTGGTCGTGCTCCATGATCAACGCCCGGCTCCGCGACGGCGCGATGACCCGGATCGTGCTCCCCGGCGCCAACCGCCTGGGGTAGAGCGGTTGAGTTCCCATCACCGAAGTCATTGTGCTCGCGGTGGCCGGCCTCTAGCCAGAGGTCGTGCGAGCAGGTTCACGAGGCGCGAGCCCGTGGAGGATTGAGGCCACGGCGTACGAGGTCAGGTCGGTCAGGTCGGCACGCTCGACCATCTGGGTGTTGGCCAGGGACGTGATGCCCTGGACGGTGGCGAAGAAGACCATGCCGATCCGTTCCTGATCTCCCTCGACGAGCTCGCCCGTGGCCTGACCCACCTGGACCAGCGCAGCCATCTGGGTGAAGCTCTCGTCGGCGGCGTGGCGCAGCTCCTCCGACGCGTCGGCGCCGTGCTTGCTGGTGAACATCAGGTCGGCGAGCGCAGCATTGTCGGTGGCGAAACGCACGTACGCCACGGCCGCGCTGGTCAGCCTGGAGCTGAAGTCGCCGCCGTCGGGGCGGGTGGCCTCGGTGATCGCGCTGCCCAGCCGCTGGAAGCCTTCCACGGCGAGAGCGTCCAGCAGGGCCGCCTTGTCGCGGAAATGGCGTTGCGGTGCTCCGTGGCTCACGCCCTCGGCTCGGGCGAGCTCGCGCAGCGACAGTCCGTCGACACCACTTCGCCGCAAGGTGTCCTCGGCCCGGGTCAGCAGGGCGGCGCGGAGGCCGCCGTGGTGGTACGGACGCGCGAACATAGCGTCAGCATAACTCCATGTAGACATTGACAGCATTGTTGTCAGTGACTACATTTGAGTCATGACCTCATGGACGTCCAAGAACCTCTCCGACCAGACCGGCCGGACCATCATCGTGACCGGCGCCAACAGCGGCCTCGGCCTGCGGACCGCCTCGGCCCTCGCCGGTGCCGGCGCCCGGGTCGTGCTGGCGGTGCGGGACACCACCCGCGGCGAGCAGGCGGCCGCCGGCATGCAGGGCCACACCGAGGTGCGCGAGCTCGACCTCGCCGACCTGAGCTCCGTCCGCCGGTTCGCCGAAGGTTGGACCGAGCCGATCGACGTGCTGGTCAACAACGCAGGCGTGATGGCCGTGCCAGAGGGTACGACCAAGGACGGGTTCGAGATGCAGTTCGGCACCAACCACCTGGGGCACTTCGCGCTGACGAATCTGCTGCTGCGCCAGATCACCGAGCGGGTCGTGAACGTCTCGTCGTCCGCCCACAGGATGGGCGCCATCGCCCTCGACGACCTGAACTGGAAGACGCGGCCGTACAAGTCCTGGCCCGCCTACGGGCAGTCCAAGCTGGCCAACCTGCTCTTCACCCTCGAGCTCGAGCGCCGGCTGCGCCACGACGGCTCGGCTGTCCGCACCCTGGCTTCGCACCCCGGATTCGCCGCGACCAACCTCGGCACCCACTCGGGCAGCGCGATCTTCAGCGCCCTGATGAAGGTCGGCGACCGGGTGATGGCGCAGAGCGACGAGATGGGCGCCCTGCCGAGCCTGTACGCCGTGACCCAGGACCTGCCTGGCGGCAGCTACGTCGGGCCCAACGGTTTCGGTGAGTTTCGCGGCTATCCGACCCTGGTCGGCCGGACGTCCGCGGCCAGCGATGTGGCCATGGCCGAGAAGTTGTGGACGGCCTCCGAGGAGCTGACCGGCGTCAGCTACCCGGTTCTCGTGAGCTGATCCAGGACCTCCGGACCCGGGCTCAACGCCACGGGGTGAGCCGGTCGATAGGTTGATCGGACCGACGACACCTGGAGGTCTCGATGCGGGAGCTGGTCTACTTCGTAGCCGTCAGCCTGGACGGCTTCATCGCTGCGCCGGACGGCAGTTTCGATGCGTTCTCGCTCCAGGGCGACCACCTGGACATGATCGCCCGCGACTACCCGGACACCCTGCCGGCGCCCGCTCTCCAGGCGATGGGGCTGACGCCGGACGGGTCGCGATTCGACACGGTCCTGATGGGTTGGAACACCTACGCCGTCGGCCTGCCCTTCGGCCTGACCAGTCCCTATCCGCACCTGCGTCAGGTCGTCTTCTCGCGGACGCGGACGTCCCCCGACCCGTCGGTCACCGTGACGAGTGAGAGCCCGGGTATGGTCGTGGCCCGGCTGAAGCGCGAGAGCGGCAGCGCCATCTGGCTGTGTGGCGGCGGCCAGCTCGCTTCGGCGCTCGGTGGCGTCATCGATCGCCTGGTGCTCAAGGTCAATCCGGTCCGCCTCGGCTCCGGGATCCCGTTGTTCGCCGCCGGTGACTACCGCCCGGATCCGATGGAGCTCGTCACCAGCACGGCGTACGCCTCGGGTGTGGTGGTCAGCGAGTACGTCCGGCGCTGAGCCCCGAGTCCCGACTGCCTAGGGAAGTGAACCTCCGCCCTCCTACCGTGACGCTCGGTCGGCAACCGCCGGCCTTGCGAATGCGGCTCGAGGCCGCATCATCTCGGAGGTGTGAATTTCATGCGCATGCGAACTCTGGCCGGTGCGGCCGCTGCTCTTGCTCTCGCCATCGTCCCCTTGACCACCGTGAGCGCCAGTGCCGCGACCCTGGAGGTCGACTACGGCAAGCCCAGCGACGGGTCGCTCTACTTCTGCGACGCGAAGGTCGGCAACACCTACGTCCTGTCGTGTTTCAGTGACGACGGCGACTCGATCTACACGGCCGACTGGGAGGCTGATGGCAAGCGGGTGGCCACCCAGTGGAAGTTGTCCGACGGGTCGCGCACGGGATTGTGCATTTCGACCAAGGGCCCGAGCTACCTCCCGACCCAGGGCTGGGTCGGGACCAGGATGCAGTGCGACAAGAACATGGTCGAGGGCAAGAAAATCCTGATCCGTGGTGGCACGTGCGACGGCGACGTCAGCTCCTGCACCAAGCCCTCGCAGTACGGGCAGTGGACGGCCTGGGACTCCGCCGAGGTCTGAGCCGGGTTCAGAGGGCCGCGGCCGCGAAGCGTTCCGCGAGCGTCGCGCACGCGGCCCTCAGCTCGGGCGGTCCGACGATCTCGAGGTCGGCGTCGAAGGTGCCGATCAGCGCCGCCAGCCCGACCCAGGACCACGACCCCAGGATGAGCCGGCAGCGGTCCGGTCCGAGGTCCTCGACCACACCGCTGGCTGGACCCCAGCGGGACGCCAGCTCGGCCGACAGGTGCAGGACGACCTCTCCGACGCAGGCCCACCGCCGCAGACCGGTCGAGCGGGTGAACCGCTCCGCGACGAAGGCCGAGATGTCGCTGGCCGGTAGGTCTCGCGGACCGAACCGAGGCCCGGTCGGCGTACGCGGTCCCAGCTTGTCGGCCCGGAACGTGCGCCAGTCCGCCCGGTCCAGGTCCCAAGCCACCAGGTACCACCGACCACCGAAGGTGACCAGGTGATGCGGCTCGACCCGCCGTGGGGGTCGAGGTTCGGGCTCGGCCGTCGATCCGGTCCGGTAGTCGAAGCGCAACACCTCCCGGGCCCGGATCGCCGCTCCGATCGCAACCAAGACAGCGGCGTCGACCTGGGGGAGCTCGGGGTCCCGGTCGGACGGCACGGCGGTGACCTGCAGAGCGTCCAGCCGGTGACGGAGGGCAGCCGGCATCACCTGTCGGACCGTGGCGAGCGCCCGGGCCGACGATTCCTCGATCCCGCTGACGGTTCCGGTCGTGGTCTGCAGGGCCAGCGCGACGGCAACGGCCTGGTCCTCGTCGAAGAGCAGCGGCGGCAAGTGGGTGCCCGCCGCGAGCCGATAGGCACCGCCGGGGCCGCGGCCGACGTCGACCCGGTAGCCGAGCTCCCTCAGTCGGTCGACGTCGCGGCGTACGGTGCGGGAGCTGACGTTCAGCCGTTCAGCCAGGACGGGTCCCGGCCAGTCGCGTCGAGCCTGCAGCAACGACAGCAGCAGCAGGAGTCGAGCCGAGGTCTCGGGCACGCCCTCATCCTGCCAGGAGTAGCGGCCAGGATCTGACCTCTTCTGGTCGCCGGCCCGGATAGGGTCGTCCGCATGGACGGCTTGGTGATTCGACCGGCGACGGAGGCTGACGGCGAGCGCTGTGCCGAGATCTACCGGCCGTACGTCTCGAACACCGCGATCACCTTCGAGGTCGACCCGCCCACCGCTGCGCAGATGGCGGACCGGATCGCCGACGCGAACGCCCTGCACGCGTGGCTCATCGCGGAGGACGGCGACCGGACCATTGGCTACGCGTACGCCCACCCGTTCGCCGCGCGGCCGGCGTACCGCTGGTCCTGCGAGACGAGCGTCTACCTGGAGATGGGTCGGCGGCGGACCGGGGCGGGTCGGGCGCTGTACGAGGCGCTCCTGGACCGGATGGTCGAGCGGGGCTACCGGATCGCCATGGCGGGGATGGCCCTGCCCAACCCCGCCAGCGTCGGGCTGCACGAGGCCCTCGGGTTCGAGCTGGTCGGGACCTACCGGCGGGTGGGGTGGAAGAACGGGGCCTGGCACGATGTCGCCCGGGTGCAGAAGGTGCTCGCCGCCGATCCGGGCATCCCCGCCGAACCCCACTGACCCCAAGGAGATCGATGACCAACGGCAGCCCGCGACCGCTCTATCTCGACTGCGACACCGGGATCGACGACTCGCTCGCGCTCGCCTACCTGCTGGCCTCGCCGGAGATCGAGCTCGTCGGGGTCGGCACGGTCAGCGGCAACATCGACGCCGACCGGGCGGCCGTCAACACCTTGGACCTGCTGGCCCTGGCCGGTCGTCCCGACGTCCCGGTCGCCGTCGGTGCGCACGATCCGCAGGCCGGCACGTACGCCGGCGGGGTCCCGCACATCCACGGTCACAACGGGGTCGGCGACGTCGTGCTGCCGCGGTCCGGCCTGATGCCGGTGTCGGAGACGGCGGCCGAGCTGCTCGTCCGGTTGGCGCACGCCCATTCAGGTCGGCTGCTGGTGGTCGCGGTCGGACCCCTGACCAACCTGGCTGCGGCCCTGCGCCTCGACCCGGGGATCGCCGATCTGGTCGAGGAAGTCACCCTGATGGGTGGGGCCGCCCTGGTGCCCGGCAACCTGTCGCCCGTGGCCGAGGCCAACATCTGGAACGACCCGGAGGCCGCCCGCGAGGTCGTCGAGGCGTCCTGGCCGATCGTCCTGGTGCCTCTCGACGTGACTCTGGAGAACACCCTCGAGGAGTCCGACCGACAGCTGCTGCTGGCCTCGCCCCACCCGTTCGTCCGTGCGCTGGCCGAGATCCTCGACCTCTACTTCGAGTTCTACGTCGCCCTGTACGGCCACCGCAGCTGTGCGCTGCACGACCCTCTGGCCGCCGCCCTCGCCGTCGGGGTCATCTGTGCCACCGTGGCTCCGGCGGTCGGGGTGGTCGTCGACGACAGCCACGGGCCGGGCCGGGGTCAGACCATCTGCGACCTGCGCGGCCAACGCCGAGGCGCCGTCGATCAGCCCGGAGCCCACGTCCGGGTCGTGCTGGCCACCAGCGCGCCGCTCGGGCCCCATCTGATCGAGCGCATCCTGTCCTGGTAGAGCCCGCGGGCCAAGAAACCGGTTGACCCGGGCCCGCCCTGTTGTTTCACTCGAGTTGTTCGACCCGAGCAGGAGCGATAGCTCCTCATCGACCCCAGGAGTTCCCGTGCGGCAGGCGTTCATGTTCACCCAGCAGGTCAACAACGCCTACTTCAAGGACATGGAACGCAGTGAAAACACTCAATCTGGGGATCGTGGCGCATGTCGACGCCGGTAAGACCAGCCTGACC
>DATDBS010000071.1:0-17567 GCA_036524735.1 Propionibacteriaceae bacterium
GTGGAACCCGTTGGTGAAGTCGAAGATCAGCGCGACCACGATGACGGCGATCACGACGAACAGCACTGTCACTTCGGTGCCTATCTGGAACGAACGGGCCTGTGAGATCCAGGTGGGTACCGGTGCACCCCATGCTCGACCGGCAGGTCAAGCAACGGTCAAGTGAACAATAAGTGAACAGACGGTGATGTCGATCGCCGCGCACCCGCGCCCTGAGCTCGTCGAAGGCCCCGGAGGGCTTGCGCCGACTCAAGCTCCCGCTGAGAGAGCCACGCTTCCTCCGAGGGTGCGCGGTTGGACGCCGGCGCCATCTTCTGGTTCGCGCTCCCTCGCTCTGCCCGCTAGACTCGGGGATCGTTGTTGACGCTCTGCGCCAGCACCGGCACTCGTAGCTCAACGGATAGAGCATCTGACTACGGATCAGAAGGTTGGGAGTTCGAATCTCTCCGGGTGCGCCAGAGTTCTCTTGCTCGCGGTCAGGCTGACGGCAAACTCCTCGCGGTGGCGACGACGGCTTCCTGCCAGGTACGGGGTGACCAGCCCAGTTCCGTACGGGCCTTGGCAGCAGAGGCGGCACGATGTTCGCCGAGCAGCGGCACCAGATCACCCAACTCGGTGTTGAAGCGGCCGACGAGGCGTACGACCCAGTCGGGCATGCGTCGGGTGGGCACCTTGCGGGCCTCGTCGCCCAGCCGCTCACGCAGGGTTCGAGCCACGTCGAGCATCGAGACCGGGTCGCCGCTGCTGGTGATGTAGCGCTGACCAGCGGCCACCGGCGCCTCCATGGCTCGAAGGTGGAGATCGACGACATCACGGACATCGACGATCCCGAGCCACAGGTCCGGCACCGCTGGCATACCGCGCATCAGCCGGGCGATCAGGTCGAGGGACGACGAGACGTTGCCGTCCATCGCCGGCCCGAAGATCCCGGTCGGACAGACGGTGGTCAGTTCTAGCTGGCCGCCCTCGACCTCCATCAGCTCCCAGGCTGCGCGTTCGGCCAGTGCCTTCGACTTCACGTAGGCACTCATCGGGCCACCGTCGACGTCGGTCCAGCTGGATTCGTCGAAGGGGTCCTGCTGAGGTGGGTGACCGTAGTAGACAGCTCCGCACGACGAGGTGTGTACGACTCGCGTACCCTGCCGTCACGAGCGGCGCGCAGCACCCGGCGTACGCCGTCGACCGCCGGGTGGATGACCTCCGCCTCGTTCTTGGTCGCGACCAGCGGTGAAGCGACGTGGTGCACGATCTCGCAGCCGGCGACGGCCTCGGCCCACCCGTCGTCGGACATCAGGTCGGCCTCCACGACCGTCAACCGGTCACCCGGGTCGGTGACGGTGCTGATCCGACGACGAAGGGACGATTCTCGCTCGAGGTCGCGGACGGTCGTGCGGACGCGCAGGCCGCGATTCAGCAGAGCGGAGATGGTCCAGCCGGCCACGAACCCGGTTCCGCCGGTGACGAGGGTGGATGACATGTGACTCCAGAGGTGGGTGCTCGCAGGCTGAGGATCTGGGGTCAGGTGGTCGGGGACCCGGCCAGAGCCTGGAGGCCGTGGACCAAGCCAAGGATGGCCGCGGTCGTGTGGCCGGTGTCCGCGAAGAGCCTGGTGGTGAGATCGATCTCTTCCGGGCCACTGTCTTTCAGCGCGGCCACGTACGCATCGACCAGCGGTCGGTGTTCGAGGTCCTCCTCGCCGACCGAGATGAACACCGGGACGGAACGGGTGGGGGTCGACGAGCTCGACGGGACGACCCGGTGGACGTCGTGCAGAGACGGGCTGGTGGCGACGTAACGGCTGAAGAGATCCGACCGGTGCTGCAGGACGTAGAGCGCGAACATCCCGCCCAGTGAATGGCCCCAGATCGTTCGCTCGCCTGGAGCTGTACGCAGCTGGGCGTCGATCTCCGGCAGCAGCTCGTGCTCGAGGGCGTTCAAGAAGTCGTCGGCGTGGCCCGATCCGGGCGAGTCCTCCAGAGGAACGGGCGTGAAGTCGATCTCCCTCAGCCCGTTCCATTCGGAGAGCGTCTCGCACGGCCGACCGATCCCCACCACCAGCATCTGGGGTATGTGCCCGTCGTAGAACTGCACGAGCGACGTCAACCACGCGTGGGCGAAGAAGTAGGGCGCGTCGAGCACGAGGAGGAGCGGATAGCGGTCCGAGGCTTCCTCGTAACCGTCGGGATACGCGATCGACAGCTCGTAGTCAGCACCCGTGATCTCCGAGTGCACAATCCTCACGTGGGTGCCCACGACCTTCGCGGCGGTTCGGTCAACGTCCATTTTCGTGGGCTCCTTCGGGGTACGTCGTCTGGTGGGCGGTCGTGAGTCGCGACAGTTGCGCGGGTGTCAATCGGACATCTCGGGCGGCCAGGTTCTCGGCCAGGTGTTCGGCGGTGGTGGCCGCGATGATGGGGACGACCGGGGGGTTGCGGTGCATCGTCCACGCGAGGACGACCTGGTTTCGCGTTGCTGACGCCTCGTGAGCGATCTCGTCGAGCAACCGCAGTCGACGCTCGTTCTCGGAGCCGGCGTACCCGTCGGGGAGGGCTCGGTCGGGCCGGGTGTAGGAGCCGTTGAGCAACACGGAGTAGGCCAGCAAGATCGCGCCCAGCTCCCGTCCGCGAGCCTCGATCTCACTCGAGCTGACCACCTGCCCGCCGAAGTCCGCGGTCGACGCCGGACGCAGGTAGGACGATCTGTACTCCAGGGCGGCCACCCGGCGCCCCGCTCGCGCTGCGGCAGCCAACCTCGGCTCGGACCAGTTGCTGATGCCGTAGGCGCGGATGTGCCCGGCGGACTGGAGCCCGTCGAATGCGTCGAGGATCTCCTCCGCGGGCAGGCTCTCGTCGTCACAGTGCGCCAGATAGAGATCGATGGTCTCGACTCGCAGCCGGCGCAGGCTGCCTTCGCACTCCCGCCTCAGGTCCGACGACCGGAGTCCGGCCGGCGTCACCCCGAACCCGAAGCCCACCTTGGTCGCCACCTGGATCGACGCACCGTCGCTCCGGCGGCTGATCCAGTCCCCGATGACTCGCTCACTCTCGCCGCCGACGCACCCGGGGGCCCAACAGGCGTAGGCGTTGGCCGTGTCGACCAGAGTTCCGCCCGCTTCGACGTACTGGTCGATCAGGGCCCAGGCGGTGTCGGGTGGCGTACGGCTGCCGAAGCTGTCCGTTCCCAGGCAGATCGGACCGTACGCCGACTCGTTCGCGCCCTGATGAGTACCCATGGCCCCGCACTGCGTCTGCCCTCGTGGCAGCCCCGATTCGACGCTAGGGGAGCGGTGAAGGCAGCGTCAAGACCTCAGCGACGCGTGAAGGTCCGGAGCAGGTTGCGGACTCGGTCCAACGGGGTGAGGCGTGGCTCGACCTCGTTGATGGTGGTGAGGTTGTCGCTGAGCGACGTGATCCGTTGGCCCAGGTCTTCGCCGGCCAGATCCCATTCCTCGTAGGCGGCCCCTGAGATCCGAGCGACATCCAGACCGGTGGTCAGGACAACGACGCGGTCGGCGGCGTAGAGGGCGCCCGAGTTGAGTCGGTGGTGGTCGGACGGGTTCAGGCCCATGCCGACGAGCATCTCGTCGGAGCGGCCGCCCGGGTCGGCCGGCTCGGTGATCGCGGTGGAGACCTCGACCCTGTCCCCGGCCACCTGCTCCATCAGGCCGGCCGCGATCTGGGGTGAGGCACCGTCGCGGTCGACGAAGAGGACCCGAGGACGGGCGTGACTGGCGGGCGGGGACGCGGTGGCCATGGTCGGACTCCTGGGCTGAGCATCAGTTCAGGCGACATCGACTGGCACGCACATGCGTACGGACCCAATTCTACGGGCGCCGAACCCCAGTCGGACGTCAGACGTGTCACACCCCGGCGGCGTACGCCCAGAAGTCGCGCATCAGGTCTAGCGGAGCGGGACCACCCATCTCGACCTGGCTCAGCATGATCGAGATCATCCCGGTCGAGGGCACGATGTGCGCGGTCGTTCCGGTTCCGCCCACCCAGCCGTAGCGGCCATCGACGTTCCAGGGGTCGACTGGCGCGACGTCCACCGTCCCGCCGAAACCCCAGCCCTGCCCCTCGAGGAACAGCGCCCCACCCTCACGCTGGGCCGGGGTCAGGTAGTCGGTGGTCATCTGGCGCACGGACTCGGGCGTCAACAGGTCACGGCCATCGGCCAACAGGACCCGTCCGAAGGTCAGCCAGTCATCGATCGTCGAGACCAGACCGCCGGTGCCGGAGGGGAAGGCCGGGGGAGTGCTCCACTGCCCGTCAGGAGCGTCGCGCAGGGAAGGCCCATCCTCCTCTGTCGTGTACAAGCTGGTGAACCGGTGGAGCTGGTCAGCCGGGACGAAAAAGCCGGTGTCCACCATGCCGAGCGGCACGAAGATGCGCTCGGCCAGGAAATCCGGGAACGACTGACCCGAGACCCGGGCGATGAGCACCCCGAGGATGTCCGAGCAGGCGTTGTAGAGCCAGGCTTCACCCGGCTGGTGGAGCAGCGGAATTTTTGACAAGGCCCGCATCCAGTCGTCGGGCGCGGCGATGGCCTGCGGCTGGGGAGGTCCCTGGCCCAGCTCGCTGAACAGCAGGCCGACGGCCGGCAGGGAGAAGTCGGACGGGAACCCCCATCCGGCCCGCGAGGTGAGCAGGTCGAACACGGTGATCGCTCGGGCGGCCGGTACGGCGTCCTCGACGGGACTGCTCGGCGTCCGCACCACCATCGGTGAGGCGATCTCGGGCAGCCAGGTTCCGACTGGGTCGTCGAGGGCGATCCGACGATCCTCCACGAGCAACATCACGGCCGCAGCAGTGATGGGCTTGGTGATCGAGGCGATGCGGAAGATCGTGTCTCGTGCCATCGGGGCCGAACCCTCGACGTCCACCGAACCGAGCGTGGTGAACTCGACCTCGGACCCGCGGCCGACGAGGGCGACGACACCCGGCGTACGGTCCGGAGCCACGTGCGGCGCGAGCGCGTCATGCAGTGTGGACATAGGTCTCACCTTCCCTTTGGGGTACGGGTCAGACCGGCGCGCAAGGCGAAAGTCATCGGCGGCGGTGGCGTATTCCTCTGGCCCCCGGCAGCCTCCTCGATGCGAACGCGTAACGGTTTGCTCGATCATCGACCGAATTCCTGCTCAGCTCCGAATAGAGCCCAGGCACGGTCTACGATTTGCGCAGCACAGCCCGCGTCACAACCGACGCCGGACGAGAAGGATTCGCTCATGACTACCGCCACCTGGTGGTCCCGCCTCAGGCCCCGAGCCGGTGGTGTGGTCATGTCCGTGCTTGCCCTGCTGATCGTCGTGCCGTTCTCGGCGGGGACCACGACGACCACCGCGTACGCCGCCCCGAACCCCGACGTCTCCCAGGAGTTCGAGAGCTCGGTGCCGCTGCGGATCGGCAGCTTCAACGTGCGTTGTGCCAACTGCTACACCGGCCGGGCCTCCGAAGTGCCGTGGGAGCAGCGGCGCGGTGCCGTCGTCGAATCCATCCTGAGCCAGGATCTCGATGTACTCGGCGTGCAGGAAGCGAGCCAGGGACGCATCAGAAGCGTCGGCGGGCAGAACGGGCTCAGCCAGTTCGAGGACCTGACCAACCGCCTCGGCGCTCCGTGGGATCTCGTCAACGACGTCCGCTACAACTGCGTCCGTGAGATGTCGCCGTCTCGATGCCGGGTTCGGGATCGCGGCGCGTCGCTCGGCACCCGGATCCTCTACAACAGCAACCGGATCGCCGTCGTCGACAGCGGCTCGCTGCTGCTGCCGGAGACCAACACCAAGGGCACCCGGCACTACGTTGCCTGGGCCAAGCTGCAACAGCTGGACACCGGGCTCGAGTTCATGGTGTCCAACTCGCACTTCACGGCGTACCCGGAGAACCACGCGCTCCGCAAGCGTCAGGCCGCTGTCGCGCTGGCCGAGGTCAAGTCGCACAACACCGACGATCTGCCGCTCATCACGCTCGGTGACTGGAACTCGAGCCGCTTCGACTCCAAGGGCAACGGCCCCTACAACGTCTACATCGCCGGCGGGCAGATCGACCCGCTCGGCGGTAAGCCCGGCACCGGGCAGGCCGCGCCGACCGCCACGGTCGGTAACCGGGTGAACACCTGGCTGAACAGTTTCAACGGGTTCAACCGGCACGCCGGCGGCAACCGTGCCTACGTGAACGGGTCCTATCTCGACTACATCCTGACCTCGCCGATGCGGGTCAGTGAGTGGGAGACCGTTGCCAAGCTCGACGCGAACGGCAACTTCATCGGGCAGATCCCCAGCGACCACAACCTGGTGCGCGCAACGGTCTGGCTGCCCAGCCCCTGATCGGGTAGGAGTGAAGGCGCGGGAGGGCGCAACCCCTTCGGGGCCTTCGACAGGCTCAGGGCGCGTCAGGGCGCAGATTGGCCTTCGACCGGCTCGGGGCGTGTCAGGGCGCAGATTGGCCTTCGACCGGCTCAGAAGGTGAGGGGGGTGAGGCCGCGGTGGCCGAGCTGGCCGCGCCACCGCTGGACGGCGGCGCCGGTCCGGACGGTGAAGGTGACCACGTCGTCGATCATCGCGAAGACCTGGGCGCCGAGCTCGTCGGAGACGGCCACGAGATTGCCGGGCTCCAACCAGACCTCGGCGGCAAAGCGGTCGTCGATGGGTGGGAGCTCGTCCAGCCGGATCAGCGGGTGGGGCGCAGGGTCACGAAGCATGGTGGGCACATCCTGGGTCGACCCCCGAATGGGTGACGGACAGCCCCGAGCTGCAGTTCTAGGCGCGACGGTGCGCAGGAATCGTAAGCAGGCTTGGGCGTTTGCACCAAACTCCCAGCCACACGAGGAACTTCTCCACTAGCGTCATCCTCGTGGCGCGACCTTGGATGATGGCGTTGGTTCAGGCAGCTCCGGCTTCGGGGGCGGACCCGGTGGCGGACCTCGACGCGGAGCTCGCCGTGCTGCTGGCCGAGCACCCCGACGTACAGATGGTCGTCTATCCGGAGATCCACCTCTACGGCGATTCGGACGCGTTCGAGGATCCGACCGACTGGTTCGCCGGGGTGGCCGAGCCGCTGGATGGACCCCGGGTACGCGCGTTGGCGCAGCTCGCCGCCAAGCACCACGTCTGGCTGCTGCCCGGATCGGTCGCCGAACGCGGCGAGGACGGACGCATCTTCAACACCGCCGTCGTCTTCGATCCGGCGGGCGAGCTGGTGTCGTCGTACCGCAAGATCTTCCCCTGGCGGCCGTACGAGACGTGGGCCTGCGGCTCCGAGTTCGTCGTCTTCGACATCCCGGACGTCGGTCGGTTCGGGCTCTCGATCTGCTACGACAGCTGGTTCCCGGAGTCGACCCGTCAGCTCGGCTGGCTCGGTGCCGAGGTCGTGCTCAACATCGTCAAGACCGTCGGTCCGGACCGGGTGCAGGAGCTGGTCATCGCTCAGGCCAACGCGATCGTCAACCAGGTCTACTTCCTCAGCCTGAACGTCGCCGGCCCGATCGGCTGGGGTCACAGCATCTACGTCGACCCGGACGGGACCGTGCTCGAGCACGTCGATCAGTCCGACCCGGCGCTCACTCTGCTCGAGCTCGATCTCGACCAGGTCACCCACATCCGCACCCAGGGGACCGCCGGCCTCAACCGACTCTGGGAGCAGCTGCGGGAGGACGACGACGCCGTCGCCCTCCCGGCGTACGACGGAGCCATGACGCCGGGGCGTTGGAATCCTGCGCGTCGTCACCAGCCACCCGAGAGGTGAATCGATGACCATCCAGACCAACCCCGAGTCCACCGAGCTGAAGAAGACACTGGGCCTGCGCGGAGTCGTGCTCTTCGGCCTGGCGTACATGACGCCCATCATCGTGCTCGGTATCTTCGGCGTGATCGCCCAGGCTTCCGAGGGTGCGAGCGCCGGCGCCTACCTGCTGGCCACCGTGGCCATGCTCTTCACCGCCTCCAGCTACGCCCGGATGGCGCGGCACTATCCCGTCGCCGGCTCCTCGTACACCTACGTACGCCGCTCGCTCAACCCGCATCTGGGCTTCGTCGTCGGCTGGACGATCCTGCTCGACTACCTGTTTCTCCCGCTGGTCATCTGGCTGATCGGGGCGGCGTACCTCGGCGGTGAGTTCCCGGGCGTGCCGTCGTGGGTGTGGATCGTGCTGTTCATCTTCATCACCTCGGCGCTGAACGTGATCGGGCTCAAGGTTGCCGACAAGGCCAACTTCGTCCTGATGACCTTCCAGATCCTGGTCCTCGGCTTCTTCGTGGTGCTGTCGGTGACCTACCTCGCGGGCCAGGGCGGCAGCGGGTCGCTGATCTCCAGCGTGCCGTTCGTGGGGACCGGCGGTTTCGGCGCGGTGACCACCGGAGCGGCCATCGCGGCGTACTCCTTCCTCGGGTTCGACGCGGTCAGCACGCTGACCGAGGACACCCGGGACCCGAAGCGGACCATCCCGCGGGCGATCGTGCTGATCGCCCTGATCGGCGGCGTGATCTTCCTGATCGTGGCGTACGTGGTGACCCTCGTGCAGCCCGGCGCCACCTTCCCTAACGCCGACTCGCTCGCGGCCGACGTGGCCCGCACCATCGGCGGCGCTCTCTTCGCGTCGGTGTTCATCGCCGGTCTGATCGTCGGCCAGTTCACGTCGGGGCTGGCGGCGCAGGCGAGCGTCGCGCGGCTCCTCTACGCGATGGGTCGCGACGGCGTGCTGCCCAAGCGGTTCTTCGGGGCCCTGTCCAAGCGGTTCCAGACGCCCATCTTCAACATCGGGCTGTGTGGGGTGATCGGGCTGGCCGCGATCTTCCTCGACGTCACCACCTCCACCTCGTTCATCAACTTCGGCGCTTTCCTGGCCTTCACCCTGGTCAACGTGTCGGTGATCGCCTACTTCCTGCGGCACCGTGATGAGCAGCTGAACCCGTTCTGGTACGTCGTGATCCCGGCCATCGGGGCGATCGTCGACGTCTACCTGCTCACCAAGCTCGACGGTCGCGCGCTCATCCTCGGCGCCTGCTGGTTGACTGCAGGCGTCATCTACCTACTCGTGCTGACCCGCGGGTTCCGTCAGGCGCCGCCGGAGATGACCATCACGGAATGACCTGACGAAGGAGTCACATGCCGAACTGGATCTGTCGAACCTGCGCAGTCGAGTATTCCGACACGGACTCACCACCGGTGACGTGCGCCATCTGCACCGACGAGCGGCAGTACGTGCGCCCGAGCGGCCAGGTGTGGACCACGCTCGAGGAGTTCGTGGCGGAGGGACGGACCGGTTCGCTGCTGGAGGTGGAGCCCGGCCTGTGGGGGATCGAGGTGGCACCGTCGGTCGGGATCGGACAGCAGGCGCTGCTGGTCCAGACGCCGGAGGGGAACCTGTTGTGGGATCCGACCGGATACGTCGATGACGCCTTGGTCGACGCGGTCGCCGCTCTCGGCGGGGTGGCGGCCATCGCGTCGAGCCACCCGCACATGTTCGGCGTCCAGGTGGAGTGGTCCCGGCGGTTCGGTGACGCGCCGGTCTACGTCTCGGCTCGGGACCGGGAGTGGCTGCAGCGGCCGGACCCGGTGGTGGTGTTGTGGGAGGACGTGACCGAGGTACTACCCGGGGTGGTGCTGCACCGCATCGGTGGTCACTTTCCGGGCAGTGCCGTCGCCCGGTTCGTCGGGGCCGACGGTTCAGGGGTGCTGCTCTCCGGGGACACCGCCGCCGGTACGCCGGGCGGCGACTGGGTCTCGTTCATGCGCAGCTATCCCAACAAGATCCCGCTCTCGGCCGGGTCGGTCGCACGCTTGGCCGAACGTCTGTCGGCCCTGGAGTTCGACCGGCTGTACGACAACTTCGGGAGTCAGGTCATCGGGGGCGCTTCGGAATGTGTACGGCGGTCCGCCGACCGGTACATCGGCTGGGTTCGGGGCGACTTTGATCACCTGACGGGGTGATGGTTCGGTCCGCTTCGGGCCGGTGGTCAGCGTTGCGGGCCCGCCGGCTTGCACCGACCGGCTCGGGATGGGTCGGGGACGGACAGGCGCCCCGCGGGTTCACGTCTTGCGCCGACTGGCTCGAAACGAGGCGCGTACGGCGGGTTTGAGGCGCGTTTGGCACCGACTGGCCCGAAACGGGGTGACCCCAACCGCGACGCCACCCTGCCCCGCCCCGCCCCGCCTCGCCCCGCCCCGCCTCGCCCCGCCTCGCTCCGCGCCGCCCGCCCGCCGCAGTCTCGGTGCTGCCCGGTCGACCGATGCTGCCCGGCCGACCGACCATCAGCAGTCGCCGGCGGAGCCCGCGGGGACGAACTGGCTTTTTTCTGCGTCGCTCCGAATTATGATGGCTGTGCCGGTCGCGCGGGGGCACCTGATTTCAGCCCACCAGCGGCCGTTCTTGGTGTTGGGGTCGCATTCGGCAGCCGTCCCGACTGCCCTGGTCGGATGCGGTGACGTCCCCCGCCGACCCGAACGGAACCGCACCCCATGAGCGTTCCCCGACCGATCACCCGTGGCCGCTTCAAGGCCCTTGCCGTCCTGATCGCCCTCACCGTCCTGCTCATCGGGTTGCTGACGACCACGACCGGTCCCGCGTACGCCGCCGCCCCCAAGCCGCCCGGAGGCCTGACCTCGACGGCCAAGACCGTGACCACCGTGTCGCTGAAGTGGTCAGCGGTGACCAAGGCGCCGAGGTACCGGGTGAAGTGGTCGACCTCGTCGTCGTTCACGAAACCGAAGTACAAGGAGCTCACCGGCACGTCGACCACGATCACGGGTCTGAGCGCGAAGAAGCTCTATTACATCAAGGTGCGGGTGGTCGCGAAGAACGGCGACGGCATCACGGCCTACTCCAAGCCAATCAAGGTCACCACCGACGCGACCAGGACCGGTCCGCTCCGAGTCGGGAGCTACAACGTGCGCTGCGACACCTGCTTCCTGCCGGGGACCGAGGAGGCCCGCTGGACCGATCGACGCGACTCCGTGGCCGCCGCGATCAAGGCCCAGAACCTCGACGTGATCGGTGTCCAGGAGGCCAGCCAGGGGTGGTTGTTCGACAGCAGCGGCAAGAAGTACAGCCTGAGCCAGTTCGAGGACCTGACGGCCCGGGTCGGGGCGCCGTACAAGCTGGTGAACAGCAAGCGCAACAACTGCGTCAAGGACACGACCCCGACCAAGTGCGAGTACAAGGATCAGGGCGCCTCGCTCGGCACCCGGATCCTCTACAACAGCACCCGGATCGAGATCATCAACAGCGGTTCCAAGCTGTTGCCGGAGACCAACACGGCCGACACCCGGCACTACGTGGCGTGGGCCGAATTCAGGCAGTTGAGCACGGGCAAGAAGTTCATCTTCGGCAACAGCCACCTCACGGCGTACGCGGAGAATCACGAGCTGCGCAAGGTGCAGACCGAGGTGGCCCTGGCCACGATCGCCGCCAACAACCCGAAGAAGCTGCCCGTGATCTCGGTCGGCGACTGGAACTCCGGTCGCTTCGATGTCCCGACCAACGCGCCGTACGACGTCTACGTCGCCGCCGGTTTCGTCGACCCGCTGGGGGGTGCCTACCGGACGACCACCATCGTGACGGGGGCGACCGTGGAGAAGCGGATCAACACCTGGCTGAATAGCTTCAACGGGTTCAAGCGGGCCGCGAACGGGCACCCGACCTGGGTCAACGGCACCTACATCGACTACATCATGACCACGCCGATGCGGGTCAGCGAGTGGGAGACCGTGGCCAAGCTCGACGCGTACGGCAACTTCGTCGGTCAGATCCCCTCCGACCACAACATGATCCGCGCCACGGTCTGGCTGCCCGCCTGAACCCGAGGGCGCTACTTCGGGGCGTTGGCCTTGAGCAGCGCCCGCCAGGTCGTGTGGTTGACGGTGCCGGTGACCCTGATGCTGTGCGCCGCCTGCCATTTCTTGATGGCTTTCGCGGTGGCCGAGTCGAGGGTGCCGGTGGTCTTGGTCTTGACCGCCTTCTGCACCGCGGTCACGGCCGCACCCTTGGTACCCCTGGTGAGGTGCTTGCCGGAGTGCTGGACCAGGGTCTTCATCAGCGCTGACGAGCCGGACGGCGCGTTGACCACGCTGTAGCGGGGGCAGGGCACCGGGTTCGGCGCCTCGTAGGGGTAGGACCAGTTGAGGTCGGCCGGGCGGCACCGGCCGTAGTCGGGCGCCGCGACCTCCTTGGTCCAGAACGAGGTGTGGCCCATCGCGCCGGCCCAGGAGAGAGACAGGTGCATGTGGTTGCGGTGGCAGGTGTTGTCCCAGCTCTTCTCCGGGTGCTCCGAGCAGCTGCTGTACGGCCGCCAGCCCCGATCCGCGCTGTAGGCACCCCAGATCTTGTTGTTCCAGATGGTGTACATGACGCCGAGCCGGCGGGCGTTGGCGTACTCGTTGCCCTCGGCGTCGGTCGCGAACAACCAGGTGATGAGCGCCTTGGCCTGAGCCGCCTGCTTCTCGTTGCGGACGTTGTTCATCCAGTCGACCGCCCGGCCGTCGTGGTGCTCGCTGTTCGGCAACGCTCCGCAGGCCCGGGCGCTGCCGTAGGTGGTGCCGGGGTAGGTCGAGGTGAGCAGCTTGCCCAGCTTGGCCGTGCCGGGGCGGGTGATCGGGCTGCAGGAGTTGGCGGGGACGTACGCGCTCAGGTCCTCGACCTCGGTGGGCAGGCCGCTGGGCACGGGCGGGGTCTTGGTCGCCGCCTCGGCCGGGGCGAGGGCCACCGGGCTGAGGGTGAGCGCGATCGACAACCCGAGGGCAACGATCAGGCGGCGGAGGAGGGGGAGGCGGGGGCTGGCTGAGGGGGTCATGGCGTCCATCCATCGGGTCGGGAGTCGCCGTACGCCCCGAGGTCAGCGGCTCAAAAGGCCCCGAGGTTGGAGCGATCGTAAGCCAAGCTCGGCCGATCCGCACCTCGCGTCGGCGTGGCTTCCACCTGATGGGGCGTCGCCGTGAGACGCTCCAAGGTTGTCATGATGGTGGCCAGCGGATCCCCCTGAGCGGCGATCTCGCGCTGCAGGCGCTGAGCGGCGAGCCGGTAGCGAGGGTCTCGGAGGGCGGTGAGGACGGCCGTACGCAGCCTGCCCGGGCTGGGTTTGCCGGTGCGCAGGTTGATCCCTGAGCCCGACCAGGCGACCCGGGCCGCGACCTCGGGCTTGTCCTCGGTGGAGCCGGCGACCACGATCGGCAGACCGTAGAACAGAGCCCGTTGCACCCCGCCGTAGCCGCCGTTGGTGACGACGACGTCGGTCTGGGGAAGCAGCCGGTCGTACGGGATGAACTCGGCGACGCGGGCGTTCTCGGGAAGTGGGCCGCCGTACGCCGCGACCACGCTGTCGACCGGTCGGCCGCCCGTGGAGGCGACGACGAGCACGTTCTCCCGAGCCAGCCCGCGCAGCGCCGGGACCAGCAGCTTGGCCGGGTCGGCGTTGTCGAGGGTGCCCTGGGTGACGTGGACGACCGGTTGCGGTCCGCTCAGATCGGCCCACCACTGCGGCAACCGGGTGTGGGTCGGTAGGGGTGTGCGCAGCGGCCCGACGAAGCGCACCGTCGGGGGCAGCTCACGCCGCGGATACTCGATCCCGGCCACCGCCAGCTGGAACGTGACGTCGAACCTGGACGCCTGGTCGAAGTAGTTGGTGCGCGCCCGGGGTACGCCGAGCTCGACCAGCGTCGCCTCGAGCGTGGCGTGGAGGGACCGCAGCGGCCCACGGTGCAGCAGGAAGTTGATCTGTCGGTTGCGCAGCCGGGAGAACGGGGAGTCACCCGGATCGAGGCCCGAACCGAACGGGGCGCAGTCGACACTGGTCAGGGTCATCGGGGTGGCAGAGACCCCGACGATCGGGATCCGCTGACCCGGCGGTACGCCGAGCAGCAGCGGCATCACGCCGAGGAACGACGCCTCGCAGACGATGCCGTCGTAGTGGTCGGTGGCCAGGGCGCGGAGGACCGAATCGTGCTGAGCGCGAAGGGGGCGGATGAAGAGGCCCAGCACGTCGTACCGGCCGGCCGCGATCCCGGAGTACTTGTGCCGGTTCGGCAGCCAATTCTCGAGATCGGCGTCGTCGTAGTCTACCTCGCTGGGCAGCGGCAGGAAGCTCAGACCGTACGCCGCGACGGCCCCGGCGTACTTGCGGCCGGTGAGCACGGTGACGCGGTGTCCCCGGGCGGCGAGACCGCGGCCGATGGCCAGCATCGGCATGACGTGCCCGTAGATCGGCGTGCTGGGCAGGAGGAAGTGGGACATGGGCGTGGACAGAAAGTACCACCGCGTTCGGACAGGTCCTGGTTCAGCGGCGGCGGGCCGACCGCGCCCAGCACCAGGCCGCCAGACTCGTCGCGGCGGCCAGGAAGCCGACCCGCCAGCGGGTCCGGCGACGGCGTACGACGGCGGTGTGCTCGGTGCGGATCGCCGGCGCGCGGCCGAGCACGGTCCGTGAGGTCAGCCGGTTGAGCTGGGAGGCGAGCGCGTAGTGGTAGCCGTAGGACACGATCACGGTGTGCAGCAGGCCCTGGTCCATCCGGCGCGACGAGGTCAGCACGGGGTTGGCCGCGTCCCAGACCACCGGTCCGCGGCGCCGTAGCCGGCGGAGGAAGTCGTTCTCGTCGCCGCCTTGGCTGAGGGCGGTGTCGTAACCCGGGAAGGCGGCCCGCCGAAACGCGACGTTGGTCGCGGTGAGGTAGAAGATGCGCCCGAAGTGGGCGTAGCCGTAGGCGATCGCACCGAACCACAGGCGCGGGAACACCGCCGCCCACCACGGCGGATCCTGGTAGCGGCACGGACCGGCGACGGCGATCGCGTCGGGCTCGGCTCGGAAGGTGGCGTCGAGCCGGGTCAGCCAGTCGGGCGGATGGATGGTGTCGGCGTCGGTCGAGACCACGATCTCGCCGCGAGCCGCCTCGGTGCCGCGCTGCCGGGCTGCGCAGACGCCCGGGTGACTCTCGGGTACGACGCGAGCGTGCAGCCGGGTGGCGATGGCCGCGGTCTCGTCGGTGCTGTTGTTGTCGACGACGATCACCTCGTACGCCCCGGCGAAGTCCTGCGCCTGCAGCGATCGCAGCGCGTCCTCGAGGAAACCGGCCTCGTTGTAGGCCGGGATGACGACCGAGAACCGTGGCGGCGGGTCGGTCGGGTTCATAACGGCCCAACCCTACGTGGGCTCCCCTTCGACGGTCGTGGCCAGCGGTTCGTGCTTGATCAGGGCGAGTCCGACCGTGCTCAGGATCATCAACGGGACGAGGTAGCCGAAGACCGGGGTCAAAGCGTCGTTGTACGCCGACCCGACCGCCGCCCGAAGCGCCTCGGGCAGCTGCGCCACCGACTCCGGGGTCAGCCCACGGACGTCGATGTCGGGGGCGTCCGGCGGGATGCGTTGACCCAGCAGGACGCCCAGCCGGTGCGTGAACAGGGTGCCCACCACCGCCGAACCCACCGCGACCCCGATCTCGCGGAAGAAGTCGTTGGCGGCCGTCGCCGTGCCGACCTGAGCCTGGTCGACCGTGTTCTGGACGATCAGCAGGAGGAGCTGCAGCCCGGTGCCGATGCCTGCGCCGAGCACGAACAGATAGCCGCCGAGCAGCCGCAGGTCGGTCGTCACGGTGAGGGTCGAGAGCAGGGCGAGGGCGATCGCGACCAGGGCGGAACCGATGACCGGGAGCCATTTGTAGCGCCCCGTCCGGGTCACCACCTGCGCCGACCCGACCGTGGCCAGGCCGAGCCCGCCGATGAGGGTCAGCATCATCAGCCCCGACATGGTCGGGGTCAGGCCGGTGACCATCTGGAGGTAGGTGGGCAGGTAGGCGATGGTGCCGAACATCGCCACCGCCATCACGAGTCCGGAGACCGTGGCCAGGGTGAAGTTGCGGTGGCGGAACAGCCGCAGGCTGATCAGTGGTTCGGGAGTGCGCTGCTCGACCAGGATGAAGGCGGCGGTGGCGACGATCGCGATGACGACGAGGGTGAGAACGACCGGTGACGTCCAGTCGTACCGGGTGCCGCCCCAGGCGGTGAGCAGCACGATGGCCGTGACTCCGGTCGCCATCGTGGTGATGCCCCAGACATCGACGACGACCTTGATGTCTTCTGGGCGGCGCGCGGGTGGGCGGAGGAAGACGAGAGCCGACGCGATCGCTACGGCGCCGAGGGGCAGGTTGATCCAGAACGCCCAGCGCCAACCCACGCCGGCGGTCAACCAACCGCCCAGGACGGGTCCGAGGGCGGACGAGACGGCGAACACCGCCCCCATCGCACTGAGGTAGCGCGGGCGTTCCCGGGCCGGCACCAGGTCGGCGATGATCGCCTGGATCAAGATCAGCAGCCCGCCGCCGCCCAAGCCCTGCACCGCCCGGCCGGTGATGAGCACACCCATGTTCGGGGCCAGACCGCCGATGACCGAGCCGACGATGAAGATGCTCAGGGCCAGCACGAAGAGGGGTTTGCGACCGACCAGATCGCCGAGTTTGCCGTAGATGGGCATCACGATCGTGCCGGCCAGGATGTACGCCGTGGTCACCCACAGCATGTGATCCATCCCGCGCAGCTCGCCGACCACACTGGGCAGGGCCGTGGCGAAGATGGTCTCGTTGAGCTCCGACAGCAGCAGGCCGAGCATCAACCCGGCGAAGACCATCACGATGCGTCGGCGCGGGACGACCGGGTCGTCAGGGCGCGTCGGAACCTGCGCCTCCGCGCTCATCGGTCCCACCTCGTACGTCGCATCGGATCAATTGTGCAGTCCGGCCTTCCACACCGCGTACGCCTCGGGCAGGCAGTCGTGGCACGGCCGGTAGCCCGCCGCTACCGCCGTCTCCTCGTCGGCGAAGAAGACGCGGTGGCGTACGTAGTGACCTCGAGTGATCCACCGCAACGCCGACGGGCAGTCGAGCCGGCCGTACAGCTTGGACTTCCGGTGCCCGCCGAGCGTGCCCGGCGTCGAGCTCGCGTACGGCTGGCCGGTGCGGTCGAGGAGGGTGAACCTGCGGCCGCGCTCCACGTCCGAAGGGCTCGACTCCGCACCGTTTACGTCCACGGGACACCCTAGGCACGTGGGGTCTCGTGAAAGCAGAGGGTGCGGAGTCGGGAATACTCGGACGATGAAGCCAGTCGTGGTCGGGGTCCTGCTCGTTCTGCTGGTCGGGGCGGGGTGCACGGCCGACGTGCCGTCCACCGCGCCGAACCCGCAGACCTCGGAGACGGGCACGACTGCAGGCACGTCGCCGTCCCCGACTACAGCGCCCACGTCGGCGACGCCATCACCCACCGCGACGCCGTCGCCGACTCCGACGGCCAAGCCCAAGCCGCCAAACCCGATCTCGATGCAGGCGCTGATCGAGAAGAAGTACGACGGGCGTGACCTCAAGGTCGGCCGGCAGCTGGGGGACTTCGGGGCGTACAAGCGGTACCTGATCACCTACCGCGGTGACGGGCTGAAGATCTCCGGCGTGATGAACGTCCCGGACGGCAAGGGTCCGTTCCCCGTCCTGGTGCTGAACCACGGTTACATCAACCGCAACACCTACTTCCCCGGTCAGGGCATGCCGCGCGAGCACGACTATCTCGCTCGGCAGGGGTACGTCGTGCTGCACGTCGACTACCGC
>DATDBS010000072.1:0-7526 GCA_036524735.1 Propionibacteriaceae bacterium
TCCCCGTCCCCTGAGCCTGGGCTCGCTCGGTGAGCAGCCTCGTGGCCTGCACGCCGTCCATCCGAGGCATCCGGACGTCCATGATCACCACGTCGGCGGCGGTCACGGCCAACCGTTCGACCGCCTCCGCGCCGTTGCCGGCCTGGCCGACGACCTCCAGGTCGGGCTGGGAGCCGACGAGCATCGCGAAGCCCGCCCGGACCAGCTCCTGGTCGTCGACCAGGAACACCTTGATCATCTCGGTCACGTCGCCTCCCTCCGGTCAAGACTTTCCTGCAGCGGCAGCCAGGCGTGCAGCGTAAACCCACCGTCAGGATCGGTTTGCGCGCTCACCCGACCGCCGACGGCGGCGACCCGCTCGCGTACACCGGTCAGTCCGTAGCCCGGATCCTGGGTCAGGGCGGCTCCCGCGGCCTCGGAGCCGGCATCCCGCACCGTGACCGTCAGTCCGTCGCCCTCGCGCCCCAGACCCACCGCGACCGGCGAGCCGCCGTGCTTGCGCGCGTTGGTCAGGCCCTCCTGGACGATCCGGTACGCCGTCAGCGAGATCATCGTCGGCACCGGGCCCAACGGCTCCGCCTCCAGGGTCACCGTCGACCCGGCCTGGCGGGCGACGTCGAGCAGCGCCTCGAGGTCGTCCAGGTCAGGCTGCGGTGCGCTCGCCACCGCGGTGTCGCCGACCCTGAGGAGGCCGAGCAGGTTGCGCATCTCGGCCAGCGAATCGCGTCCGGTCGCGGCAATCTGTTCCAGGGCTTGCTTGGCCATCTCCGGCGAGGTGTCGACCACGTACGCCGCACCGTCGGCCTGGACGATCATCACCGACAATCCGTGGGCGACGACGTCGTGCATCTCCCGGGCGATCCGGGTCCGCTCGGCCGCCGCGACGATCAGAGCCTGTTGCTCACGTTCCCGTTCGAGTTGGAAGGCCCGCTGGGCGAGGGCGATCGAGCCCAGCCGGGCCGAGCGGAGGCGCTCCCCCAGGGCCCAGCAGGCGACGACCAGGATCGTGGCCCCCAGGGTGCTCAGCAGCCGTACGCCGACCGACGGGGTGGCGAGCTGGCGGTCGATGTAGCCCCACCAGCCGGTCAGCGCACCGGCCGCGACCACGATCAGACCGAGGCTCAGGCAGGTCAGCCCGAACCGGCGGTTGGTGCTGCCGACCGCGGAGTAGAGGACGACCAGCACGGCGGCGTCGTGGAACCCGATGGGCACCCCGAGACCGAGCTGGACCAGGGCGACCCCGACGACGAGCAGCATGGCGAGCCGCGGCGCCCGGCGTCGAATCGCCAGGGGAAGGCTGACCAGGACGACGAACAGCCGGTCGTCGGCGTCGGCGGTCTGAGCCAGTACAGCCAGCAGAACCAGCCCGAGGCCGAGCGAGGCCACGGCGAGGACCGCGTCGAAGACCAGGCTGCGACGCGGCAGGGCCGCCCCGACCTGGGCGCCGTCACTGGCCTGCAGCAGCCGGGCGAGCCTGGGGCTCCGGGTTGCCGGCACGTCAGAGGTCGGCCATCAAGACCAGGTCGCAGTCCGCGTCCGACTCCCGGACAGCCGGGCCGGGCGGGGCGTACGGGCGTCGGAACGTGAACGCGACCGGACCCGGGCCCCGATCGACGAAGTCGCGCAACCGATCCGAGTCGAGGGGCTCCACCGGCAGGGCGATGTTGACCTGCGCAAGGTGCCAGGCGGCGGCCTCGATCGTCATGGCCACACCTTAGTCACGCCTCGTCGTTCGACGGCCCGGTCCCGACCGGGCCGTTACAATCGCCGACTGGAGACGCACCGTGGGGTCCAAGCCGGGCCCGAGGTGCACAGCGGAGGGGTTGGAACTCATGGGCACGACGGTTGACGCGGTACACACGGCTCTGGAGAGCCGCTTCCCTGAAGCCCTCGCCCTGACCACGGCTTTGCCGTCGGCCAACGAGTTCGTCATCTTCAGCAAGCCTGAGCTCGGCCGGTTGACGGGCGCGGATCTGGACGCCGTCTGGGATCTGTTCGCCGCCTCCTTCGAGAAGTACGGCGTCACCGTGCACCAGGTCAAGATCCTCACCGGCCCCGAGCTCGATGCCGCCGGTGCGATGCAGCAGCACTACGGCGTCATCAACCAGATCTCCCGGCTCGGACGACCGGCCCTGACCGAGGCGGCCGAGCGGGCCCTGCAGGACGCGTACGGCGACACGCTGGAATCCGCCACCGTGCTGGGTGGACATCAGTTCCTCGAGCAGTTCCCCGAGTTCACCCCGTTCGCGCTGGCCATGCTCTTCTCCAACGCCAGTGTCGGCCGCCTCGGCCCGGGGACGTACGCCGCCCCGGTGAAGATCGACGGCCAGACCATCATCGTGCTGAACGGTTTCCACCCCCGCCAGCTGAGCTTCTTCACCGCCGAGGACACGGTCTGCGCCTTCCTGCACGGTAGCTCCGAGACCGACTGGGACGTGCTGCGCGGCGAGCTCATCGGCTCGACCGACCCGGCCAAGGCCGGCGGCGGCTCGATCCGCGGCCGGCTTTTCACCGATCCGGCGTCGTTCGGACTGAGCAGCGTCAACTCGAACTTCAACGGCGTGCACATGTCCGCCGGTCCGCTCGAGGGTCTGGCCGAGCTAGGCCGGTTCTACGCCGAAGCCAAGGGCCAGACGGAGTGGGGCTTCGCCCGGACGCTGGTCGCGGCGGGCGCGACGGAGACCGACGTCACCGAGCTGGTCGAGAACCCCGACCTCGAGGTCGACGGGGAGCGCACCACCGCCTTCGACGCGACCGAGGGCGTCAACGCCGGCCCCGCCGCCGAGCTGCTGGTGGGCGCGCAGCGCGTGTAGGTCCCGAAGGGTTGCGCCTCGTCGTACCCGCACAACCTCCGCGCCCTGGGTGTGGCTAAGGGCCATGCCGCCGGGCGTGCCAACCGCAGATCAGCACCGCGAGCCCGGTGGCCAGGACCACCAGGCCCAAGACGATCGGTAGCGTCACGAAGACCAGGGCGGCGGTCGAGCTCTCGCTCCCCCGGTACGAGATCAAGAAACCGGCGTCGACGACGGCGAAGGCGACCGTGCCGACCAGCAGGACGAGGCGTGCGGGTGGCGGGTCGCCTCGGCGGCGTACGAGGAGCGCCCCGAGTACGGCATGGGGCACGAGGTTGACGAGTACGAACGCCGAGGCGATCAATCCCGTGCTGACCGAGCCGTCGCCGTCGCCCTGCACGATGCCGGTGGCCCAGACCATGACGCCTGCCGTAGCCACAGCCGCGAGGACCACGAAGACCAGGCCGACGAGGACGGGCGCCTCGTACGGGCGGTTGGGAGCGGTCTCGGAGTCCACGCCGCTCATTGTCCACGCATCGTCAGTCGGTCGTCGCGGCCGAACGGGACGAAAACTGTGTGCACAAAGGAAACTGTCCAGTTTCGTTGACCTCCCACCGAGCCATTGTTACTGTCGAGTAACAACGTTGAGAGCGCTCTCATCCATCGTGCCGCCAGTCGGTTTTCACGCCCGAGCAGGTCGCGTGCAGTCCGATCAGGCGGGCCCGGCAAGCCCTGGTGCCGATGTCAGGTCTAGGTCTGGCCGGGTGTCCCCCGAACCCGAAAGGCGCATCAACGAATGTTGTGTTCAACGAAGAGCATCAGAAGCGTGGCGGTCGGCCTGGCCGCATCGCTGGTCGCGATATCCACCTTGACTCTGGTCACTCCGGCGGCGGCCGCGTCACCCGCAGTCCTTCCGGTGACGGTGACCAACAACACCGGACAGTCCGGCCCGGTCTATCTCTACGTCCTCGGCCTCAACCTGGACACCAACAAGCTGGGCTACGTCAACGCCAGCGGCACCTTCACGCCGTGGTCGCTGCCCGGTGGCCCGACCGCGGTGCCCGCCCCCGACGCCTCGATCACCGGGCCGACCAACGGATCGGCGGTCACCCTCAAGGTGCCGAAAAACCTGTCCGGGCGGGTCTATTTCGCCTTCGGCCAGAAGCTCGACTTCGCCCTGGTGGACGCCGGCCTGGTGCAACCCGCCCCCTGGAACAAGACCGACAAGAACAGCGACAACCTCTTCGACTGGTCGGAGTTCACCTTCAACACCGCCGGGTTGTGGCTGAACTCCTCGCAGGTGGACCAGTTCGCCGTCCCGCACGAGGTGAACGTGACCGGCGGTGACGGGGCGTTCGCCAAGACGGGCAACGTCGTGCCCGGGGGTCGCGAAAAGGTGATCGCCCAGGTCAAAGCGACCCCGGGCTACGAGAAGACGGTGATGACCGGCGGTGACGGCAAGGTGCTCCGGGTGCTGGCCCCGGGGAAGGCCACCGGCGCGGGACTGATGAGTGCGACCTACCTCGACGACTACATCGACCAGGCGTGGAGCGCGTACGCCACCAGGAAGCTGACCGTGGTGCCGTTCGAGTACTCCCCGGAGAAGAAGTTCTACGGCACCACGTCCGGTGACACGATGAGCTTCACCGACACGACCGGCCGACAGGTCGCGCAGTTCGAGAAGCCGACCACCTCCGACGTCTGGGACTGCGACGGCAACCTCGCGGCCCCGAACGACCAGACCGTCGGGCCGATCGCCAGAACCCTCTGTGCCGCGCTGCACCGGGGCACGCTGGGCGACTCCACCACCGAGCCGGTCAGTGATGTGTCGACGTTCTACCAGCAGCCGGCGACGAATCACTTCTCAGCGATCGTCCACGCCAACATGGTGGACAAGAAGGCGTACGGCTTCGCCTTCGACGACGTGACCCACCAGGAGTCGCTGGTGCACAGCGGCGATCCGCAGAAAGCCGGGATCGTGCTCGACCCGTTCCAGTGATCCAGCCCGTCCCGCAGTGACCAGCCGGGCCCCCGCCTCGAGGGCGGGGGCCCGGTTGCGCTCGCCTCCTGGGTAACCTGTCCCGGCCGTGTGCCGCAGCGCACGCACCTCTCGTGGTCTGGAGTCTTGTCGTGACTAGTCCCATCGGTTCGCTGCTGCTGCTCGGAGCCAGCGGCGACCTCGCCTCCCGCCTCCTGATGCCCGCGCTCGGCCAGCTGTTCGACGTCGAACCCGAGCGGCGCAGCATCGTGCTGATCGGGGCCGGCGCCGAAGAGCTCGACGAGCAAGCCTGGCTGGACCGGGTGCGGGCCTCGTTCGTCAGCGCCGAAGTGTCCGACGCCACGCTCGAGGCGGTGCTCGCCACCACCCGTTACCACCGGGCCGACGTCACCCGAGCCGACGATCTGACCCGGCTGATCGCCGAGGCTCCCGAGACCCCGGCGCTCTACTTCGCGCTGCCGCCCGCGGTCACCGAGAAGGCCTGCGTGGCTTTGGCCGACGTCAGGTTGCCCGAGGGCACCCTGCTCGTGCTGGAGAAGCCGTTCGGCACCGACCAGGTGAGTGCTGCTGCCCTCAACGCGCAGCTGGCGACGCTGGTGCCCGAGACCCAGATCCATCGGGTCGACCACTTCCTGGGCCGGTCCACGGTGCTGAACCTGCTCGGGCTGCGCTTCGCGAACCGGCTCTTCGAGCTGGTCTGGGACGCCGATCACATCGACCGGGTCGACATCACGTTCGACGAGCAGCTGGCCTTGGAGAACCGGGCGGGTTACTACGACAAGGCCGGGGCCCTGACGGACATGATCCAGAGCCACCTGCTGCAGATCCTCGCCATCGTCGCCATGGAACCGATCTCGGCGGTCGACGCGACCGAGCTGCGGGAAGCCAAGGCCACGGTGCTGCGCGCCTGCCGCGTATGGGACGACGACCCGGTCGCCGCCGGTCGCCGGGCCCGCTACACGGCGGGCTCGGTCGAGGGACGGCCGGTGCCGGACTACGCCGCCGAGCCCGGTGTCGACCCCGGCCGCAACACCGAGACGCTGGCCGAGGTCACCGTCGAGATCGACACCCCGCGCTGGCGGGGCGTCCCCTTCCTGCTGCGCTCGGGCAAGGCTCTGGGCGACCTGCGCAAGGAGGTGCTGGTCACGTTCCGGCAGCGCCACGACCTCCCCCGCGGGCTGACCGGCAGCGCACTGCCCACCCAACTGCGGCTGAGCATGGGTCCCGACCGGATGTCGCTGGAGATCAACGTCAACGGCCCCGACGACCCGCTCGAGCTCGACCGGGTCGCGTTGGACACCGACCTGACCCCGGGTCGGCTGCCCGCGTACGGCGAAGTGCTGGCCGGCGTCCTCAACGCGGACCCGCTCCTGGCCGTACGCGGCGACACCGCCGAGCAATGCTGGCGCATCGTCGATCCGGTCCTGCAGGCGTGGCGCGACGACCAGGTCCCGCTCGAGTCGTACGCCGCGGGCTCCGGCGGACCGGACGGCTGGCGCTGATCCAGTCGGCGCCGTGTCTGGCTAGGCGGCCGGGGCCCGGCCGTCCAAACGCTTGCCGAGGATGAACGAGATGACCCAGATGGCGGCGAACATCACCCCGATGACGAACATCGTCGTGGTCAGCAACCCCAGGAGGATGCCGACGAGCTGGGTGAGCCAGCCGATCGGATAGCCGAATGGCTTGCGCATGGTGCCCGCAGCGACGAGGGCGAGCAGCGCCGCTCCGGTGCCGAAGCCGGCTGCGGTGCCCGTGGGTACGCCGGAGATGAAGATCATCACGGGGATGGCCAGGGCGAAGACCAAGACCTCGAAGAGGAGGACCGAGAGCAGCACGACCCGCATGGGGTTGCGCGCACTGAGGCTGATCACCATTCGTCCTGGGAGGTGTCCTGCACCGGGTCGGGCCCTTGCCCGTTGTCGGAGTAGTCGTTGTCCCAGTCGTCGTCGGGGTGCGCCTCGGCTCCGGCCCGGGCCACGGGCTGGCTCTCGGTGACCAGCAACGTACGCGCCTCTCCGATCGCCACCACGGAACCCGTGATGAGCACTCCGGGTGCCCCGACCCCTTCGACCTCCGCCATCGACACGGCCGCCTCGATGGCGTCGTCCAGTCGGGGTACGACACGGACCCGGTCCGACCCGAACACCTCTTCGGCCAGTTCCCCGAGCTCGGCCGCCGGGGTGCCCCGGGTGCTGCTCGCCACCTGGGTGATGACGACCTGGTTCATGATCTCCTCGAAGACCTCGAGCACGCCGCGAGCGTCCTTGTCGGCCATCACGGCAACCACGCCGATGAGCGGGGTGAAACCGAAGGCCTCGGTGATCGCCGCGGCGGTCGCCCGGGCTCCGTGTGGGTTGTGGGCTGCGTCGAGCACGACGGTGGGCGACCGGCGTACGACCTCCATCCGACCGGGAAAGCTGACCTGGGCGAAACCTTCGCGCGCTACGTCCGGGTTCAGGGCCTTGAGACCGAGGAACGCCTCGACGGCAGCCAGGGCTTGCGCCGCGTTGGCCGCCTGGTGAGCACCGTGCATCGGGAGGAACACGTCCTCGACCGGGCCCTCCGCGCCGTTCAGGCGGATCAGCTGACCTCCAACGGCGACCTGACGGTCGAGCAGGCCGAAGTCGATCCCCTCGCGGTGCGGCAAGGCACCCACCTCCGCGCAGCGCTCCAGAAGCACCTGGGCCGCCTCCAGCGGCTGGCCGGCGAGGATGGCGTGGGTGCCCGGCTTGATG
>DATDBS010000073.1:0-17658 GCA_036524735.1 Propionibacteriaceae bacterium
CGTAGGTCGCGGCGTCGGTGGCGTAGAGCTGTTGACCTCCGGCGACCACACCCACGGTGCGGCGGTCCTGCAGGGTTGACGTAATGTCGAACGACGAAACGGCCACGGTGTCGATGCCGGAGAACTTCTCGGGCCTGGACAGATCGGGGCAGCCCACCAGGCGACCGCTGCTCACCTCGGCACCGACGCCGTTGGTCAGCTTGTACCCCGGGATCCAGTCGTCAACGGTCGACTTCGCGATCGCGTCCTCGAGTTGTCTTTTGGATTTCCCGTCGATCTCACCGTTGCGCCCGTAGTTGGGCGACGGAATGTTGAGGTCAGGCGAAAAGGCAGTGGCGATGCGCACCTGCTTCCCGACCAGGCGAGCGTCCAGGACCTCACCGTCGACCGCGAGGGTCGCCACCAGTTTCGGGGTGCGGAGCTTCGAGATGTCGTACACGGCAATCGAGTGTCGTTGCGTGCCCGACCCGGATTCGGGTGCGTCCTCAGCCGGTTGCTGCCCGCTGAACACCAGGACGCGCGTGCCGGTTAGAAAGACGTTGCTGACGTTGGTGTTGGGCAGGGTCGCCAGCTTGGACAGCCGGCCCTTGTCGGCTGCGATCAGGTGCACCCGACCTTGGGCGACGGCGACGATGACCTTCCCGTTGGTCTTGACCAGGTCGGGTTCGTCGACACCGGCCTCGGCAACGTTGGTGGTCGAATGTTCCGGCGCCGATGCACCGCTGTCGGCGGGCGATCCGGCCTCCCGCGCCGACGCCGGCTGGGGCCGCGAGTTGCCCCCTCCGTCCGCGGAAGCTCCCGCCGACCCGCTCGCTTGTTCGATCAGGTAGTCCGGGGCGTACTCCTTGAAATAGCCCAGCGCCGCATCGCAGTCCGCAAACGCCTGGAGCGGCCCGGCCGCGTACGCCACGCCGGCTCCGCCGACGCCAGACCCGCTGTCACCGACGAGCGACGGTCCGAGCACCGCGACCCCGGCGACGAGCACCGCCGCGGCCGCGACACGCGGGAGGGTCATCCGGCGGACCGGTCGACGCGTACGCCGCAGGCTGAGCTCATCGCCCGATTCCGTCCCGGCCAGTTGCTCCCGGACGGACTCGGATGCCTTGCGGGCTCGCGCCTCGAAGGTGTTCGGCTCGGCGTCACCGATGGGGTCACTCATGGTCATCCTCCAGGCGCAACTGACGCGCAACCGCGGTCCGCGCTCTACTCAAGTGGGTCTTGACGGTGCCCTCGCTGCAGTCGAGGACGCTGGCGATGTCACGCACGCTGTAGTCCTCGAGATAGAACAGGGCGACCGCCTGGGCTTGCCGGGGTGGCAGGGTGCGAACCGACCGCCAGAAGTTCGCATCGCCCTCGTCGAGCTCGATGTGAGTCGGTGTTCGGTACGCCAGGCGGACGAGCGCCTTCGCCTCGCGCAGCCGACGTCGGACCACCGACGCCGCCCGGTTGCAGGTGACCCGCCGCACCCAGGCGGCCGGGGAGTCGTACCCGCCGATCGCCCCCCACTGCCGGTACGCGTCGGTGAACGCATCCTGGGTGGTGTCCTCGGCCACCGAGACGCTGCCGGTCAAGACGTAGGCCAGTCCGAGTACGCGGCGGTACTCCTGCCGATAGAAGTCGTCGAAGGAAACCCGTGGACGTTCGGGGCCGTTCGTATCGGGCTCAGCATGAGCCACGTCATCCTCGTCGACGACGGAATCGACCGCAGCGAGAACCGGACGCGGCCACCGATCAGAGGTGACGGCGCCCTTGGCGGGTGCTCCGTGCGTGTCCATCACTGTTTCACTCGCCGCAGGCCGCCCCTCGGTTGACATCCCCCAGTCACGATTGTGGAACACCCTGGTCGGTTCCCCAGGTAAACGTGGGAACCGTTGCTCTACGCACCAGATCTGGTGGGTGGAGTGAGAGGACTATGGGTGAAGCGAGCGCCAGACCCGCCCCAGCCGTACCGAGAACTCGACGTCAGCCGGCAGCCGCTGGAAGCGGTGGTCAAGAGACGAGTCGTATCCAAAGCTGCGGTTCTAGGGTCAATGCCTCGAGTCCAGCGCGACGTTCCTCCGTGCGAGCGGGCCGGGCGCTCACGAGGGACTCAGCGGTACGCAGGTCTGCGGAGAAGTCACCCTGGGAACGGAATACCAAAGGCCTCCGTGGCCGCCCCGCAGAAAACGTCGCTCAGGAAGGCGGGATGGCCGCCGCTGTCGCGGACGACATCAACGCCGAGAAACTCGCCGTCGGCATCGAAACTGACGAAGTAGTTGAGCAGCCCGTGGTCGGACGTAAGGACCCGACCGTTGGCGAGCTTGAGTTTTCCGCGCAACCCATTCTCCACCACCTCGATGGTCTGGGCGGCTCCATTCTGAGGTGGCGCAGTGATCTCGACGGTGCGGCCGGCGGCTTGCTCGATCAGGGTCACGTTGTTGTACGTGATCGACGCCTTGTCGTTGAAGAGAACCTTGAACGTACCCTCGGACTCCGAGACGGTCGAATGAGATTCGAAATGGACCGAGACGGCTTCGCCCGTGCCACAGAAACTTTCCTCGATAAAATCCTCCACGAGTCGTTCGTGAACCGGCGGCGACCCTTTCACCTGGCCGGTTGCCACCTCAGCCGGCAGCACGAGCGTGCAGGCCATCGCCGCAAGCGCTGTGACGAGATACGGCTTCCTATTACGCATACGAAGTCCCCCATATTCATTATTGGTGATCTGAATCACACCCCGCCTGTTCACGTATATCAGCGAGGTGAAGAGAAGGTCAATGGTCTGGTCCGAGACGAGCGCCGGCGTGGTCAGCATTCAGCCGCACCCGGTGACACGATGGGCGGGTGATGTTGAGCTTGCGGCTGATCGTGCCTGCCGACCGTACCGACGGGGTGGCCGGGCAGCTCGCCGACGATGATCGCGTCACCAACGTGATCGTGCTCCCGGGCGCGGGTCTGCGACCAGCCGGTGACGTCGTCCAGTGCGAGGTGACCCGGGAAGCCGTCTCGGACGTCCTGGGCTGGCTGCGCCGGCAAGGCATCTACGACGACGGGTCGGTCGTCCTCAGCGAGGTGTCCGCGACGCCGTCGAAGAATGCGCGAGCCACAGAACTGGCCGCCGCCGGCGCTCCCGACGACGCGATCGTGTGGGATGCCGTGATGGACACCGCCTACGGCGAGGTCCGCGGGTCATGGTCGTTCTACGCCTTCTTGACCCTGGCCACCGCGATCGCCGCCGTCGCCGTGATCACCGACTCCTCGATCCTCGTGGTCGGGGCGATGGTGGTGGGCCCCGAGTTCGGAGTGGTGGCCGCCCTCGCGGTAGGCCTCAGCGCGCGACGCGGCGGACTCACCGGGCGGGCCGCCCTGCTGCTGTTGAAGGGGTTCGCAGTCGCGATCGCCATCACCGTGCTCCTGGCCCTGGTGGCCCGGGCGGTGGGGTGGATCGACCTCTCCGACGTGACCGGTGACCGCCCCCTCACCGGGTTCATCTGGCGCCCCGACCGGTGGTCGGCCGTCGTGGCCGTGCTGGCGGGCTGCGCCGGGGTCCTGTCCCAGACCGCCGGCCGGTCCAACGCCCTGGTCGGGGTCTTCATCTCCGTCACCACCGTGCCGGCGGCCGGCGACATGGCCCTTTCGCTGGCGATGGGGGCACCGGACCAGCTGGTCGGATCCGTCGCGCAGTTGGGCATCAACCTGCTCGGGATGACGCTCGCCGGTGTCGCGACGCTGGTGATCCAGCGGTCGCTGTGGAGACTGCTGAGGCGACGGCTCGACCGCCAGCCGACGGTGACCCGTGAGGGAGCCCCGCGAGCCCACTAGGCAACGTGGGAACGACCCGCTGGGACGGGCGGAGCGTGCACCGTTCACCGACACGTCATCCGATGTTGTTCTCGATGGGATGCGCTCGACGGCCGATCCTCGCTTGACTCGACAACGGCCCTGTTTCACATCCGAGAGGTTCACCCGTGCCCATTCCCCGTCTCGCTCGCGTCGGCACTGTCGCCGCTGCCGTGATCGTTCTCTCCTCGACCGCACTCACTTCCGCGGCGTACGGCAATGGCCCACATGACCACGGTCGACCCTCCGACACCACGTTCGCCGTGATCGGCGACATTCCGTACGGGGCGGCCGAGATCGCCTCGTTCCCCAAGGTCGTCGCGCAGATCAACGCCGACCCTGCGGTCTCCCTGGTGGCTCACCTCGGTGACATCAAGAACGGTTCGAGCACCTGCGACGACGCCTACTTCTCGATGATCCGGTCACGCTTCGACCAGTTCCAGGACCCGCTCGTCTACACGATCGGTGACAACGAGTGGACCGACTGCCACCGGCCCAACAACGGTGCCTACAACCCGTTGGAGCGACTGGCGGCCGTACGCGAGACCTTTTTCGACCGACCTGGGTTCACCCTGGGGAAGCACCCGGTACGGGTCAAGGTCGCCGACCCGACGGCGTACCCGGAGAACGTCCGCTTCAGCCGCGACCGCATCTCCTTCGCCGCCGTGCACATCGTCGGCAGCAACAACAGCCTGGCCCCGTGGACCGGCCAGACCTCGCCGACGCCGGAGCAGACCGCTGAGGTGCTCGGACGGACGGCCGCCGCGATCGAAGACATCCACACCACCTTCGCGACGGCGCGCCGCAACAACGATCGTGCCGTCGTCTTGATGACCCAGGCGGACATGTTCGACCCGACCGTGACCAACCCGAAGTACGCCGACTACTTCGCCTTCCAGCCCATCGTCCGGGCTATTGCGGAGGAGTCGAAGAAGTTCGACAAGCCCGTGTATCTGTTCAACGGTGACAGTCACGTCTACAACCGTGACTTCCCGCTGGCGAGCGACTCGAAGTGGCCCGCGTTCTACGGGCTCACGTCGCCCGTCCCGAACCTGAGCCGGATCACGGTCGACGGCTCGGACAACGCCAACGACTACCTGCGGGTGACCATCACGAACAATCGCCGGGATCCCCTCACCTGGGTGCGGGTCCCCTTCACGACCTCGTAGCGCGGCAAGTCACCCGGCAAATTCATCCGCCCCCCACTTCTCTTCGGGTCCCTCCACCTCTTGATGGGGGAGCCCCGGACAAGTGGGGGGAGGGCGGGGTCAGAACCGGTGCCGACAACGAGAGCTGACCCCTAGGATCGGCTTGAATCGCGGCCGATTCGCGCGCCGCAGACGGACCCGGAGGGACCCCCATGCTGACGCCCGAGATCATCGCTTCCCGTGAGAAGACGCTGGCCGCCCACCTCCACGGTGAAAGCATCAAGGACGTCGACGCCGTCCTGGCCACCTTCACCGGCACCCCCACGTACGACCTCGTCAGCGTGGGCAAGAGTGTCCGCGGCGAGGAGGACGTACGGAAGTTCCTGCAGACCTTCTTCGACTCGATGGGCCCGAACGACCACATCGGCGAGGCGTTCTACCACGCTGACGACGCGACGGCCGTCGAGGTGCTGACGGTCTTTCCGGCCGGCTTCGACGGCCAGCAGACCGGGCAGGTGATCGAGGTCCGCTCCATGGGAGTCTTCCTCTTCGACGGTGAGGACATGCACACGGAGAAGCTGTACGCCGATGTCTCACCCTTGGTGCCGTTCATGCCCTGGCTCGTCGAGGACTGATCCACTGGCGCGGCGGTCGTCCGCGGGCCCCCAGCCGTGCCGACCCATCCGGTGCAGATCCGGCACGTGCACGTACTGAGGGTCGATCTCGGGGGTCGGCCGGTCATAGTCAGCGACCTCGTCGGTCGAGCACAGGATCGGGTTGGTCGCGGGCATCAGCCAGCTGCGGTCGCTCGGCACCGTCCGGCCGGAGGCATGTTCACGGTCGACGTGCTGGCGGAACCGGTCCGCCTCCTGCTGCGGAGTGCTCAGAGCCACGCCGGCCTTGCGGAAGGAGTGGACCACCGCCCGATGCAGCTCGGTCAGGGCGAGGTCGCGCCACAAGGGTTCGACGCGCAGGTCGGTGGAGAGGTCGAACACCTGGGCGACCTGCGGTAAGACGTCGAACCGACCCTTCGGCGCCAGGTCGCGACCGGCGATCTCGTCCGATTGGTACCAGCCGCCGAACACGCACGGCCAGGAGCGACCCTCATTGCGCAGCAGCATGTTGGAGATCACCGGGGCTGCGGGCCAGCGCAGTCCGAGGCTGCCGACCGCCGTGACGATCGGGTGCGCGATCGCCACCTCGAGCATCACCCGGCGGTCGAGCGACACGACGTGCAGCGAGCCATCGGGCAGCTCGAAGCTCACCGGGAGGATGTCGAATGGTTCGCCGGTGGTGCGCCAGCCCAGGCGCAAGCAGGTCGCAGCGTAACCGGCGTACTGCGGGTCGCCCGCGTACCTGATGAGCTGCTCGGACCTGAACCGCATCGCCGGATGGTAGATCGTCGCCACGGGTCGCATCCGCCCGCCGTTGGTGGTCAGGAGCAGGTGCTCTTCGAGGTCTCGGAGAATGTCGTCCGGATCGGTCAGGTACCTCCGGTCGCGGACGACAAGGCTCCTCCAGCCGGAGCGACCGACACAGCGATCCGCCATTCGCCAGGCGTGCCGGGCAATCCAGGTCAGCGAGGCCTCCCCCCATTCTTGGGCAGAATGCTCGGTCGGGCGAAGAGGGGGGAGAAAAGGGGAGTTCCGCGTCAAAGACGATTCTCGAACCAACTGGGATTCAGGTTGTGTCGACATGAGCCGGGTTTTTGTCCCATCACTAACACCCCGAGGTGATGACGCTCCACGCGTGCGCACAACGCCTAACTTACTCAGGCGAATTTGCGCTCAACAACACCTTGATCAATGAATTCTGACAACGATCAGGAATTCGCGAGAACAGACGAATTCCAACCAGATCATGCGTCGTTCAGTCGGATATTCACTCGGTGGCGTCGGCCTCGCCGCGCTCTTGACGCTCCCGGCGGAGTTGCTGCTCGCGGTAAGCGCGACGCTGTTGCTCGGCCCGCTCGCGTACCTTGCGGAGGAAGGCCTCGTCGGCCTCCGGGTTGGTCGCAGCAAGGCGGCCGGGGCGGTCGTACTCCGGGTACTCGGGCACGGGACGGTCGAACCGCGACGCGCGGGCCGGGTCCGTTGGTCGACCGGCCACCAACCACGCGATCGAGCCCGCGAGCGGAAAGAACAGGACGATCAACAGCCACCCGAGCTTGGGGAGGTGGCGAATGGCCCCTTCGTCGCTGCGGATGACTTCGATCAGGCAGAAGAGCCACAAAGCAAGGGTGACCAGCCCGACCACTAGCTCGATGCGAATCACAGGAAAATTCTGCAGCATTTCGGTCGATCGTGCACCCTTTTTCGTCATCGGGTTGACGGGGCGACGCCCAGTGCGAAATGGCCCCCGGCGTACGGTCGAAAGATGAGTGCTCGATATCGCGTCCCAGAAACCTCGACGGGGGACCTATGCGAAAGTGGCTGAGCGTCTTGGTCATCGCGCTGGGACTCGTCCACGTGGCGACGGCGATCCTGGCGGACGGAACAGAGTTGCGCGACCTCATCCGCGCTGGCATCGGCGGCCTGCCGACCGCACCCTTCAGTCAGGTGGCGGTGTTCTATTCGGTCCTCTTCGGAGTGCTGGCTGCTGCCGCCGGGCAGGTCATGCTCTGGGCCGCCGTCCGCCTGGGGACGATTCCCGTCGTACCCGGGTTCGTGTTGATCGCGGTGGGCCTCGCCGGCGTGCTGGGAGCGCCGCGATCTCCGTTCTGGGCCGCCATCGTGCTCGGGCTTCTGGTCATCATCGTGTCGCGGTTTCCCCCTGACCGGGTGCGCACCGGCGGGTTCTCACAGCCCGCTCCTACCGCTGCGGTCGCACCCGCTGCGCCGTGACCGTCGCCTACCCGGGCGTGGTCAGCATCAACGTGGGGTCGGTTCGCTGGGGTCGACCTCGAGCCATACGGCGGTGTCCGGGGGCAGAACGCCCGCCGCACGGTGGGCTGAGCTGAGGACCACCCGGCCGGGCGGCAGCGGAACCACGTCCGAGCCAAAGTTCACCCAGCACTGCGTGGTGCCGCGGGTGAAGGCCAGCACGTCCGGCGGTGAAGGCAACCAGGTCAGTGGCCCGGCGTCGGCCATCTGCACGCGGCGTACGGCGAGCAGCCGACGGTAGAGCGCCAGGACAGAGTCCGGGTCCTCCTCTTGTACGGCGACCGCGAGCCCGTCCCAACCGGCGGGCTGGGGCAGCCACGGCTCGGCCGAGTCCGCGCGTGAGAACCCCGCCGAGGTCGAGTCCACGGACCAGGGCAGCGGGACGCGGGAGCCGTCCCGACCCGGATCGGTGCCGCCCGAACGAGCGTGGATCGGGTCGCGACGGCGATCGTCCGGGAGGTCCTCCACCTCGTGCAGGCCGAGTTCTTCGCCGAAGTAGACGTACGCCGCACCCGGCAGAGCCATGGTCAAGACGACGGCCGCGCGGGCCCGCCGCCGGCCCAGCGCCAGGTCGAGCGGGTCGATGCCGAACCGGGCCCGCTGCTCCTCGTTCGAGGCCCGGTGCTCGGGCTGAGCCCGGCCGTAGCGGGTGACCTGGCGTACGACGTCGTGGTTGGTCAGCACCCAGGCACTCGGGGCTCCGGACACGGCGGCGGCGGCCAGACCCTGGTCGATGACCGTACGCCACGGCTCCGCGCGGAAGGTGACGTGCAACGGCTCGAACTCGAAGGCCGTGTGCAGCTCATCGGGGCGCAGGTAGAGCGGCAGCCGCTCCGGCCGGGCCACCCACGCCTCAGCGACGAAGACTCGCGGCGGGTCGTAGCTGTCGGCCAGGGCCCGCCATTCGCGGTAGACCTCGTGCACCTCGTCCTGGTCCCAACCCGGGTGCTCCTCGGTCCGCCGATCGCTACCGTCGGCGTCGGGGAGCCCGGCCTCCTTGACGAGTCCGTGGGCGACTTCGATGCGGAAGCCGTCCACTCCGCGGTCGAACCAGAACCGCAACACGTCCAGGAACTCGGCCCGCACCTCGGGGTTGCGCCAGTCGAGATCCGGCTGCTCCGGGGCGAACATGTGCAGGTACCAGTCACCCGGGCTGCCGTCCGGATCGGTCGTACGGGTCCAGGCCGGGCCGCGGAAGCAGCTCTCCCAGTCGTTCGGCGGCAGCTCCCCGTGCTCACCTCGCCCCGTGCGGAACAGGTAGCGCGCCCGGGCGCTCTGGTCGCCGGCGAGTGCGTCGACGAACCACGGGTGGGCGTCGGACGTGTGGTTGGGGACGATGTCGAGCAGCACCCGCAGGCCGAAAGCGTGCGCTTCTTCGACCAGGGCCTCGGCGTCGGCCAGCTGACCGAACATCGGGTCGACGTCGCGGTAGTCGGCGACGTCGTACCCCACGTCGACCATCGGCGACGGGTACCAGGGATTGACCCAGATGGCGTCGACGCCCAGTGCGGCCAGGTAGGGGAGCTTCGACCGAAGACCCGCGATGTCGCCGACCCCGTCGCCGTTCCCGTCCGCAAAGCTGCGCAGGAAGACCTGGTAGATGACCGCCGTACGCCACCAGTCCGGCCCGCCCGGGAGCAGGGGGCGGAGCAGATCACACGCTTCGGCGTCGTCCAGCACGTCGAGCAAGCCGGCTCCTCCTCAAGATGCCTCGGTGCGCGTACGCGCTGGCCTCGCGGCCCGGCGAGGATCGAGTGGCCCCGGCCAAGATCGCCAGTATTCCAGCCTCCGCCAACCGTCAACCGGGCTCACACCGACCCCACTTGTCCGAGGTACCCCCACCTATTGATGGGGGGACCTCGGACAAGTGGGGGTAAGGCGCGTCGGGGATCCGGACGAGGTGTGGGGGCTAGGTGTGGGGGGCGTGGCGCGAGGTGTGGTGCGCGGGGTCAGACCTTGCGCGCCGTGACCAACAGGTACTCCCAACCCATGGTGCCGTCGGTGAGGGACCGGTCACCCAGCGCGGCGAGATCGGCGTCCAGGGCCGCGACCTTGGCCGGGTCGTCGGCGATGAAGCGGTAGACCGCGATGGTGGGGCCGTAGTTGGTCTTGAAGAAGTCGCGAAACTCGGCTCCGTCGGAGAAGCGGTCGACCCGCAGGCTCTGCTGCCGGGCCACCAGGTCACTGACCCGGTCACCGAGCAGGCTCCGGACGTGATCGGCTCGTCCCCACAGCGGAGCCGGGGACGCTCCGGGCGGGGGCGGCGGGGCGTACGGCTTCATGGTGGCGAACAGCTGACCGATGAAGCCCTCCGGCGTCCAGCTGAGCACTCCGATCGTCCCGCCCGGTCGGCAGACGCGGACCAGTTCGTCGGCCGCCAGCTGGTGGTGCGGGGCGAACATCACGCCGATGGCGGACTGCACCACGTCGAACGCGCCGTCACCGTACGGCAGCGCCTCGGCATCGGCCGTCCGGAAGGTGAGCGCGACACCCTCGTCCGCAGCGGCCACTCGGGCGACTTCGAGCAGCTCGGGGGTCAGGTCGGTGGCGGTCACGTCGGCACCGCGGCGCGCGGCCGGGAGGGCCGAGCTTCCGGTGCCGGCGGCGACGTCGAGGACGCGTTGGCCGGCGTGTACGTCGAGGGTCTCGACCAGGATGCCGCCGAGCGATCCGACGACCTCGTCGACGACGGTGCGGTAGCTGCCGCTGGCCCACAGTGCGGCGTGCTTGGCCTTCAGAGCCTGGTCCTCGGGCGTCGCGGTGATGGACTCGGTGGTGGATGTGGTGGTCATGGTTTCCTCCGTGGAATGGTCGTTGATCTCACGGTAGGAAGACGAGGCCCTGATACACATCGGCGCCAGCACTCAACTGGGTCGCGGCGGGCCGGCGTCGGTGGCGGCTGGTACGTAGTCAGCCCGTGCGGGAGAGCAGCCTGATGACCGCCGCCGTACGCGCGCTCCGGCCGGCCAAACCGAGCTTGCCGTACGCGTTCTGCAGATGCCGCTCGACGGTGCGGACCGACAGCACCAGCTCGGCGGCGATGGCGTCGTTGTCGCGCCCGGCCGCGGCCAGCGTCAGGATGTCGAGCTCGCGCGGTGACAGCACCGCCGCCACGTCCTGGACGTCGGCCGGGGGAGCGGGTGTCCGGTCATGGGCCAGAAAGCCGGTCACCTCACGGAGGAAGACCGGCCAGGCCGGCTCGTGCTCGAGCACGATGTGGTTGTTGCTCTCCAGGGCTACCAACCGGGCGCCGCGAATGTTCGAGGCCAGGTGCCGGCTGTGGTCGAACTCGTTCATCTGGTCCCCGCGACTGTGCAGCACCAGCGTCGGCAGGTCGAGCTCGGCGAGCCGGCCCGTCGCGTCGGCGAGCTGGCGCTGGGAGCGGGCCAACATCGCGGTGTCGGCGTCGACCGCCATCCGCTGCAGCTCGTCGATCCAGCGCATCTGCTCCTCGGTGCCGTCGGGGATCATCAGGCTGGTGAAGACCCGGCGGAACTCCGCGGTCGGCCGATCCCAGCCGACCTTGATCAGCGCCTGGAACGCGGCATCGAGCTCGATCTCTTCCGGTGATGCGTCCGCCAGCGCCCCGGCGTAGCTGCCGTAGAAGACCAGTCGGGTGAGGCGTTGGGGGTGCCGGGCGGCGTACTCGATCGCTACCGGCCCGCCCTGCGCCATGGCCATCAGAGCGAAGCGGTCGAACCCGGCGTCGTCGGCCACGGCTTCGAGGTCGGCGACCCGCGCCTCGAGACTGTGGTCGGTCACGCCGCGATCGGAGAGTCCGTGCCCGCGCTCGTCGTACCGAATCACGGTGGCGATCCGACCGAGCTCGGCGAGGTAGTGCCGCCACACGGGGCTCTGCCAGTCGAACTGCAGGTGGCTCAGCCAGCACGCATCGATCAGCAGAGGAGGACCGGAGCCGTGCACGGCGTACGCGATCCCGACCCCGTCGGCGGAGCGGGCGAAGCGGATGTCCTGCACCGCGTCCACGCCGCCCGTCGCCATGCCCCGATGGTAGGGCCGCACCGGATCCACCGCCACGATGCGCAGAACTTCGCTCAGCTGGTCTCGTGCAACCTCGCTGAGCAGTCGTCGCGCATCACGAGGGACCGCCATCGGTGTTCGGCAGGACCGGGGGCGCGAACCGGCGGGAGAGGAAGGCCACGAGGACATCGGCCTCGGGTCCGCTGTTCAACAGATCCAGTAACAGGTCGAGATCGGGCGGGTGCACAGGCTCAATGCCCCCGGAGACCTGGGTGGTGTCACCGGCGGGGACGATCCGCGCGCAGATGAGGTCACGCACCTTCACGCTCCGGCTGCCGGCCCGGTCGCGTACCTCCGCGGTCTCACCAGAACGCAGGTCACGCGCGGAGAATCCCGAGCCAGGTCGGACGGCCGTGATCTCGAAGACCGAGCGGTCGACCAGCAGCCACTGGGCCGCCAACAGCTGCTCGTCCTCGGGCAGCAGGAACCCGCGCTGCTCGACGAAGTCGCGAAAGGCCCCACCTTCGAAGAGCACGGCGTCACCGACCAGCGGGTCGGTCAACGCGGACTGGATCTCAGCGTCACCGTCGGCGTACGCGGCGCGCTGGGTGGCGACGTCGGCGACGGCGTCCGTCCAGGCTCCGTCGCCCAGGAACCGGCCCGCCTTCTGATAGAGCCACGCGGCCCGTTCGCTCAACGGCGACAGAGCGGAGTGGTGCAGATGGCACTGCTTGAACTTGCGTCCCGACCCGCACCAACACGGTTGGTTGCGGCCCAGGGTGGGTCCTGGCTCGGGCTGGAAAGAGCGAAGGACCTCGGCCAGGTCCAGATCCTCGTAGGGGGCCGCCCGAGCCAGCAGGCTCAGCCCGCGCGGGGCGTCACCGCGGTCACTCGCGTAGCGCGCGAGGTCGAGCAGCGGCAGGGGCCAGTCCGGATCGAGCCGCTCGGCGGCCTGCAGGGCCTCCTCGGCCACCCTGATCTGACCGAGACTCTCGTACGCCTTGGCCTCCAGCCAGGCCAACGCCGGCCGGACCGATCGGCTTGCGTGTTCGGTCAACCTGCCGACCAGGAGCACCAGAGCCTCGGCGGCGCTCGGGCCGGCGTTCAGGGTCTCCTCGAGCACGACGCTCGCCACCCACGGGCGGGCCAGGAGCGGGGACGTCGGTCCCACCGAGCTCAGAGTGGAGCCCACCGAGGCCGCGCCGTGAGCCTCCGGGTGGTCGGAGCGTGCCGCTGCGTAGAGGGTGAGCAGCAACGCATTGAACTCAGTGCTGAAGGCGTGGACCGCCAGGGCCTCGTCGTGGTCGATCTCGTAGTCCTCGGCGATCCGTTTCGCATCGGCGGTGGTCCAGTAGTTGGCCAGGTCCACACCGGCTGCCGCCATCCACGCATTGCGGCGCACGAACCCGAGCTCGTCGAACAGATCGTCGAACGGGGGATAAGGGACCCGGAAGGCCTGGTCGACACCGGCGTACACCGCCAGCACGGCCTGGGTGATCTCGGTCGGATGACCCTCGCCCACCACCGCGATCCACCGGTGCCGAACCGTCTCGGGGAACGGTGTGACCTCGTCACCGGCGACCAGGGCCAGCTCGATCCCCTCCGCGGTGGTCGTCAGGCTCAGCAGGTCGCCGTCGGTCGCACCCAGGCCGGCCAGCGTTCCCGGAGGCAGGGCCAGGGATTCGCCCGCGCGGTCCTGGACGGGCTCCATCAGCTCCCCCGGCTGGAGCGGGGCGGGAAACACGAACGTCAGGGTCTCTCCGTCGACCAGCCGCAGCAGGTCGGAGTCGTCATCGAGGGCGAGCATCGCAGCCAGATCGGGGATCACGATCACGGCGTCGTCGGCGATCTCCCGCTCCGAGAGCCGATGGGTCATCACCCGGTTGCGGATCAGGTCGGGGAGGTAGGCCCATCGACCGTCGACCAACGGCTCGAACGCCCCGTCCATCGCCTCGTACATGTCTTCGAGCAGCTCGTCCTCGGCGTCAGCTTCGAGCTGGAGCCCGGTTTCTCGGAGAGCCTCGACCAGTTCGGCGACCGACATCGGGCCGCGTTCGACCAGTAAACCCTCGAGGGTGGGCTTGAGGGGCCATTCGGTCCAGTCCGGTTCCGACACCCCGCGACGATATCCGGCGCCGAACGCCCCGCAAACGGCTGGGTCATGGCTGGGTTCCTCGATGATCCCGAGGCCATGATTCCGCCGTTCGTATCGCTCCCGCCGTGACGGATCTATCGTGAGCGGATGAGTGATCTCCACGTCGTCGCCACCATCCCCGCCAAGCCGGAGGACGCTGACGCCATCCGCGCCGCCCTGCAGACCCTGGCCGTCGCCACCCGGCAGGAAGAGGGTTGTCTGGCCTACGACCTGTACGAGTCTGCCGCCGCCCCGGGCACCTTCGTGACCATCGAGCGCTGGCGGGGCCAGGCCGACCTCGATGCCCACATGACGACGCCGCACATCGCCGCGGCTTTCGCCGTCGCCGACGGGAAGCTGGCGGGCGACGTGGCCATCCACCCCTTGGCGCCGGTCGGCTGATCCGGACCGATCACGTCAAGGCCAAGCCAACACCAGGGTCGCCGGGTCGGGACGCAGGCGGTCATCCTGACCGGTGACGTGGGTGACCCGGCGGTCTTGGTCAGTCCGCGATGCGGATCTTGGCCTTCGTGTCGGGGAGCTCGACGAAGGTCTGACCCGGCGCCATCTTGAACGGGGTGCCGTCGGCCAGGGTGAAGGCAAAGGGCGCCGTCACCTTGCCCTTGGTCCACGTGCCGGTCACGTAGCGTCCCCGGTGGGCGTAGTGGAATGTGCCTTTGCTGTTGATGATGTCGTGCAGCGGTTCGTCGTGGCCGCTGCCCTTGAAGATCTTCCCGTAGCTCTGCTTGGCCTTGATGATCAGCACGTTGTCGGTCGAGACCCGCTTGCCGTCGGCGAGCACGTGCGGGCCCCACGGCATGCTGCGCTTGTACCGCTTGGACTTCTCGTCGTAGGTGTAGGCCATGAAGTAGTCATCGCCCTTGTACGGCACCTTGATCGTCTTCGCCGCCTTGCCCTTCGCGGTGCTGACCTCGCTCGCAGTCGAGGTGTAGGGGAAGTAGACCTGGGGCGGACCGGATCGGAATCGCTTCGTCTGCTTGGCCAGGATCTTCGGGTGGCAGGTGGTCGCGCGGTCGTAGTAGGTCTGGCCGTTGAGACGGTAGACCCGCGACTGATCGGTGCCGTACGAGCCGGTGCCGTAGGTGGCCAGGTAGGACAGCATGCCCTCGAGGTTCTTGCGGTAGTGCTTGACGTAGTTGATGACCCACTTCGCCGCCCCGGTGTTGCCGATGATGGCGTTCATCGGGCTGAGCAGCGGGATGTCGACGGGACGAATCGAGCGTACGGGCTCGACGGTGTCGGGCATCTGCGAGTGGAACACCGGTACGAGGCGGGTCCCGCTGTAGCCCTTCGCGTCCTTGTAGCCCTCGAGCTCGACGAAGACGATGTCGGCCTGGTCGATGCCCCGTTGGGGGTGTTCCTGGCGGTTGTCCGGCACCTTGACGGCCACCGCGGCATGTTTCGCCTTCCCGGTGTCCTTCAGCAGCTCACCGGTCAGCGGCCAGCGCGGCCGACTGTCGACCGACGGGGTCGGGCTGGGCGTCGGGGTCGGGGCGGTGCTCGGGGCAGGCAGTGGTGCCGTGGTGGTCGGTGGTGCGGCCGGCGGCTTGTCCTTGGAGCAGGCGGCGAGCCCGATGCCGATCGCACCCAACAGGGCGGCGCGACGACTGATGCGCTCCATCTGAGGTCCTCCGTCTGCCCAGCCGGTTGCTGTGAGGCTGCCCCATCGTAAGGAGATCCGGCCTCCCCCGGGTTGCAGGCGGGTGACGACATGCCCGGGTCCGCGGGAAACTGGCGACAGTTCGGGGGTTCGCCGGCCGGAAACCCCTCATCTGTCGCCAGTTTCGGCAGGGGTGGGGGTGGGGGTGGGGTCAGCGGCGGCCGGGCAGGGCGGCGAAGATCCGGGTGCCGATCTCCCGGATGACGGCGTTGTCGCTGGTCGCGCTCGCGTCGTCGGAGCGGGTCAGCACCGAAACCAGTACGGCGGACCCGTCCGGGCGGTACGCGATCCCGACGTCGTGGTTCGTGGCGTACGCGCCGCCACCGGTCTTGTCGGCCAGGGTCCACCCCGGCGGGAGGGCGGCGCCGAGGCGGGCGGTGCTGGTGGTGTTGCCGAGCATCCAGGTCCGCAGCTGTCTCCGCTGTTGGGGTCGGAGTCCGTCGCCTCGGAGGAGCTTGGCGTAGTCCGTGCCGATCGCGCGCGGCGTCGTGGTGTCGGTGACCCGGTCCGGTTCGGCAGAGTTCAGCTCAGGCTCCCAGCGGTCCAGCCGGGTCACGTCGTCGCCGAGCCGGCGCGCTTGTCGGGTCACGGCCGCGGGCCCGCCGATCATCGCGGTCAGCAGGTTGCCGGCGGTGTTGTCGCTGCGCTGCAGGGCGGCGACGCAGAGCTGGCGTACGGTCGGCGCCTCACCTCGGGCGACCTGGTCGGCCACGAACGGCGAGTTCTCGACCACCGAGGCCGGCGGGATGAAGACCCGGCGGTCGAGCACGTGCGGGTCGGGAGTGACGAGGTCGCCGCGCAGCACCGCCGCCACGGCGAGCACCTTGAACGTCGACAGCATGGGGAACACCGCGTTCGGTCGGTGGGCGATGACCTGACCGGTCTCCAGGTCGCGGGCGTACACCCCGATGCGGAGTCGGTAGCGAGCCTCGAGGTCGGTGAAGCCTCGGCCGTCCGCCCAGCTGGTGGCCGCGGGCAGAGCGGCGGTGACGGCGGCGGCGGCCGTACCGACGAGAAGGGTCCGGCGGGTCAGAGTGGAGTCCATCCGTCGACCCTGCCGCCGTACCAAGGGGCTCGTCCAACACAGATCGGGCCACCACCATGCGCGAAACGTATGGTGACCGACGTGGACGTCGTCGAGAATCTGGAGGCCTTCCGAGCTGTCGTACGCCACGGCGGCTTCACCCGTGCGGCCGAGGTCTGCGGGCTGCCGCAACCCGTGGTGAGTCGTCGGGTGGCCGCCCTCGAGAGCCATCTCGGCGTCACCTTGCTCGACCGTGCTCACCATTCCGTGACCCTCAGTGAGGCCGGGCGACGGATCCTGCCGCTGGCCGACGAGCTGCTCAACCAGTGGCGCAGCATCGAGGCGATCGCCGCCGGTTCGGGCGGAGCGAGCCAATTTCTGGTGCCGCCGGGCCTGGATCCACGGCTGCTGGCCAGTGTCCGTCGAGGCCTCGCCGGGATCGAGTTCGTCGAGGAGGACGCCGAGGTCCGCCGTCGATCCTGGGAGGCGGGTCGGGCGGATCTGGCCCTGCTGGTGGTCGAGCCGGGCCCGCGTACGGTCGACGTGCCGCTCGGCCTGGCCTGCGCGGAGGGGGAGGGCGCGCCGGTGCCGCTGTCCCGGTTGCGCCGGTTCGCCCGCGACCGCGAGTTGCCGGCCCGGGTGGTCCACGTCGACGCCGAGGACGACGTCCCCGCGATCCGGGACACGGTGGCCCGGCTCGCCCAGGCGTACGGACTGCGCGCCGATCAGGTCACGGTCGGCATCCCGCGCGCTGAGGCCCACACCCTGGTGCACGAACGCGGTGACCTCCTGCTGTGCCCCCGATCCGAGGCGCTTCGGCACGGTTTGGCCTGGTCCGCCTCGACGGAGCTGCCGCTCGTCCGGGCGTACGCGCTGGTGCACCGCGAGGACCTGGCCGCATCCGCGGTGGAAGCACTCAGGGCCAAGCTGCTGCGCGCTTGGTCGGACCGCCGATGACCGACCTCGTCGGGACCACGTCGGCGCTGCTG
>DATDBS010000074.1:0-15987 GCA_036524735.1 Propionibacteriaceae bacterium
GTGATCCGCAACCCGGGGCGGGCGGCGGCCACGTGCACCGCGCTGATGCTGGCGGTCGGCCTGATCGTGACGCTGCAGGTCGGGGCCGCGAGCCTGAAGAGCACCACCAACAACACCCTGAACAGCGAGTTCCCGGTCGACGTGACCGTGACGAACCCGATGGGGCCGCTGTCCCCCACCGTCATGTCGTCGATCGAGGCCGTCCCCGGGGTCAAGGCGACCATCGGGGTCCGTACGGCTGAGGTCGGGATCCAGGTCCCGACGGGCACGGACGATCCAACGACCCTGACGCTGGCCGGGCTGCCGTCGAACGCCGACACCGTGGTGGCCGCCGGCACCGACCGCCTCAGCGACCGGGTCGCGCTCGCCCACCACTTCACCATCGAGGGGATGGGACGTCAGGCCGGCGACCCGATCACGCTGGTGTACCAGGGCCAGCAGCAGACCTTCACCCTGGAGGCGAGTGACATCGCCCAGGGCGGGATGCTCGTCGTACCCGAGCAGACCCTCACCCGGCTCGCTCCGGACGCCCCGCTTTCGGCGGTGTGGGCCGCAGCGGCCGACCGCAACCAAGCGGCGGACGTGATCGCTGCGGTGCGCAAGGTGATGGGCGCGCAGCCCGGGCTCAGCCTCGGCGGTTCGTTGGAGCAGGCGGCAGGGATCAATGCGCTGCTCGACACCCTGCTCCAGGTCGCGACCGGTCTGCTCGCTGTGGCGGTGGCCATCGCCATGATCGGGGTCGGCAACACCCTGGGACTGTCGGTGATCGAGCGGACCCGGGAGTCGGCCCTGCTCCGGGCCCTAGGACTGCAGCGACGGCAACTCCGGCTGATGCTGATGGTCGAGGCGGTCCTGCTGGCCCTGGTCGGTGCCGTGGTCGGGATCGGCGCGGGCATGCTCTTCGGGTACGTCGGTGTCGCCGCCCTGGTCAAGGAGACCAGCCTCAGCCAGCTGCGGTTCTCGATGTCGGTGCCCCAGACCGTTGCGGTGGTGCTGGTGACCTGTGTGGCCGGAGCGTTGGCCTCGGTGCTGCCCGGTCGACGGGCCGCGATGGCCGCACCGACCGCGGCCCTGGCCGAGACCTGATCGACGGACCTGTGGCCGGGTGGGCGGTCACCCACCCGGCCGACCGCTCAGTTGCCGGTCTTCTCTTTCAGCCGCTCGATGTGCTGGGACGCCTCGGCCTTGGTCATGTCGGCGGAGAGCTCCTCGCCGGCCTGCCGGGCCAGGGTGTCCAGGTAGCTCTTCTGGGCCTCGGTGATGGGGTCGTCTCCGCTGACCCAGTCACTGGGGTCTTTCTCGACCGAGCTGTCACCCGGGGTGGACGATCCCAGGGTCTCGGCGTTCTCGTCGGGGGAGGCGTGGATCTCGCCCACCTCTTCCTGTGCAGCCTGGCTGCCTTCTGATGCGAACTCACTCATGTTTACACCGTAATCGCACCCCCTGACAGAACCCGTACGATGCGGGTTTCCGGTCGACCGTTGTGCACCGACTGGCTCGAAACGGGCCCGATCCACGCCCGCTGGCCGCCGTTCGGCACCCACTGGCGCGAAACGCGTCAGCCGGGGACCCGCAGTACGACCCGCGACGGCCCACCCACCCGCGACGACCCACCCACCCGCGCCTCAACCGGGCGGTAGCGCTCCGGGGCGCGCCCGGCGTACGGCTTCCTCGTCGTTGCGACCCTTCTCGATGAAGATCAGGTTGTGGTACGCGTGTACGGCGACCACGTGCAGCTGGGCGTAGGTCGGTTCGTAGCCGGGGGCTGTCCACTCTTCGTAGTTCAGCCCGTCGAGCATGGCCTTGACCATGTTCATCGAGGTGCGCGGATCGTTCAGGTCGGTCGAACCCCCGTAGCGCTCCCAGTACGACGTCTGGGTGTCCTCGATGACGTAGATCCCACCCTCGGGCAGCAGCGGGAACAAGATCGCGAAGGTCTCCACGATGTGCGCGCTGACGTGGCTGCCGTCGTCGATGATCACCTGCAGGTTCTCCGCTCCGGCGACGATCTCGGCCAGCAGCGTCGCGTCGACCTGGCTGCCCTGGAACGAGCGGATCCGCTCCTCGTCGACGAAGGACTTGTCCTCGATGTCCAACCCGAGGAGCTGCGCCTTGGGGAAGTAGGCCTTCCACATCCGCAGCGAAGCCCCGCCCTCACCGGCCCGGGAGTACCCGCCGATGCCGATCTCGAACAGCGTGAAGGTCTGCTTCTTCAGGTGCCGCAGGTGCCGCTGGTAGTGCGGGGTGTAGCGGTGCCGACCCCACTTGTCGGTCTTGAAGTGCTTGGCCAGCTCGGTCAGGCTCGGCTCGGACAGACGCCGCGTCGACAGGTCGTTCGCGCGCCGCTCGAGCCGTCGGGCCTCGCGTACGGCACGTTCGGCGTCCCGCCGGCGCGCGCCGGGGTCGAGGTGCCGCAACCAGTCCCAGGCCGCCTCGGACAGCACCGGTTTCACGGCCCGTACGACCCATGTCCGCAGCACGCTCATGCCCTCCGTCATCTCAGCCTGCCCGCCTCCGACGCACGTCACCCTACGGGTCGATCGACCGCGGTGAAGGGGGCCGCGACATCCGGGCTGGGACGTCACCGGCTGATCGGGGATAGAATGCGTTACCAACCAAAGTCGCCCACTAGACGCGCCAGGTGCTGTCGGGGTTCGCTGCCTCGAAAGTGATGATCGGTAAACTGACGGGAAGTGCCCCCCGGGGCCCAGCGAGGACCAGGATGATGCTTGTCGAAGGCCTTTCTGAAGAGGTGCGGCGTCGCATGGTCAAAGTGACGCCCCGCCCTTTCGGACGACACCTGCGCCGGGTGGCGCACGGTGATGCCCTCCCCCAGCACCTCCTGCGTCAGGTTCGGGCTCAGATCTCCGGCCGTCGTGCGGCCAAGAAACGGCGCGCCCTCCCCACGGCCGAGCAGGATCGCTTCGTCCCCATCGACGTGCTCGGCCACCCCGCGCTGGCCCGAGTCACGGAGGAGTTCCACGCCGGCGAGGTGATCGCCCAGAACCTGGCCCTGGTCGCCGACGTCCTGGACGCCCACGCCATCACCTACTTCGTGCTCAGCGCGGAGCCGCAGCACCGCCGCATCCTGGTCATCTCGGAGAACCTCCGCGAACAGGTCGTCGCCGCCCTGCTCGCCGACCTCGGCACCACCGGCACCTACATCGCGCCGGTCCGTCACCAGTCGGTCCGCAAGCCCCACGGCTTGCGCCGCATCCGGACCGTCAACGCCCGGACCGTCCTCGTCTTCCAGTACCGCGCGACCCCCGACGGGCATCGGCTCAGTGGCGGTGAGCTGGGTTGCGAGCTGCAGTTCTGGCGGGTCGCCGACGCGCGTACGCCGTACAACTCCAGCGGTGAGCCGCTCGAACCCGGCACCTTGATGGGCACGCGCTCGATCGCCCCGCTTCCCGACCTCGTGCCACCCGGCGCCCTCTCCCTGGTCCGCGCTCCGATCGACGGCACCCCACGTCCGCAGCTCCCGGCCCTGCTGCACACCCCCATCTTCCAGATCACCCAGCCCATCGACGTCGTCTACACCTGGGTCGACGGCCGCGACCCGGCGTGGAAGCAACGCAAGAGTGCGGCGTTGGCTCAGGTGCCCGAGCACGAGCTGCACGCGCTGGCCGCCAACGAGTCGCGGTTCGAGTCCCGCGACGAGCTGCGGTACTCACTGCGCTCCCTCGACATGTACGCCGACTGGGTCCGCCAGATCTTCCTGGTCACCGACGACCAGGTGCCGGAGTGGCTCGACCTGAGCAACCCGCGGATCACGGTGGTCGACCACCGCGACATCTTCGCCGACCGCGGCAGGCTGCCGACCTTCAACTCGCACGCCATCGAGTCGCAGCTGCACCACATCGACGACCTGGCCGAGAACTACCTCTACCTCAACGACGACGTCTTCTTCGGTCGCGTGGTCAGCCCGGACGACTTCATGCTGGCCAACGGGATGAGCAAGTTCTTCCCGTCCGTGGTCAAGATCGCCCCCGGCCCCGTCCGCCCGTCCGACCTCCCGGTGACCAGCGCGGCCAAGAACAACCGTGACCTGCTGACCGGCAAATTCGGGGTCCGGGTCGACAACAAGTTCCGCCACATGGCCCACTCGCTGCGCCGCTCCGTGATGTACGACCTCGAGCGCGACTTCGGCGACCAGATCGCCGAGACCGCGTCGGCCCAGTTCCGCAGCCAGCGCGACCTGTCCACCTCGGCGGCCCTCGGTCACTACTACGGCTTCCTGACCGGCCGGGCCGTGCAGGGCGGGCTCAGCTACCGCTACCTCGACATCGGTGCGGCGACCACCCCGGAACGGCTCGCCAGTCTGCTGCGGCGCCGGAACGTCGACATCTTCTGCCTGAACGACCACGACTCCAGCGAGGTCGACTCGGAGCAGCAGGCCCGGATGGTCGCCGAGTTCCTCGAGAAGTACTACCCCCTGCCCAGCCAGTTCGAACGTCGCTGACCCCACCGCGCCCCAGAGATTAGGCGCGCAACACGGGGGTCGGGCACACCGCTGAAGGCTCGGAGTCCGTAAACTCCGACAACATGGCCGACACCTTTGCCCCCGCCGGCTTCGACCGTCTCTGGACCGATTACCCGTGGCCCGATGCGCCACCCGTCCCTGACGCGCCGAAGTCCGGCCGCGACTCCGCAGGTTTCGACCTGCTCTTCGCCAAGATCGCCGAGCTCGACAAACCCAACCCCGTGATCATGGAGATCGGGGCGGAGTTCGGCGGCAGCACCCGGAAGTTCTTGAGCCTGCCCGGCACCTACGTGGTCTCGGTGGACCCCTGGCCCGACGGGTACGGCGGCGGCAGCTTCCCCGAGCTCAAACCGTTCCTCGGTCGTGAGCGCGGCATGTTCGAGCTCTTCCAGACCTTCAACTTCGACTTCCGGGACCGGCTCGCCACCGTCCGGGAGTTCTCCCCCGCCGGCCCGATCGTGGTGCACGATGCCGGGGTCGAGGTGGACCTGATCTACGTCGACGGCGACCACCGCTATGACCCGGTGCTGCGCGACCTGACCATCGCCTCCTCGCTGTTCCCCAACGCGGTCATCACCGGCGACGACTGGCTGCTGGAGTCGGACCACAAGAAGTACGAGGGCATCGCCTTCCCCGTGCAGACGGCCGTCAAGCGTTGGGCCGCCACCAACCACGTGAGCGTCGAGGTGCACGGTGACACCTGGGCCGTCGACCCGTCTCAGCCGTTCAACCTCGACCGGCCGGTGCCCAACTTCGGTGCCCGCTCGCTCGGTATGGGCAAGCTCACCGAGCAGGATCTGGTCGGTCGGCTCAAGGCCATCGAGCAGTCGGTGCAGAAGCTCGAGAAGGGTCAGCAGGAGACCACCGGAGCCGTGCGCGACGTGAAGAGCACCGTCGACCAGCTGCGTCGTTCGGCCAAGACCGTCGAGACCTCCTTGCGCAACCTGCCCAGTCGCCGGCTCGCCCGCAAGGTGCGTTCGGTGCTCCCCCAGCCGAGCAGCGAGTCCCGCCCGGGCTCGTGAACCGATTCCGCATCGAGGTCGCCAGATCATCGGCGGCCCTGGGCAGCTCAGCCCGTCGGTGGGGTCGCATGCTCGTGGCCGCGGGTCTCTCCCCTGACCGTGATGGTCGGGTCGCCCGCACCGGGCTGGCGCTGGCCGCCGGTCCCGTACGCACCGTGGGGCTGCTGCGTCGTACCCCGGTCAACCCCAGGATCCTGGCGGCGACGATGGTCGACAACCTGGTGCAGCGGGTGCTCGAAGGCCGTACCGTCACCCTGATCCTGGACGAGCTGCGGGTGAGCCGTGAGCTGGACGTCAACCTGAGGCTGCAAGGACCATCCGACAGGCTCAGCCGCGTGACCGGACTGGCGCTTGCCGACGGCGACGGCACGGTCCAGGTGCCCACGCTCCGAGCCCAGCACGGGGAGGCGCTCTGGTTGAGCGCGACCCTGCCGGCCGACCAGTTCGACGAGCCGGGCTCTCGGCGTCGGTTGGTCTTGCACGGTCCCGACGGTGGGATTCGGTTCCGGGGTGGTCGTACCCGGCTGCGACACCGCTGGAGTCGGCGCCTCTACCGACAGGACAACTGGCCCGTCCGGGTCCGGCTGGACTGGCGACGGCGGCTCCTCGTCACGGGAACCCGGCCGGTCGCGCCGAACCTGACGTACGCCGTACGCGCCGGCCCCGACACCCTGACGTTGCTGTGGGACGACCCGGCGACCGCCCTCTCGATGGCCCGCTTCATCCACCGCGGCACCGGTCAGGTGGTGGTGGCCGACGGCACCCACCTGGCCGACGGCCGGCACAGCGTCACCCTCGACTTCGAGCGCCTGGTCGACCCGGCGGAGGACTGGGACATCGAGCTGTTGACGTCTCGACGCGGACCGGTACGGTTGCGGGCCCGCCCCGGCACGTTCCCCTCGCTGCGTTCGATCGTCAGTTTCCCGGAGGTCAGCTCCGTCTCTCGCGACGGGGGATCGGTGTCGGGGACCGTGCGCTTCAGCGTCGGAAACACCCTGGTGGCGCGGGTCCGACCGGCCGCGGACGCCGCGTGAACCCGTGGTGAGGAGCCGGCGCCCACGGGCGGTCTGGCTGCTCGACACCGACGACCCGAACGGGGCCGGGGTGATGACCATGCGCCGGATCGAGGTGCTGCGCGACACGCTCCGGAGCACCGCGGTCTGCCTGCAGCGCGGTGGCGTCCGAGCGCCCGGCACCTCGCCGTTCCGGTCGGTCCTCTCGGTCGGTTCAGCGACCGGCCGGCTGACCTTCATGGCGGCGGACGTCGTGGTCACGACCAGCGCCCGCACCCTCGCCTGGGCGGCCAAGCGGCGGGTGCTGGGGATGCGGATCGTGCACGTCCTGCACACCCCGCCCGACCGGCTGCTGGGCAACGAGGGTTTCATGCACCACGTCCACCTCGTCGAACGCCTGGTCGTGCCCGGTGAGGTCGACGCGGCGGCCTTCGCACGTACCGTCGGGTTGCGGCCTGACCAGGTCCGCAACGCCGACGATTTCACCCTGTCCTCCGACCGACTGTTGTCGACCGCCGAAGGGACCACGGTGCTCGCTGCCGGCCGCTTCGCCGGGCAGACCGGGGCGGCCGACATCGTCCGCGGGTTCGGGCTGGCTCAGGCCGAGCTCGCCGGCTGGCAGCTCCGGCTGTGCGGCTGGGGGTCGCAGCGGCGCGAGGTGAACGCCGCCATCGCCGAGTTCGAGCTGGAGGGCCGGGCCCTGGTGATGGGGCCGACGTACGACCTGCAGGCCGAGTACCTCGACGCCGGGATCGCCGTCAGGGTCGCCGGGGACGAGGCGGCCGGGCTCTCGGTCCTCGAAGCCCTGACGGCCGGCGTGCCGGTGCTGGGCGCCGACACGGTACCCGCCGTACGCCGCTTCGTGGTCGACGGGGTCAACGGCCACGTCCTGACCCGGGCCGACCCGGAGTCCATCGCCGCTGGTCTGATCAGCCTGAGCGACCCGGTACGGCGGGCCGAGCTCGCGGCGGGAGCGCGCAGCCAACCGTCGGGATTGCTGACCGAGGCCGACCGACAGGGGCTGATCGAGCTCTTCTCGTTCGAGAGGCCACGGGTCCAGGTGGAAGCTCGGCAGGCCAGGGGCGCCCGGCTGGGTCAGGTCGGAGAGCTTTCGCTAACCGACCTCCCGGAGGCGGGCGAGACCGTCGCCGTCGGGTCTCGACAGCACCTGGTGATGACTGACGTGACCCCGCGCGAGGCCCGGACCCGGATGCTCACGGCGGTGCTGGCCGCCCTCACCGACCACGGCGTACGCGGTTTCGTGGTCAAGGGCGCCTCCTCCCCGGGGCCGACCGTCGGTGTCCGAGTCGAGGACCGGGAGGCCGCGCTGACGGCGGTGGCGACGTTGACCGGACCGGGGGTCTACCTGCAGGAGTACGGCGGCACCGGGCTGCGGCGCTCGGTCCGGCCGCTGTCCCCGGCCGTTGCGGCCGGCGTACCGGCGGAGTGCCTGGCCGTCCGGATCGCCCAGCTGTTCACGACCCCGGACCGGTCGCTGAGCTACGGGATGGACTACGGCACCGTGGTCGAGTTCTGGGTCGAGGCGCCGGAAATGCCCGATCACCTCCTCGCCCCCCGACGCAACGCCGCCGCTCTCGTCGTCCACGTGGACGAGCTGGAGCCGGCGACCGTCGAGCTGGAAGGACAGACCTGGCCGTCGATCCGGCTCTTCGACCGCACCATGGTCGGCGACGTCGACTTCCCGGTCGACGTCGTCTACACCTGGGTCGACGGCGCTGACCCGGTCTGGCAGGAACGCTTCGCCCGGGCCAAGGCCGAGGCTGCCGGGGTGGACTTCCACCCCGCCGCGCTGGCCGGAAACCGGTACGAGAGCCGCGACGAGCTGCTCTACTCGCTTCGTTCCCTGGAGCTCTACGCACCGTGGGTCCGGCACGTCTACCTGGTCACCGACCAGCAGACCCCGACCTGGCTGCGCGAGGACCAGGATCGGGTCACCGTCGTCGATCACCGCGACATCTACGCCGACCCGAGCGTGCTCCCGGTGTTCAACTCGAGCGCGATCATCAGCCAGCTGCACCACATCGACGGTTTGAGCGAGCACTACCTCTACCTCAATGACGACATGCTCTTCGGTCGAGACGTCGTACCGGAGGACTTCTGGCACGGCAGCGGCATCGCGAAGGTCTTCCCGGCGTACCTGACCCGGCCCTTCGGACCGGCCCACGTCGGGGACGAACCGCACTTCAACATCACCAAGAACATCCGTGCGGTGATGGAGGCGAGCGTCGGACGTTCGGTGTCGACGGCGATCCGGCACACGCCGTACCCGCAGCTGCGGAGCGTGAACTACGAGCTCGAGGAGCGGTTCGCCGCCGAGCTGACCCGCACCGCCGGCCAGCGGTTCCGGCACCACACCGACATCGCCCAGGACCAGCTCTTCCACTACTACGCGCAGGCGACCGGGCGGGCTGTGGCCTCGACCATCTCCTACGACTACGTCAACGTCGGGCTGGCCGAGTCGGTCGTACGGCTGCGTCGGCTCCTCGCCGCACGGAACCGGAGCGTGTTCTGCCTGAACGACGCCCCCGAGCCCGGTTTCGAACCCATGAAGGCCGAGCAGGTGCACGCCTTCCTGGCCGCCTACTTCCCGGTACGCGCCTCGTTCGAGGTCCCTGGTCCCTGAGCCCTCGGGGTTCGAAGCCGGGCTGCGCTCAGGAGCGAAGGCTGTGCCGGATCACCCGCGTGACCACCGGCGGCAGCAGGTCTCGGGCCAGTCCGCGGGCCCCGCCCACCCGGGTCGGCAGCGCGGGCTCAGGCTGCGGCTCCGGCTCGGGTGGTCGGGTCTGCGCGACCACCCGCTCGACGATCTCGTCGGCCACCGTACGTACCTCGGCGAGGGTGGCCCCGACCCGGGCGGGACCCGACGGCCCTTGGTTCACCCGGAGCACCCGGTGACCCTTGATCTGCTGCACCTCGGAGCGGTAGCGGACGTCCGAATCCACCAGCTCCCGCAGCGCGTCCAGATAAGGCGTCGAGTCGCCGTAGGTCCCGTAGAACTTGTTCACCGACAGCGCGAACGGACGCAGCCCGCCGGTCTCGACGGCTCCCCAGACCGCTGCCGCGACCCCCGGAGTGTGCTCGGAGCGGTAGTCGTCGAAGACCACGATGCCGTCGGGAGCCAGCAGGTTCCGCGCGTTGTCGACGTCCTCGCGGACGTTGTCGTAGAGGTGACCCGCGTCCACGTGCACGAAGCGGGCGGTGCCCGGACGGACGTGGTCCACGACACTGCTGCTCGGGCCGGTGACCACGACCGGCAGCTCGGGGTGCAGCGCCAGGTAGTTGGCCTCGAAGGCACCGCGCTCCAAGGTGGCGTACGACCGGGCGTTCTCCTCGCGGTTGGCCTCGTGCGCGGTCCGGGCGGGGCCGTAGTCGCCCGGGTCGGTGCCGAACAGGTCCACCACGACGAGCCGGTCGCCGTCGCGGAGATACTCACCGAGGACGACCGCACTCTTGCCGAGGTAGACCCCCAGCTCGACGATGTCCCCGGACGGACCGCCGGCCTGGGCCCCGAGCAGGGCGTCGAACATGGTCTTGTCGAGCCAGCGGAACCAGCCCGGCACGTTGTAGAAGCTGCGGATCGGCTGAGGGTCGGGCATGGCCGGACGCTAGAGGTTTTGGGTGAACGCCGGTTGAACGGAAGGCCGCCTCTGGCCCCGGGCACTTCCGCGTTTCGCGCCAGTCGGTGCGAAACGAGCCGCCGCGAGCCCTAATCCGGCCCGTCTGAGGCCAGTCGGTGCACAACGGTCCGGACGCCCGCGCGTGCGCACGGTCAGGAGGCCGACGGAGTCGCCACTAGATTGACGGGATGCAGCCCCTCACCATCGGCATCGTCGGGACCTCACGCAAGGCCGACGAGCGGAGGCTGCCGATCCACCCGGATCACCTCGAGCTGATCGACCCGGAGCTGCGGTCCCGGATGTACCTCGAGGAGGGGTACGGCGAACGCTTCGGGGCGGCGGACGAGAGTCTGGCTGAGCTGGTCGCGGGTCTGCTCCCCCGCGACGAGGTGCTGGCGCGGGCCGACATCGTCGTGTTGCCGAAGCCGGTGATCGAGGACCTGCAGAACCTTCGCCCCGGTCAGATCGTCTGGGGTTGGCCGCACTGCGTCCAGGATCGCCAGCTGACCCAGGTCGCCATCGACCGCGGGCTGACCCTGATCGCCTGGGAGGCGATGAACCACTGGACCAGCCAGGGTGCGTTCAGCGTCCACGTCTTCCACAAGAACAACGAGCTCGCCGGCTACTGCTCGGTGCTGCACTCCCTCGCCCTGCGCGGCGTGACCGGAGATTACGGTCGGCGGTTGCGGGCGGTGGTAATCAGCTTCGGGGCGACGGGACGGGGAGCCGTACGCGGTCTGTCCGCCCTCGGCGTCACCGACGTGACCGTGCTGACCCAGCGTCCGGTCGCGGCCGTGGCCTCGCCGGTCTCCTTCGTGAGGATGCTCAAGTTCACCAACGATCCCGACCGGCCCGGGCGGACCTTCGTGATCGACGGGGCCGGGTCCCGGCCGCTGAACGAGCTGCTCGCGGAGTACGACATCGTCGTCAACTGCATCCTGCAGGACACCGACGATCCGCTGATGTTCGTCACCGAGGAGGAACTGTCGGCGTTCAAGTCCAGCACCTTGTTCGTCGACGTCTCGTGCGACGAGGGAATGGGCTTCTCCTGGGCCCGGCCGACCTCGTTCGCCGACCCGATGATCGAGGTCGGGCAGGGTCAGCACTACTACGCGGTCGACCACAGCCCGTCGTACCTGTGGAACTCCGCCACCTGGGAGAACAGCGAGGCCCTGCTCCGCTATCTGCCGATCGTGATGGCCGGGCCGGGGTCTTGGGACGGCGACGAGACCATCCGACGGGCCATCGAGATCCGCGGGGGCGTCATCCAGAACCCCCGCATCCTGTCCTTCCAGGGTCGGTCCGCGACGCCGCCGCACCTGCCTAGCTAAGAGCCGCGATGATGCAGCTTCCCCCGCTGCACGTCCACCGCCGGTTCTGCCGAAAATTGCGGGCCGTGCCGTCAGTGCGTCACTAACGTGACTATCACTCACCGACGTCCAGAGAGGGACATTCCATGACCGCAAAGCTCGTGGTTCTGTACGGCGTTCCGGCTGACCCGGCCGCCTTCGACACCTACTACGCCGAGCACCATCTGCCGCTGGTCAAGGGGGTGCCCGGACTGGCAGGCGCATCATCGAGCGTCGGACCGGTCGGATCCCCCGAGGGTCCGGCGCCGTACCACCAGGTCAGCACGTACACCTGGGCCTCGATGGACGACCTCCAGGGCGGACTGGGATCGGCCGCCGGGGACGCCGCCGCCGCCGACCTGGCCAACTTCGCCTCGGGCGGGGCGACCCTGCTGATCTTCGAGGAACAAGACCTCTGATCCCATCAAGAAGTTCGCTCGGTCAACCCATCGGATTGGACGGGTGAGGGTCCGGTTTCCCACGTTCACCTGGGAACCGACTGATCCCAACCGCCCGCACAGGGCGCCGAACCTATTTGTTGGTGCCCTGCGAGACCGAACCCTGCAGCTGGCGCTGGAAGATCAGGTAGATGACCAGCACGGGTACGACGGTGATCACCACGGCCGCGAAGAGCGCGCCGAAGTCCACCGAGTAACCCGCCTGTGAGGCGAACGAGGCCATCCCCTGGGTCAGCACGTAGTTGTCCCGGTTGGTGTTCAACGCGACCGGCAGCAGGAACTGGTTCCAGAGCCCGACGAAGTTCAGGATCGCTACGGTGGCGAGGCCCGGCTTCGCCATCGGCAACATGACCGAGAAGAACGTCCGCCACTCGCCCGCGCCGTCGATCGCCGCCGCCTCCGCGATGGAGGCCGACAAGGACCTGAAGAAGGCGAAGAGGAAGAACACCGTGAACGGGAACGCGAACGCGGCGTAGGTCAGGATCAGTCCCGGCAGCGTGTTGAGCAGCCCGATCCCCCGCAGCACGAAGAACAGCGGCACGATCGCCAGAAACACCGGAAACGTCAGCCCGGCCAGCATCAGGTAGTAGAGCGCCCGACTGCCCGGGAACTTGAAACGCGCCAATACGTACGCGCACATGGACCCGAACAGCATGGTCACGATCAGTGCGCCGAACACGACGATCACCGAGTTGAAAAAGAAGCTCCCGATGCCGGCCGTGGTCCACGCGTTGGCGTAGTTCTGGAAGTTGAGTTTGGCGGGCAGCGAGAACGGCGAGGCGAAGATCTCCGAGCTCGTCTTGAACGAGGAGATGATCACCCAGATCAGCGGCACGATGACCAGCAACGACCAGATGATCAAGATGGTGTGCGAGACGCCGCCGAAGATCTTGTCGCCCGTCGTGCTCGGGGTCTTGCGGAGCCGGCCGAGGTCGGTCGCACCCGTCGCTGAAGAAACTGGCGACAGTTTCGTGGATGTGCTGGTCACTCCCCCACCTCGCTACTTCCGCCGGTGAGCCGGTTGATCAGGAAGACCAGACCCGCGTACGCCAGGGTGATGGCCGCGAGCAGCACCCCCATCGCGCAGGCGTACCCGAACTGGCCCTTGGTGAACGCCGTGGTGAAGAGCTGCTGGGACATCACCAGGGTCGAGTTGGCCGGGCCGCCCCCCGGCTCCAGCGCCGCCATGTAGACGAAGGCGTCGAGGGCCAGGATGCCCATGTAGATGAACGCGGTCTGCACGTTGTCCCGGATCAGCGGCACGGTGATGGAGACCGCCGTACGGAACCGCCCGGCCCCGTCGATCCGCGCCGCCTCGAAGATCTCCGCCGGCACGCCCTTGATCGCGGTGATGAACAGCACCATGTAGAAGCCGACCAGCCCCCAGACGATGACGAACATGACCGCGATCCGCGCCGTACGCACGTCGCCGAGCCAGGCGAACGAGGTCGCCTGGTCGAAGCCGAGGGAGGTCAGCATCCCGTTGAGGATGCCGCTATTTGGGTCGTAGATCTGGGCCCAGATGAGCCCGATCACGATGGCCGGGATGACGTACGGGAAGAACGACACCACCCGGTACGCACTGGAATACCGCAAACCGCGGACATTCCCGTGGCTGGCGCCGCCCACCGTCACCAAGGAGGCGAAGAACAGCGCCACCGCCAAGGTGACGACGGGCAGCACGATGGCCAGGATGATGCTGTTGGCCACCGACTTCATGAACGTGTCGTCGGCGAACAGCTTGGCGTAGTTGGCCGCGCCGATGAAGTTCATCTCCGGGGTGAACCCGGACCAGTCGGTCAGGGAGAAGTACGCGGCCTGCGCGAACGGCGAGACCACGAACAAGACGTAACCCACCACCGGCACGATCAGGAACACGACGAAGAAGCTGACGCGGTCGAGCGTGAGGTTGCGGCGACGCCAGCGTCGTGAGGTCAGGTAGCGACCGGCCTTGGGCACCGAGGTGGGCGGGGTGGCCGGAGCCTGGACCGTCGTCATGATCGTGGGGCGGGAGCGGAGCGACCTCCAGCCACTGCGGCGAGCAGGGTCACGACACCGGGACCTTCTTGATCGAGTCGTCCTTCGCGATCTTGTCGGTGATCGACTGCAGGCCCTTGGTCAGCTCGGCTACGTCAGAGCCACCCTGCAGGAACGTGTTCCACAGGACGAGCTGGTCGGTGTTCGTGCCGTACAGGTCGACGAAGTTCCAGGAGAACACGTTGCTGCCGGCCCCCTCGAGCATCTTGACCTGGGACACCAGTGCGGTCGAACCGAAGCCGTCCTCGGGGATGGTGCCCTTGACGATGGTCGAGGAGAAGGTGGTCTTGGCAAAGTTGACCGCCGCCTCCTTGGAGAGCATCGCGCGGAGGAACTCCTTGCCGCCGGCCACGTTCTTGCCCTGGGCCGGGACGATGTAGCCCTCGCCCGCGGTCGAGTGCAGCGCCTCCCACGGGAGGGCGGAGCCGGTGCCGACGATCGGCTCGGGAGCGCCGGTCATCTTGAAGTCGGACTTGGTCTGGGTCTTCATTTCGTTCTCGATCCAGCCGCCCGACGGGTACATCACGAAGTCGTCGGAGTTGCTCCACTGGGCCTGAGCGGCGGTGAACTGGGTGCCCGCGCCGCCCGGCTTCACGTAGCCGGCGTCAATGATCTTCTTCAGCCCGGTGAGCACGTCCTGGACCGCCGGGAGCGACCAGCACTCCGGCTTGAGGTTCTCCAGCGCCAGCCGGACCTCGTCACCGCCCTGCTTGATCGAGGAGGCGATGGCCATCGTCTGGTAGTAGGTGGCAGCCTCCTTGCCCCAGCCGAAGAGGTACTTGCCCTCGGCCTTGGCCTTGCCGCCGAGGTCGAGCAGCTCGTCGTACGTCTTCGGGACGGTCCAGCCCTGCTTCTCGAACAGCGCGGCCGAATACCAGAGGGCGTACACGGTGAGGACGTAGTTGAGCTGCACGAACTTGCCGTCGAACGTGCCCGGCGCCGTAACTCCGGCGTACAGGGTGTCCTTGATGACCGTGCCCTCGTAGTTCTTCGCCTCGATGACGTCGGTCAGGTCGGCCAGCTGCTCGCGGATGGTGTTGATGCCGATCAGGCCGGCGCCGGAGTTGTCGATCACGTCGGGCGGGTTGCCGGCCACGAAGCGGGGCTGCAGGGTCTGGGCGATGTTGGTCGCCGGGTCGACCTTGACCGTCGAGCCGGTCTGCAGCTTCTCGACCTCCTTGCCGGCGAAGGTGGCGTAGTCGATGCCGTAGCCACCCTTGAAGATGACGGCCTCGACCTTGGAGTTGGCCACCATGCCGAAGGGGTTCGTGTCGCTGACGTTGCCGGCCGGGGCCGACGAGGCCGGCGTGGTCCCGGTCCCGGAGGTGGCGCAGGCCGACAGCAGTCCGCCCGTCGAGACCAGGGCTGCGGCCGCGAGGGAGCCGCGCAGGAAGTCGCGCCGCTGGAGCGACTGATGGGTGATGTTCATGTGGTACCTCCGAGATCGAGATGACGGTTGAGTGAGGTGGAACCCGCTGCGATGTGGGGTGGTGCTGGGTCAGACGCCGCGTCTGATGCGGCCTGCGTACTTGTCCTCGAGAACGTGGTTGTGGGCGTCGCCACCCGGGATGTTGGCGGACAGGTAGAGGGGTGGCACCTCGCCACGTGCACTGATCCGCTCGGCCACGCCGATGGTCAGCAGCTGCGCGATGTACGCCGCGGTGATCGACGAAACCGCCCCGACGGGTATCTCCGCGCTTCCGCTTCCCTGAGCCTGTCGAAGGGGCAATGTCGCGTCGCCGTACGGCGCCAGGTTGTCGATGACCACGTCGGCCACGTCGCTGAGCCGTTGACCGCTCGGGTGCTTGGGCTGGACCTGCATGGTGTGGATCATCGAGGTCACCGCGATGACCGGGTGGCCGTGCTCCTTGGCGAGCAGGGCGATCCCGACGATGGAGCCGTTGACGCCGGAGTTGGACGCGATCATGACCACGTCACCGGGACTGACGGCCGACACCGCCCACAGCTCGTCGGCGATCGCCGGGTC
>DATDBS010000075.1:0-77409 GCA_036524735.1 Propionibacteriaceae bacterium
TCTGACCTACCACCGGTAAACCCCTCAGGAGCGCTTCGTGCCCACTGCTCGCCTCGTCCTCGACTCCGCCTTCGCCCTCGCACCCGTCCCTCGGCGCCTGTTCGGCTCGTTCGTCGAGCACATGGGGCGGTGCGTCTACACCGGCATCTACGAACCCGACCACGCCACCGCCGACGAGGATGGTCTGCGCCAGGACGTGCTCGAGCTGACCCGGGAGATCGGCCCCACTCTGGTGCGTTATCCCGGCGGCAACTTCGTCTCCAACTACCTCTGGGAGGACGGCATCGGGCCGAAGGACCAGCGTCCGACCCGCCTCGACCTCGCCTGGCACTCGATCGAGACCAACCAGTTCGGGCTGCACGAGTTCGACGACTGGGCCAAGAAGGCCGACACCGAGGTCATGATGGCGGTGAACCTCGGCACCCGCGGGCTGCGCGAAGCCTGCGATCTGCTCGAATACACCAACCACCCCGGCGGGACCTACTGGTCAGACCGCCGCATCGCCAACGGCGCGAAGGAACCCTTCAACTACAAGCTGTGGTGCCTCGGCAACGAGATGGACGGCCCCTGGCAGATGGGGCACAAGACCCCGGAGGAGTACGCACGCCTGGCCGAGGAGACCGCCCGCGCCATGTTGCGCTACGACGGCGACCTCGAGCTGGTGGCCTGCGGTTCCAGCAACTCCGCGATGCCGACCTTCGGCACCTGGGAGCGGATCGTTCTCGAGCGGTGCTTCGACCTGGTCGACCACATCTCGGCCCACGCCTACTACGAGCCATCGGACGGCGACCTCGACTCGTTCCTGGCCAGCGCCGAGGACATGCACCGGTTCATCGGCTCTGTGGTCGCCACGGCCGACCACGTCGCGGCCACCCGGCAGTCGACCAAGAAGATCATGGTCAGCTTCGACGAGTGGAACGTCTGGTACCAGGCGCGCTTCGACGGTGAGATGAGTCTGGACATCCGACCCCCGGGGCCGCTGATCGAGGACGTCTTCGACGTGCACGACGCCGTCGTGGTGGGCAGCCTGCTGATCACCTTGATGCAGCACACGGACCGGGTCTCGATGGCGTGCCAGGCTCAGCTCGTCAACGTGATCGCCCCGATCATGACCGCCCCGGGGGGTCCCGCCTGGCGGCAGACGATCTTCCACCCGTTCGCCCTCACCGCCCGCCACGCCCACGGGCGGGTGCTGACCTCCCCCGTCCTGTCACCAAAGGTGCCCACCCGCGCCTTCGGTGAGGTGGACGCGTTGCTCAGCACGGCCACCCACGATCCCGAGACCGGCGACCTCGTCGTGTTCGCGGTCAACCGCAGCCGCACCGAGACCCTCGACCTCACCGCCGACCTCGCGGGCTTCCGCGACGTGCGGCTGGTCGAGCACCTGATGATCCACGACGACGATCCCCACGCCGTCAACACCGAGGCCGAACCCGATCGGGTCGTCCCCCGCACGGGCAAGGCCGAGCTCACCGACGGTGTGCTCACCGCTTCCCTCCCGCCAGTCTCCTGGCACTGTCTCCGACTCTCCGAAGGAACCCGACCATGACCGATCCGATCACTGCCCGCTCGCTCACCCGTCACACGTCTGGCCCCGGCCCGCTGACCCGACGCGGCTTCCTGACCACCTCGATCGGGGCTGCGGCCACCGTGGGGCTCGCGGCCTGCGGCGCCGGATCGAGCAGCGTGCCCGGGAGCAACCAGGCCCCCACCGGCAGCGGTGGCGCGGAGGGCTACGCGGGGCCCGCGGTCGCCCTGAGCTTCTGGAACGGCTTCACCGGTGGCGACGGACCCTTCATGAAGAAGCTGGTCGACACGTTCAACACCGAGCACGCCAACATCAAGGTGACGATGAACACCCAGCAGTGGGCGGACTACTACGCCAAGCTGCCGAGTGCGGTGACGGCAGGCAAAGGCCCGGAGATTGCGATCATGCACGTCGACTCGGTCGCGACCAACGCCGCCCGCCGGGTCATCCAGCCCCTCGACGACGTGGCCACCGCGCTCAAGCTGAGTGAGGCAGACTTCGCCCCGGTGCCGTGGCAGGCCGGTCTCTACAAGGGTCAGCGCTACTCGATCCCCCTCGACGTCCACCCGCTCGGGTTCTTCTACAACAAGTCGGTGATGGAGAAGGCCGGGCTCGACCCGGAGAAGCCGCCGACCACGGCCGACGAGTACGGCTCCGCGCTCGACACCTTGAAGAGCCAGGGCATGGAGGGTCACTGGGCGACCCCGTTCCCCTTCACGGGTTCACTCACCGTCCAGGCCCTGGTCTGGCAGTTCGGCGGCAACCTGTTCAACGCCGACGCCACGGCGGTCACCTGGGCCGACGAGCCCGCGGTGAAGGCGATGACCTGGTTCACCGACCTGGTCAAGAACGGCCACTCCCCCGGCAAGATCGCCCAGGACGCCGACATCATCGCCCTGCAGAACGGCAAGACTGCGTTCAACTGGAACGGCATCTGGACGATCAACACCCTGAAGGAGAAGTCCAGCCTCGAATGGGGGGTGGCCAAGCTGCCGAACATCGGTGGCACCCCGGCCGCCTGGGCCGGCTCCCACCAGTTCGTGCTGCCCACTCTCAAGACGCCCGACGCCAACAAGAGCACGGCCGCCCGGGTGTTCCTGAACTGGATCAGCCAGCAGTCCCTGGAGTGGGCCAAAGCCGGTCAGGTCCCGGCCCGCAACTCCGTCCGCGAGTCAGCCGAGTTCGCGGCGCTCACCGACCAGGCCACGCTGGGTGCACAGATCGACGACCTGCACTTCCTGCCGCCGGTCGCCGGCATCGGTGACGCGATGCTCGAATGGGAGAAGGCCCTGAACGAGGCCGTGCTGGGCACCAAGACCCCGCAGGCGGCCCTGTCCGACGCAGCCGGTCGGGCGACCAAGATCCTCGCGGCCAACAAGCAGAAATACCAGTAGGCCGCCATGGCTCAAGCGACCCTGCCGGCAGCCACCGGCACCCCGACCCAGGTCGGCGGGGACGAGCTCCGGTACGGCGGTGTGCACGGCTCCCGCGTGGCGCCGTACCTGTTCCTGCTGCCGTACCTGGTGCTGTTCGTGACCTTCGTCGTCGTCCCTGCCGTGTTCGGCATCTGGATCAGCCTGCACAACTGGGACTTCCTGCTGCCGGGCAAGCCCTTCGTCGGGCTGGACAACTACACCGCACTGCTCGACCCCGGGTCGGTGCAGTTCGAGCCGTTCTGGCACAGCATGCGGGCGACGGCCATCTTCACCGTGGCCAGCGTCCCGTTCCTGGTCGTCATCCCGCTGCTGCTGGCGGTGCTGCTGAACCGCAAGTTCCCCGGCCGCACGTTCTTCCGGGCCGTGTTCTTCGCGCCGTACGTCCTCGGGGTGGCGGTGATCGGACTGATGTGGCGCTACCTGCTCGACCCGTCCTTTGGTGCGGTCAACGGCCTGCTCGGGGTCTTCGGAATCCCGCCGGTCAACTGGATCACCGAGCAACCGTGGGCCTGGGTCTCGCTGGTCGCGGTGACGGTCTGGTGGACCATCGGCTTCAACGCGATCATCTACCTGGCCGGGCTCGGGGACATCTCCGCCGAGCAGTACGAGGCCGCTGACCTCGATGGCGCCTCCGCCTGGCAGCAGTTCCGCTACGTCACCGTGCCGGGCCTGCGCCCGGTGATGGTGTTCGTGATCACCACCACCATCCTGGCCAGCGCCAACATGTTCGGCCAGAGCTATCTCATCACCCAGGGCGGCCCGGGCGACTCGACCCGGACGGCGATCATCGAGATCACCGAGCGGGGCCTGTCGCAGTACCGGATGGGCGAGGCCGCCGCCATGAGCTACGTACTGGCGCTCTTCCTGGCCATCATCGCCGTGGCCAACTTCTATCTGACGCGGGAGAAGCCATGACCGCCGTGCAGTCGACGCCAGCACCGGTGACCGACGGGCCCAGCCAACACGAGCCTGACCCGGGGCTGCGACCCCGCCGGCGGCAGAACCCCGTGTTCTGGCTCGTGATGGTGCTGCTCACCGTGATCATCCTGGCTCCGCTGCTCTTCATGCTGCTGACCTCGATCAAGACCGCCGTCGAGGCCCGGTCCGCACCGCCGACCCTGCTCCCGACCGAACCGACTCTCGGGGCGTTCCGGACTCTGTTCTTCGGCGACGAGACGTCCCCGGTCCTGCGATGGCTGGTCAACTCCCTGGTCGCCGCGACCCTGCACTCGCTGCTCGTGGTGACGATCTCGTCGATGGCCGGCTACGCGCTGGCCCGGATGGAGTTCCCCTTCAAGAAGCTGATCTTCGGGCTGATCATCGGCACGCTGTTCCTGCCCTCGTTCATCTTCATGATGCCGAACTTCGAGATCCTCAACCGGCTCGGCTGGCTGGACACCGTGTGGTCCATCGTGGTGCCCGGGGCCGCGGGTGCCTTCGGGGTCTTCTTCATGCGGCAGTTCTTCTTCAGCATCCCGATCGCACTCGAGGAGAGCGCCCGGATCGACGGGGCGAGCCCGTGGCGGATCTTCCGCTCGATCATCCTGCCGAACTCGAGGCCAGCCCTGGTCACCTTGGCCGTCATCTCGTTCTTGGCCAACTGGAACGACTTCGTCTTCCCGATCTATGTGTTGTTCTCCCCCGAGCGACTCACGCTGCCGGTGGGACTCACCAAGCTGCAGGGCTCGTACACGATCGACTACCCGGTGATCATGGCCGGCGCCGCCCTGGCGTCAGTGCCTGTGCTCGTCCTCTACATCTTCGTCCAGCGCTACGTCATCGAAGGCGTCGCCAGCAGCGGGATCAAGGGCTAGCGCCCTCCTCCCACCACAGGAGCATCATGATCAACGTCGATCCGGCCGCACCGACCACCAGACCCGCACGAACCTTCCGCCCTCGATCACCCCTTCTGCGCGTCGGCGCCGTGCTGGTGGCCGGAGTCCTAGCGGGGTCGATGTTCGGCGGCACTCCACGCGCGGAGGCCGAGCCGTCCCGGGCGGCGTACGTCAACCCGGTCAGCCAGAGCTTCGCCGACACCTTCGCCGACCCGTCGATCATCGAGGGCAAGGACAGCTGGTGGTACGCCTACTCCACCGCGGACCCGTTGCGAGCGGGGGACGAGCCGGGCATCATGCACATCGCCCGGACCCGGGACTTCGTGAGCTGGAACTATCAGGGCACGGTCTTCGACGACACCAACCGCCCGGTCTGGGCAACCGCCGGTTCCGGGCTGTGGGCGCCCGACGTCCGCTACATCAACGGTCAGTACGTCATCTACTTCACTGTCACCGACACCACGGCGGACCCCCGCGACAACGACTCCGCCATCGGCATCGCCACCGCTCCGACGCCGGTCGGTCCGTGGACCCCGGGCACCGAGCCCGTGGTCGCGCCCCGCCCGGGCAACGGCAGTTTCCTGTGGACCTTCGACCCCAGCGGTTTCACCGACGTGGACGGCCAGCGCTATCTGTACTACGGCAGCTACAACGGCGGGGTCTACGTCACCCGGGTCAGCGCTGATGGGTTGACCGCCGTCGGTGAACCGACGATGGTGGCGATCGACAACAGGTTCGAGGGGAGCTACGTCGTCCGACACGGCGGCTACTACTACCTGATGGCCTCCTCGGCCGACTGCTGCGCCGGTCCGGTGACGGGTTACTCGGTGTTGACCGGCCGGTCCCGGTCGCCGATGGGACCGTTCGTCGACGCCGACGGGATCGGTCTCACCGCCTCCAAGGCGGGTGGCACGATCCTCGTCACCCAGAACAGCAACCGCTGGATCGGGGCCGGGCACCATGCCGTCATGACCGACCACGCGGGACGTGACTTCCTCGTCTATCACGCCCTCGACCGGGACAACGCCTGGCTGGCGGAGCCGTTCGGGATCACTCGGCGCCCGATGTTGCTCGACCGCATCGACTGGGTCGACGGCTGGCCGCGGGTACGAGCCGGGGCCGGACCCAGCGATACCGCCCAGCCCACCCCAGTGACCGGCAGCGACCTCGGCATCATCGCCGCTGACCCCGCCGCCGGCGGCTTCACCGGACTTCGTCAGGGTCCGACCGACACCCAGGGTGGGGCGGCGACCGCCCGGTTGCGCGGCACCGCCACGACCCAACGGTCCGTCAAGGGTGACTCCGTCCGACTCAGGCTGGACGTCGACACGGACCGACCGTTCGCCGTCGACCTCGGCCGCGGCCGTGATCGGGTGCAGGTCAGGCTCGAGCCCGCTGCCGGCCGCTTGCGAGTCACGGTCGGGGACGGCCGGACGGCGATCACCCGGACAGCCAGGACCACCTTGGCCGGCGAGGGCTGGCGCACGCTGGTCGTCGAGATCGACCGGGGGGAGGTTCTGGCCCAGCTGAGCGAGGACGACCTGGGCGACCCGTACGCCGAAGTGCGGGTCCGCGACCGTGGCTTCCGGCTGCGCTCCGCCCCGGTGCGCCTGACGGGTGCTGACGCCACACTCGACAACGTCTCCGTACGCCCGCTGGCCGAGGAGGCGGCCCGGTTGGTGGCGGTTCCCCGGACCCGATCCCTGATCTCAACGGAGAACTTCGACGGGCCGTTGTCCGACGACTGGAGCTGGGTACGCGAGAACGCCGGCGCCACGGTCTCGGACGGTCGGCTGCGCTGGCCCGTGGAGAACGCGGACCTGACCGGCACGAGCAACAACGCCGGTGTGCTGCTCCACAACCGGGCTCCCGAGGGCACCTGGATCGTCGAGACCAAGCTGCGTCTCGACCTGGGTGAGGACCAGGTGCGCAATTTCCAGCAGGCCGGTCTGGTCGCGTACGTCGACGACGACGACTTCGCCCGACTGTCCTCGGTGGCGATCTGGAACACCCGGCAGACCGAGTTCGGTCGTGAGAAGGTCGTCGCGCCGGACGGCCGTACCCGGTTCGGCGGGGCCATCATCGGCACCCCCGACGCCACGGTCTGGCTGCGACTGGCCCATACCCGCAATGCGGCCGGCGAGCACCTCTACCGAGCCGCGACCAGCCGCGACGGGAAGAACTGGACCTGGGGCGCGGTGTGGATTTTCGACGCCAAATCCGACCCGCGGATCGGTCTGGTGGCCCACGGCGGTGCCGCGCCGGCGCTCACGGCTGAGTTCGACCACCTCCGTTTCTACCGGGCGAGCTGGCCGGTCGTCGACCGGCCCGGACGGTGAGGCGGAACGGTGAGGCGGGGCGTGGGTCGTACCGGGTCGGTGTCCTGCTCCTCGTCGGGCTGCTGGGCATGACGGCCTGTTCGTCCGCGGCCGGAGTGGGATCGACGGCCCCGGCTGGGTTCACCAACCCGGTCTACGACCAGAACTTCCCCGACCCGATGATCATCAGTGACCCGGCCGGTGGCTTCTGGGCGGTGTCGACCAACGGCAACGGCAGCAACGTGCAGACCTTGCGCAGCACCGACCTGGTCTCGTGGGAGCAGGGTCCCGACGCCCTACCCGAGCTGCCGGAGTGGAGCACGCCCGGGAAGGTCTGGGCTCCGGAGGTCATCACTCTCGGCTCCGGCTACGCGATGTACTACACGACCATCGCGCCGGACCCGGCGATCCAATGCGTCGGCGTGGCCCTGAGCGAACGTCCGGAGGGGCCGTACACCGACGACAGCGACGAGCCGCTGATCTGCGAGGCGGACCAGGGCGGAAGCATCGACGCCCACCCGTTCGTCGACTCCGACGGGAAGCGGTACCTGTATTGGAAGAACGACGGCAACGCGGTCGGGGTGGACACCTATCTGTCCGTCGCCGAGCTCGACGACGCGGGCACGTCTCTGCCGGGCAAGCCGCGCCGGTTGTTCAAGCAGGACCTGCCCTGGGAGGGCGACCTCGTCGAGGGGCCGTTCGTCTGGAAGCGAGACGGCCGCTACCACCTGTTCTATTCGGCGAACTCCTACGCCTCGGCCGACTACGCCGTCGGGCACGCCGTCGCCGACAGCCCGCTCGGCCCCTTCACGAAGGACCCGGACCCGGTGCTGGCCACGAATGACGTCGCCGCCGGACCGGGACACTGCGCCCTGTTCGAACGGGCCGGTCGGGTCTGGATGGTCTACCACGCCTGGGCCCCCGGCGAGATCGGCGGCGACTACCCCGGCCGGACCATGTGGCTGAGCGAGGTGACCTTCGGCAACGACGATTCGGTCGCCGTCGTCCCCCCGACCGTGGCCTACCCGACTCGGCCCTGAACCACGTTTCGCACCAGTGGGCGCGAGACGATGCGGATGCGCCGAGTCCGGAGGCCGTTTCGAGCCAGTGGGTGCCGTACGCGCTTCTATGAGCGGCGTGGTTTGGGCTGGTTTCGCGTTTCGCACCAGTGGGCGCAAGACGACGCGGATTCGCCGAGTTCAGGGGCCGTTTCAAGCCAGTCGGCGCACAACGTCATGATCGGGTCGCGAAGTGCCGCCTCCATTCTGGCTTGAACGATCGCCTGATATCGGTCGCGCCTCGGTCGATGAGCGCGTCGCGAACTCGGCGCAGGACGCCCTCTGGGTCGGCGTACAGGTCGTGCGCGGTGATCACGATGATCCGGAACCCCAACGCGTCGAGCTCCTCCCGACGTTTGAGATCGTGCTGCCACTGGGCTGCGTTCTCGGCGTGCTGCCGCCCGTCGAATTCGACGAGCAATCGCTGGCCGTCGTAGTACAGGTCGAATCGCATCCGCCACTCCCCGTCGGCATGCCGTACGACGTAGTTGACGAGCGGCTCGGGGAGCCCGGCGAGCACCAGCAGCATGCGCACCCGGGTCTCCATCGGGGAGTCCACCCCGACGCGTACCCACCCTGCCGCGCGCCGAGCACGCCGAGCACCGCGGCCGGACCAGGTCTCGGCTCCCTCCATCAGCTGATCGGTGGTGATCCGGCATGCCTTCACCAGACTGTCGCCGAGGACGACAAGATCGACCAGCGGCAAGCCCACCGCAGCCAGATCGAGAAAGGTCTGCAACGGGGAGGAGACCGCCATGCCGCGGTGCGCCATGGGGCAGGGACGGGTCTCCCCCGCATGGGCTCGGACACCTTGCCGTCGACACCGATGACGGTCGTCGGGCAGCGTGATGTGGATTTCGGTGACCTCTGGCACGACGCCGCCCCAGAGCACCGCTGCTGTGAAGTGACTGGCGTACGCCCCCGGGCCACTCACCCGTAGGGCAGCCTCGGTACGTAGGCGGGTCGTGACGGATACCGAGGCCAGCACATACGAGTCGTACAAGATCTTCTGGTAGCGCGGACCGAGTAGTTCGTGGAGCGGCAGTCCGGCGGCGCGGGCGTCGGCGCGGGAGAACGGATGCCGCGGATCGAGGGTCTGGAAGTCGGAGACAGCGATGGCCATGCGCGAACTTGACCTCGCCGACAATCCCGCGTGAACCACCTGCAGCGAATCTGTGGATAACTCGGGAGATCGGTCGGGGGCCTCCCTCGTCACGTCTTGCGCCCACTGGCTCGAAACGAGGTCCGAACCGGCCAGATCCGACCCGTCTTGCGCCCACTGGCGCGAAACGCGGTCCGAACCGGCCAGATCCGACCCGTACGCCACCCACTGGCGCGAAACGCGAACCGGGCCCGCCGACCGAGGTCGACGGGCCCAGATCAGGGACGGCCTCTACGCCGAGGGCGGCGACCCGAGCCCGACGGGCAGGGTGGCCAGACCCATCTCGGCCTGGTTGGCCAGCAGCGGGTGGTGCGGCACGATGCGGACGGTGTAGCCGATGGCGCCGGAGCGCTTGGCCTCGACCCAGCCCTCGTAGCGACGCAGTCCGCCGTCGACGTCGGTCCCGGTCGGGAACGGGTTCACCCGCGGCTCGCGGAGCTGGTCGTCACCGTCGACCTTGCCCGTGACGAGCTGCACCTCGACGTCGTTCGGCGAGAGCGCACCGAGCCGGACGAGAGCGCTGACGTGGATCTTGGCCCCCACCTCGACCTGGTCGCCATCGAGCGACTCGACGTGGTCGACGGCCACGTCGCTCCACGCAGCGCGGACCCGGGACTTCCAGCCGGCCAGGGCGGCCGCACCACCCTCGGCCTCGTCGACGGAGTGCGTCGAGGCTGCCGCCGGGGCGTACAGGGTGGTCACGTAGTCGCGCACCATCCGCGAGGCCAGCACCTTCGGAGCCAGGCCGGCGATCGTGTCGCGGATCATCTGGATCCAGCGCTGCGGCAGGTCATCGCCGTCCACGTCGTAGAACCGAGGGACGATCTCGTTCTCGATGATGTCGTAGAGGGCCTTGGCCTCCACGTCATCGCGGTGGTCCGGGTCGTCCATGCCCTCGGCGGACGGGATCTCCCAGCCGAAGGCCGGGTCGTACCACTCGTCCCACCACCCGTCGAGGATCGACAGGTTGGCCGCGCCGTTCAGGGCCGCCTTCATGCCGGAGGTGCCGCAAGCCTCGTACGGGCGCAGCGGGTTGTTCATCCAGACGTCGCAGCCGGGGTAGAGGGGCTTGGCCATCGAGATGTCGTAGTCGGGCAGGAAGACGATCCGCTCGCGCACCGCGGGGTCGTCGGCGAAGTTCACCATCTGCTGGATCAGAGCCTTGCCACCCTCGTCGGCCGGGTGCGACTTGCCGGCGATGACGATCTGGATGGGCCGCTTCTTGTCGGTGAGCAGCGCCTTGAGTCGCTCGGGCTCGCGCAGCATGAGGGTCAACCGCTTGTACGACGGCACCCGGCGCGCGAACCCGAAGGTGACCACGTCGGGGTCGAGCACGCCGTTCACCCACTCGGTCGGCATGCCGCGGTTGTCGCTGCTCTCGACCAACCGCTTGCGGGTCATCACGATCAGGTCCTGACGCATCTTGCGCTTGAGCGCCCAGATGGTGCTCGCGTCGACCTTGGTCAGCCCGTTCCAGTCGTAGCCGTCGATGACGGTGTCCGCTGGGCTGTCCTCGGTCGCCTCGAGCAGGTCGAGCAGGTCGCGGTGCACCCAGGTGAGGTGGTGCACGCCGTTGGTGATCGAGGTGATCGGGACCTCGGTGGTGTCGAACTGGTCCCACAGCCCCTGGAACATCTCGCGGGAGACCTCGCCGTGCAGCAGCGACACCCCGTTGGCGCGTTGGCCCAGCCGGAAACCCATCACGGCCATGTTGAACTTGTCGGGATCGCCCCCGTCGTAGTTCTCGGCGCCGAGGGAGAGGATGCGGTCGATGGGGACCGGGCCGAACGACGCGAACTGGTCGCGCATCAGGTGGTGCGGGAACCGGTCGATGCCGGCCGGGACCGGGGTGTGGGTGGTGAAGACCGTGCCGGCGCGGTTGCGCTCGAGCGCGGCGTCGAAGTCGGCACCCTCGCTCATGAACTCGCGGATCCGCTCCAGCCCGAGGAAGCCGGCGTGGCCCTCGTTGGTGTGGAAGACCTCCGGAGCCGGGGCGCCGGTGATGGCGCAGTAGGCCCGGATGGCGCGTACGCCGCCGATCCCCAGCAGCACCTCCTGGGCGAGACGGTGGTCGGTGCCACCGCCGTACAGCCGGTCGGTGGTCTCGCGCTCCGGTCCGGCGTTCTGCTCCACGTCGGAGTCCATCAGCAGCAGCGGTACGCGGCCGACCTGCGCGAGCCAGACCTGTGCCCACAGCGTGCGGCCGGCCAGCGGCACCTCGATCTTCACCGGGCCATCGGCGTCGTGCAGCAACGTCAAGGGCAGTGCGTTCGGGTCGAGCAGCGGGTAACGCTCCTGCTGCCAGCCGGCCGCGTTCAGCGACTGGCGGAAGTAGCCCTGCCGGTAGAGCAGGCCGACCCCGATGATCGGTACGCCGAGGTCGCTGGCCGCCTTGAGGTGGTCGCCGGCGAGGATCCCGAGGCCGCCGGAGTACTGCGGCAGCACCTCGGTGATGCCGAACTCCGGCGAGAAGTAGCCGATGCCCTGGGGGGCGGCCGGGTTCTCGGTGGCGTACCCCTGGTACCAGAGGTCACCGCTCATGTAATCGGCCAGGTCGTCCTGGATGATCTTCAGGTTCTTGAGGAACTTCTTGTCCGCCGACAGCTTCTGCAGCCGCTCCACGGACACGTCGGCCAGCAGCCGGATGGCGTCACCACCGGTCGAGGCCCACAGAGCCGGGTCGACGGTACGGAACAGGTCCTGGGTGTCGGCGTGCCAACACCACCGGAGGTTGTTGGCGAGATCGCCGAGAGGCTTCAGGACCTCGGGCAGGACGGGTCGGACGGTGAATCGTCGGATAGCGCGCACCGGAATAACCTAGCGGTCCCTCCTGGGTGTCGCACCGCTCCGCAACCAATTCCTCCGGCGCGTTGCAGCCACGTCCTACCGCACGAACCGATCGGCGATTCCTGGGACCCGACCCCGTGACGGGCGCGGAGCGGGGCCGATAGGTTAAGTCGCGTGACGGTAACCAACGCAGGTGTCCCCGCCTCCTCTGCCAGCCCTTCTGTGGTCATCGACCCACCCGAGCTGGGCAGCTTGTTCGACCGGATCCCGGTCACCAAGGTGTCCCCGGTGATCGAGGGCGGTGCCTACCCCGCCAAGGCCGCAGTGGGTGAGCGCTTCTCGATCCGCGCCACGGTCTTTCGCGAGGGCCATGATGCAGTCAACGCGACGGTGGTGCTGACCGACCCGCAAGGCACCGAGACCCAGGTGCCGATGACCCCGACCACGCCGCTCGGCTTCGACTGGTGGACCGCCGCGGTCACCTTGTCGACCGAAGGCCACTGGACCTTCCGGGTCGAGGGTTGGGACGACCCGTGGGAGACGTGGGTGCACACCGCCGAGATCAAGATCCCAGCCGGCATCGACGTCGCTCTGGTCTGCACCGAGGGCAAGGGGCTGTTCGGCGCAGCGGCCGATCGCGCTGATCAGGCCGGCGCCCACCAGATCGGCGCGCTGCTCCGCGGGGCCGCGAAGAGCCTTGACTCAGGTCAACAGGTCGAGGACCGCCTCGAGGTCGTGCTGGCCGACGACGTTCGCGCGGCGATGCGGGCCTACGGTCCCCGCGAGCTGGTCTCCCCCACGCCCGACTATCCGATCTTCGTCGACCGTCGCGAAGCGGTCTACGCCTCCTGGTACGAGTTCTTCCCCCGTTCTCAGGGCTGCCAGTTCGACGAGGAGACCCAGACCTGGAAATCAGGCACCTTCGACTCCTCGCACGAACGGCTGGAGGCCGCCGCCGCGATGGGGTTCGACGTCATCTACCTGCCCCCGATCCACCCCATCGGCGTCGCGTTCCGCAAGGGACCGAACAACACCTTGACCCCGGGGCCGGCCGATCCGGGCTCCCCGTGGGCCATCGGCAGCGCCGAGGGCGGGCACGATGCGATCCACCCCGACCTCGGGGACTTCGACGCGTTCGACCGGTTCGTGGCCAAAACCACGTCGCTGGGCATGGAGGTGGCACTCGACTTCGCGCTGCAGGCCTCGCCCGACCACCCGTGGGTCACCGAGCACCCGGACTGGTTCTCCAAGCGAGCCGACGGTTCTATCGCCTACGCGGAGAACCCGCCCAAGAAGTACCAGGACATCTACCCGATCAACTTCGACCTGGACCGCGACGGCATTTATCAGGAGAGCTTGCGCATCCTCAAGCTGTGGATCAGCCACGGCGTCAAGATCTTCCGGGTCGACAACCCGCACACCAAGCCGGTCAACTTCTGGGCCTGGCTGCTGGGTGAGATCCGCAAGACCGACCCGGACGTGCTCTTCCTGGCCGAGGCCTTCACCAAGCCGGCGATGATGCACGCGCTCGGCAAAGCCGGCTTCCACCAGGGTTATACCTACTTCACCTGGCGCAACGAGAAGTGGGAGCTCGAGGAGTACATGACGGAGCTGACCACCGAGTCGGACAGCTTCTTCCGGCCGAACTTCTTCGTCAACACCCCCGACATCCTGCCCAGCTTCCTGCAGTGGGGCGGCAAGACGGCGTTCACCATTCGAGCGGTGCTCGGAGCGACGCTGGCGCCGACCTGGGGGGTCTACTCCGGTTACGAGCTGTTCGAGAACGCGGTGCTGGCGCCGGGACGCGAGGAGTACCTCGACTCGGAGAAGTTCCAGTACCGCCCCCGCGACTGGGAGGGCGCGACCGAGTCCGGCGAGAACCTCAACCTGCTGCTCGGTCGGCTGAACCAGATCCGCAAGGAGCACCCCGCCCTCCAGCAGCTGCGGGACCTGCACTTCCACACCGCCCCGCACGCCGACGCCATCGTCTTCTCCAAGAAGAGTGGCGACGACGTGGTCATCGTGGTGGCGAGCATGGACCCGCACAACATCGTCGAGACCGAGATCTACCTCGACATGGAGGCGCTCGGCCTCAGCTCCCATGACGTCTACCTCGTCCACGACGAGCTGACCGGCCAGACCTGGCGTTGGGGGCAGCGGGCGTTCGTCCGCCTCACCCACGACGACCCGGCCCACATCTTGACGCTGATCCGCTACGGAGCTCGGTCGGCCGCCGGCCACAGCTCTCCGGGTGCCTAGATGGGACCGGACATGAACCCCGTTCATGGTCGGAGGTGGCATCGATGAGCACGGTCGACGGCGACGTCGCCCAGCAGCTCACGGGCTACATCGCGGCGGCACGCTGGTTCGGCGGCAAGGGTCGCCGGCTGGAGGTGCGCTCGGTCACGGCCCTGCCCTGGGTCAACGACCCCGCTGCCGACCCCGCCGTACGGTTCGAGGTCGCCGAGGTCGGCTACCCCGACGACGCGGGCTCCGGTTCGGAGTACTACCAGCTCGCAGTGGCCTACCGTCGCGAGGCGCAACCCGGTCTCGAGCACGCGCGGATCGGTCGGTTCGCCGACGGCGACCAAGGCTCCTGGACCGGCTACGACGCGCTGCAGGACCCTCAGGCGTGCTCGGTCATCCTGGCGGCGCTCGTGTCCGGGCAACGGCTGTCCGGTGAGCTCGGTGACGTACGTTTCGAGCTCAGCGCGGCCCAGGGCCTGACTGCTGATCTCGAGCCCAAGATCTTCACCGGCCAGCAGAGCAACACCTCGGTGATGTTCGGCGAGGTCTCGATGATCAAGTTCTTCCGCCGCCTCGAGCTCGGCCGCAACCTCGACATCGAGGTGCACGACGCGCTGAACCGGGCCGGTATCGAGGACGTGGCCGGCCTCTTCGGCTGGATCGAGGCGACCTGGACCGCTTCGGACGGTGCCAGCCTGACCGCCGATCTGGCCATGGCCGTGGAGAAGTTGGCGCAGGCCGAGGACGGCTGGGGCCTGGCCCTGGACTCGATCCGGGCCTCGACCCCGTTCGCCCCGCACGCTCGGGCGCTCGGGGCGGCCTTGGCCGAGACGCACCACGCCCTGCGCGCCTCCTTCGCCACCGCAGCGATCCCCGGGGGGCAGGTGGCGGCCATCATGACTGAGCGACTGCGCCGGGCCGCGTCGATCGCCACCGCACTCGAGCCCTACACGTACGGGCTGCAGGCCGGCTTCGCCGATCTGGAGCACGCCGAGTTGGTCACGCAGCGCGTGCACGGCGACTTCCACCTCGGTCAGACCCTGCACACCCCGACCGGCTGGAAGATCATCGACTTCGAGGGCGAGCCGGTGAAATCCCTCGCCGAACGGTCCGAGCCCGATAGTGTCCATCGCGACATCGCAGGGATGCTGCGCTCGTTCGACTACGCCGCCGCCAGCGTGCCGGGACCGGACAGCGCGCAGTGGGCTGCCGACTGTCGTACGGCGTTCCTCGTCGGCTACGCCGGTGGGCCGCTCGCGGCCGACGACGCGGCCGTCCTGAGGGCGTACGAGGCGGACAAGGCGATCTACGAAGTGGTGTACGAGGTGCGCAACCGCCCGGACTGGGTGGGGATCCCACTGGGGGCGATCGCGGCACTCGCTGCGGTAGGTGAGGCGGGGCACAGCCCGGCCGACGACGACGTTTCAGGGGGGCCGGATACTCATCCGACCCTCGCGGAGAACCAGGTGAAGGAGTAGACCATGTCATTCGATCCGAGCGGTGGCTTGACCGGATGGGACCTCACCGGCTTCCACGAGGGCCACGACACCGAGTGCTGGAAGCGCCTCGGGGCGCAGGAGATGTCGATCACCGACGACGAGCGGGGTGAGATCTTCGGCACCCGCTTCTCCGTCTGGGCACCGAACGCCCAGGCGGTCCGGCTGGTCGGTGACTTCAACTGGTGGAACGGCGAGAGCTCCTACATGCAGCTGGTCCCCGGGGCCGGCGTGTGGGCGCTGTTCGTCGAGGGGGCCAGTACCGGCAACCTCTACAAGTTCGAGGTGCTGGGCATCGACGGAGTCTGGCGGCTCAAGGCCGACCCGATGGCCCAGTTCTCCGAGGCCGCGCCGCACACCGCCTCCATCGTCTACAAGAGCCAGTACGTCTGGGGCGACTCCGACTGGATGTGGTACCGCGGGCAGAAGCAGCAGCACGCCGAACCCATGAGCGTCTACGAGGTGCACATCGGGTCGTGGCGCAAGGGGCTCACCTACCTCGAGCTGGCCGACCAGCTCGTCGAGTACTGCTCGTGGCAGGGCTACACCCACGTCGAGTTCCTGCCCGTCGCGCAGCACCCGTTCGAGGGCTCGTGGGGCTACCACGTCACCGGTTACTTCGCGCCGATGAGCAAGTTCGGGTCGCCGGACGAGTTCCGGCACCTCGTCGACAAGCTGCACCAGGCCGGCATCGGGGTGCTCGTGGACTGGGTCCCCGGACACTTCGCCACCGACCCGTGGGCCCTGCAGCGCTTCGACGGCACCGCCCTCTACGAGCACGAGGACCCGCGGCTGGGTTGGCACCCCGACTGGGGCTCCTACATCTTCAACTTCGGCCGCACCGAGGTGCAGAGCTTCCTCATCTCGAACGCCTACTACTGGCTGCACGAGTATCACATCGACGGATTGCGGGTGGATGCCGTCGCGTCAATGCTCTACCTCGACTACTCGCGCGAAGCCGGACAGTGGGTGCCGAACAAGTTCGGCGGCAACCACAACCTCGAGGCCATCGACGTGCTGCAGAAGACGAACCAGCACGCGTACGCCCGCGAGCCCGGCACGATGATGATCGCGGAGGAGTCGACCTCCTACCCCGGCGTCACCCGGCCGGTCGAGTACGGCGGCCTGGGGTTCGGGTTCAAGTGGAACATGGGCTGGATGAACGACTCGCTGCGCTACCTCGGCCGCGAGCCCGTCTACCGCCAGTTCCACCACCACGAGATGACGTTCGCGATGGCGTACGCCTATTCCGAGAACTTCATCCTGCCGATCAGCCACGACGAGGTCGTGCACGGGAAGGGCTCGATGTTCGAGCGGGTGCCGCAGGACGAGTGGCGCAAGTTCGGCACGCTGCGGGCCTTCTACTCCTTCATGTGGGCGCACCCGGGCAAGAAACTGTTGTTCATGGGCACCGAGTTCGGGCAGAGCCGGGAGTTCTCCGAGGAGCGGAGCATCGACTGGGGACAGAGCGCCGACTGGGGGCACCGTGGCGTCCAGCGCCTGGTGAAGGACCTCAACACGGTCTACAAGGAAAACCCGGCGATGTGGAAGCTCGACACCGATGCGGCGGGTTTCTCCTGGATCAACGCCGACGACGCGGGCGGGAACGTCTTCTCGTTCCTGCGCTACGACGGCGAGGGCCAGATGATCGCCTGCCTGACCAACTTCTCCTCCGAACCACGTCCGGACTACCGCATCGGACTGCCGGCCGAGGGGGTCTGGAAGGAGATCTTCAACAGCGACGCCGATGTGTACGACGGCACCGGCCAGATCGGCAACCTCGGTCAGGTCACCGCCCAGGCCATCCCGTCCCACGGCTACATCGCTTCCGCCTCGGTGACCATCCCGCCGCTCGGCGCGGTCTGGCTCCGCTTCGAGCCGGCCGCGTTGACCGAGGAGCAGGCCGAGCCGGCCAAGGTGAAGAAGGGCGCACGGGCGGCAGCCAAGCAGGCTTCGCCGGCCCGCTCCAAGTCTGCGGACGAGCCGGTGCCGGCCGAGAAGCCGGCCGCCAAGACGTCAGCCGCCCCGAAGCCGGCCCCGGCCAAGGCTGCTTCCGCGAAGGGCGCGGGCAGTGAGGACACCGGGTCCAGCTAGCGGTGTCCGACTTCGACATCCGGGTCAACGTGGGTGAAGCGGGCACGGCCACCTTCAACTGGAGCGGGTCCATCAGTCCGGACTCACTGGCCCAGGCCGTCAGCGCGGCGGCCGACGACGCGCTGATCGGCCGAGCCCTGCGGCGGCTCGAGGTGTCGCTGCCCGTCTCCGACGTGTCCGCCCGCCGGGCGGTCACCCGGGCGGGGTTTCGGCTCGAAGGGATGCGTCGGCAGGCGTTGGCCCTGGAGGACGGCACGTACGAGGACGTCTGCCTCTACGCGCGGCTGACCGCCGACCAGGTGCACGGCCCGAACGGCTTCTCCGGGGTGATGAACTCGGTGTTGCCCAAGAAGCGGCTGATCGCGCACGTCCGGATCACCGACGGGGCCGACCGGGTCCTGCTCTGCGAGACCCGCTTCAAGAAGGACTGGGAGCTGCCCGGCGGCATCGTCGAGCCGGGTGAACCACCCCGGCTGGGGGCGATCCGGGAGGTCGCCGAGGAACTCGGCCTCGAGCGTCCGATGGGTCCGTTGCTGCTGGCGGACTGGATGCCGCCTTATCTGGGCTGGGACGACGCGATCGAGCTCATCTTCGACGGCGGCGTGATCGCTGAGGACGAGCTGGCCGGACTGACCCTGCAACCCAGCGAGATCCTCCAGGTCCGCCTCTGCACCCTGGCCGAAGCTGCCGCCCTGGTCACCCCGCTCGCCCACCGCCGGCTGACGGTGGCCGCCGGGCTCGCGCCGGGCGCGATGGCCTACCTCGAGGACGGCGCCCCGCCCGCAGGCTGACTCAGCGCTCGAACTCGAGCCGGATGTCGTCGAAGACCATCACCACCTTGTCGTTGCCGCAGGCCAACGTGGCCAGACCGTCGGGCGCCACGACGCTGCCGACCTCGGCCATGGTCAGGTCTCGTTCCTGGCCCCCCGCCGTGAGCCGCGCGGAGCCCTCGGCGTCACCGACGGTGAACGTGACCTGGGCACCGCTGCCGGTCCAGGTGCCCTTGATGGTCCCCTTGGGTTTCAGCTCGGCGGTCTGACCGGCCAGGGTCAACTTGATCGCTTCCTTGCCGGCCGCGGTCAACGTGTACGCATCGTCGTCGAACGCGACCTCGACGTCGCCCCCCTCGCCGGTGCCGTAGGTGGCCTTGTCACCCACCCCGACGAAGCGCGCGAGCCTGTACGTCCCCGTCAGGCAGTCGCTGGCCGGTGCCGTCGACGTACCACTCGGAGCGGGCGTCGCTGGGCTCGAGGCTGGCGCGCTCGCGGCGGCGGAGGGACTCGAGGCGGCCGAGGGACCCGACGCTGACTCGGCCGGGGCGGGCGTCGAGCCACCCGAGCAGCCCGCTGCGGTCATGACCGCGGTGGCCACCACGGCGAGGACAGCCTTCTTCATGATCAACTCCTGGGTCGGTGGAACCGCGCCAGCATAGACGGCGCGACGGTGGAACCCGGTGACGTCGGTGCGGTGGTGACGGTGCGGTGGTGACTGTGGGGTCAGATGCGTTCGAGGTCGAGGCGGCTGGAGGTGGACGTCATCGTGACGCCGGTGCCGGCGCAGGTCAGGGTGCCCGTGCCGTCGGGGGTCAACACGTTGGCCACGTCGGTCATCGGCAGGGTCCGGTGCAAGATGCCGGCGGAGACCTTGGCCTCGCCCTCGGTACCGGTCACGGCGTACGAGCCGCCGGCGTCGGTGGTCGTGTAGGTGCCGCGGATCGAGCCGGTGACCACGAGGTCGACCTGTTGGCTCCCCACGGTGACCTTGACCGGGCTCTGTCCGCCGCCGTTCAGGGTGAACCCGCCGGCACCGAGGACGGCGGTCAGATCTCCGCCCTCACCGCTACCGCCCTGGCTGGTCAAACCGACGAACCGGACCACGCGGTAACTGCCGGACAGGCAGTCGACGACCTCCGGCGTGGGGGTCGGCGTCGGCGTCTCCACCCCGGGGGTCGTCGCACCCTCGTCGGCCGGATCCGGCTCGCCACCGGAGCACCCGACCAGACCCATCAGCACCAGGGTCAGGCCGGCCAGCACCTTGCGCGACATGACGGGATCCCGGCTCAGAAGAGAGCGGTCATCAGGTTGCGCCGGGCCTTGAGCACCCGGGGGTCGACGTTGCCGAGCGTCTCGAACAGCTCGAGCAGGCGTACGCGCGCCTCACCCCGCTCGTCGCCGGCGGTCCGCTTGATGACCGCGATCAGCCGAGCGAACGCCTCCTCCGCCTGACCCATGATCATCTCCACGTCGGCGGCCGCGAGCTGGGTCGCGAGTGAGGTGTCCTGCGCCGCCGCGGTCAGCACGGCCTGAGGGTCAGACGTCGCGGCCCGGGAGAACAGGCCGGCCTGGGCCTTGCCGGCGAGAGCCTCGGCGTCGGCCGGATTCGCCTTGAGCAGCAGGTCGAACTCGTCCCGGGCCGCAGCGAAGTCGCCGCGTTCCAAGGCCGCGTCGGCGGCGGCGAACCGCGGATCGGGCGCGTCCTCCTCCACCTCGGCGTCGGCCGGGGCAGCGCCACCGACGGGCTCGGCCCGACCCACCAGTCCGTTGGCCACAGCTGCGGTGAGCAGCTGGTCGATGGCGGCCTGGACCTGGTCCTTGGGCAGCACGCCCTGGAACAACGGCGCGGCCTGGCCGGCGATCAAGGCGATGACGGTGGGTACGGCCTGCAGCTGCAGGGCCTGCACGATGCCCGGGGCGGTGTCGACGTTGAGCCGGGCGAGCAGGAACTTGCCGTCGCTGGCGTTGGCGATCTCGGCCAGCGCGTCGGAGAGCTGCTGACCGGTGGCGACCCGCGGGGAGTAGAGCTCCAGGACAACCGGGTGCTTGACCGACTTCCGGATGGTCTCGACCTCGAAGGTCTCCTCGGTCACCTCGATCACGTACGCACCGCCGGAGCGTCCTCGAGACGGGCTGGGCGTGGCCGCCTGCTGGGCCTTCTGCTTGAGCTGGGACAGGTCGATCGCCCCGGGGCGGTTGAAGCTAGACGAACTCATGGGGGCCATCCTGTCAAAGGGCCCCCAGTCCGGGGTAACGACCGACGGATGCTGAGAACCGGGGACGGGTCTGTCCGCGCCGGACCGGCATGGGCAGAATGTGACCCATGGCTCATCCTCGCGCCGGACAACCGGCATCCACAGCAGACCTCATCGACGTCGACGCGGTCATCAGCGCCTACTACGACCTCACCCCGGACGTGACGAACCCCGACCAGCAGGTCGTGTTCGGCACCTCCGGTCATCGAGGATCGAGCTTGGACACCGCCTTCAACGACGCCCACATCGCCGCGACGACGCAGGCCATCGTGGAGTACCGCGCCTCCCAGGGCATCACCGGTCCCCTCTACCTCGGCAAGGACACCCACGCGTTGTCCAAGCCGGCCTGGACCACCGCGATCGAGGTCCTGGTCGCCAACGGCGTCTCCGTGATCGCCGAGCGCGACGACGACTACACCCCGACCCCCGCCGTGTCCCGCGCCATCGTGGTGCACAACGCCGGCGGCGGCCCCGAGGCCGGACGCGGCCAAGCGGACGGCATCGTCGTCACCCCGTCCCACAACCCGCCGCGCGACGGTGGCTTCAAGTACAACCCGCCCCACGGCGGGCCGGCGGACAGCGACGCGACCAGCGTGATCGCGGCCCGGGCCAACGCCCTGGTCGCCGATCCGCGCGAGATCAAGCGCAGGCCGTACGACCAGGTCAGCGGCGACGTGACCCGATTCGACTACCTCGGACGCTACTGCGACGACTTGGTCAACGCCCTCAACCTCGACGCGATCCGCGAGGCCGGAGTCCACATCGGGGCTGACCCGATGGGCGGCGCGGCGGTGCAGTACTGGGGTTACATCGCCGAACACCTCGGCCTGGACCTGACGGTGATCAATCCCACCGTCGACCCGCAGTGGGCCTTCATGACCCTGGACACCGACGGCAAGATCCGGATGGACTGCTCCTCGCCCAACGCGATGGCGAGCCTGATCAAGAACAAGGACGCCTACGACATCTCGACGGGCAACGACGCCGACTCCGACCGGCACGGCATCGTGACCCCCGACTTCGGGCTGATGAACCCGAACGCCTACCTCGCCGTCGCCATCCAGTACCTCTACGCCAACCGGTCCGGCTGGCGCTCCGACGCGGGGATCGGCAAGACTCTGGTGTCCTCCTCGATGATCGACCGGGTGGCCGAGAGCCTCGGGCGGACCCTCGTCGAGGTGCCGGTCGGCTTCAAGTGGTTCGTCCCCGGTCTGCGCACCGGTGAGATCGGGTTCGGCGGCGAGGAGTCCGCGGGGGCCTCGTTCCTGGCCCTGAACGGCAGCACCTGGACCACCGACAAGGACGGCATCCTGCTCGCCCTGTTGGCCAGCGAGATCAAGGCCGTCACCGGCAAGTCGCCGAGCGAGCTGTACGCCGAGCTGACCGCCCAGCACGGCTCCCCCGCGTACGCCCGGGTCGACGCCCCCGCGAACCGGGAGCAGAAGGCCAAGCTGGCCAAACTGGATCCCTCGGCCGTCACCGCCACCGAGCTGGCCGGCGAGCCGATCACTGCCAAGCTGACCACGGCGCCCGGCAACGGGGCCGCCATCGGTGGACTCAAGGTCACCACCGAGTCGGCCTGGTTCGCGGCCCGCCCGTCCGGCACCGAGGACGTCTACAAGATCTACGCCGAGTCCTTCCAGGGCCCCGAGCACCTCGCCAAGGTCCAGGAGGAGGCCCGCGCCGTGGTCTCCGCCACCCTCGGCTGACCGACCGGGTACGCATTCAGCCGGCGCGGAGAACGGGAAGCCCTTCGGGCGCTTCGACAAGCTCAGCCCACGTTCTCCGCGCCCGCCGTACCCGCCCGAGCCTGTGGAACGCGGTTCCGCGGCCCGCCACACGCGCCCTGAGCCCGTCGACGCGTCCCTGCCGTACGCGCCCTGAGCCTGTCGAAGGCCTTGCCTGCCCGGACGCGCCCTGAGCCTGTCGAAGGCCTTGCCTGCCCGGACGCGCCCTGAGCCTGTCGAAGGCCTTGCCTGCCCGGACGCGCCCTGAGCCTGTCGAAGGCCCCGAAGGGGTTGCGCCTCCCTCCCGACCACCTCGGTCCAGATCGGGCTCGGCGGGCCACCACCGCGACCTAGGCTGACCCCATGGGCAGCGACGTCGACGGTGCCGTACGCGACCAGCTCGAGTCGTTGCTGGCCACGGCGATGGCGCTCACGGGTTCCGCGGCGGCGGCGAGCGCGCTGGTCGGTGAGGTCGTCGTCCGAGCGCGTGACCGGCGGGTCTCGGTCGATCTCGACGATCCCGGCCCCGGCCTGCGCAACCTGCTCGTCCAGCGGTTCGTGGCGACTCGCGATCCGAAGATGGCGGCGGCCGACGATATCGACGACGCCGGAGGGCTGAGCGACCGCTTGGTTCGCCTGAGCCGTGTGCAGCGCGCCATCGCGGTCCTCGCCTGGCGGGACAGGCTGACCCACGCGGAGATCGCCGGCATCCTCGATCGACCGGTCGCGACCGTTTCCCGACAGCTCGACGAGGCCCACACCGGCTTGGGTGCGGAGCCGTACGAGGTCGCCGCGGTCTTGGATCAACTGGCCTGGTCCGCCCCGGAGCCGACCACCGTCCGGGCGGAAGCGACGGCGTACGGGCGTCGGCGCCGCGCGGGCCGCCGTCGGGTCGCCGGTCTGACCACCGTGCTCGTTGCCGTCGTCGCCCTGGGGTTGACCGTTCCGACCCTGATCGTCCCGCGGTTGTTCCCGACGTACGCCCGCACGGCGGGCGACTGGGTCTACAGCTTCGATCTGGTCCTGCCCCCGGGATACCGGATCGCCTATCGCTACCTCACCTCTGACACCGACGCGGCGTTCGTGGTCCGTGACGGTGACCGGGAGGGCGGCTGCAGCGTGGCGGTCGGGGTGGCCGGTGATGTCGTCGTACCCACCGAACGCCGGGTGGACGTGAACGGCCGACGGGGCTACTGGGGTACCAGCGAGGACGGCGAGGTCCAGCTCCGCTGGGCCCGGGGCAAGGCTACCGCCGCCGTCACCTGCGACAACGGCTTGCCCTCTGAAGCCCAGATGCTCGAGCTGGCCCGCCTGGTGCGCTTTCGGGAGTCCGCTTTGCTGCTGCCGTTTCGCCTGGACAGCCTGCCGGTCGGCCTACAGGTCTCCGCGGTCGGCACCTCACGGCTCGGCGGGCCGGCCGAGGACGACGCGACGACCGGTCTCGCCCTGGGCCCGGCCGACCAGGACGCCGGGTCGGCCGACGGTGACGGTGACGACCAGGTCTACTTCGAGGTGCCCCACGCGCGCCCCGAAGGTGACGACGTCCGCTCCGTCCGCGTCGGTGCGGTGGAGGCCCTGCTCACGTCCGAAGGGGACCAGTACACCCTGTGCCTGCCCTCAGGCGAGGCGTACGGCTGCTTCTTCACCTGGAACGGAGACGGCAGCGGGCGTGGACAGGTCCGCCGGCTGATGGATCTCGCGTCACGGACCACCCTGACCGCCGACCTCGACGACCGCAGCACCTGGTGGAACGCGCGCGACGCTATGCCGCACTGACTCCGCAGAACACCCCACGGCGTGCGTCCGCATGCTCGCCCAGGTTGAGGGACGCAGACGGCTGGTGGACCGTAGATGAACACTAGGTGAACCCCTGCGCCTGAGGGGGTTCTCAGATGGCGCCCAGGGTCCTCTCGGACGCACGATTCTGGGGTGACCGAAGCACTCTTCATTCTGGCCATCGTCATCGTGACCGCACTGGCCTTCGACTTCACCAACGGTTTCCACGACACCGCCAACGCGATGGCCACGTCCATCGCCACCGGTGCCCTCAAGCCCAAGGCTGCCGTGGCCCTGTCGGCCGCGCTGAACCTCATCGGCGCTTTCCTGAGCATCGAGGTCGCCCTCACCGTGACGAACAAGGTGGTGGCGATTCAAGGGACCAACGGAGCGCCGATACCCGCGCTGATGGGCGTCCCGATCCTCACCATCGTGTTCGCCGGCCTGGTGGGTGGAATCCTCTGGAACCTGATCACCTGGCTCCTGGGCTTGCCGTCCTCGTCCTCGCACGCTCTGTTCGGTGGCCTGATCGGGTCGGCCATCGCCGCACTCGGCTTCGGTGGCGTCAAGTGGGACGGCGTGATCTCCTCGATCCTCCTGCCTGCTCTGTTCGCCCCCGTCGTCGCTGGCCTGGTGGCCGCGATCGGCACCTGGATCGTCTTCAAGATCACCGCGAACATCGCCGTCAACAGCCGTGAGAAGGGGTTCCGCTGGGGCCAGATCGGCTCCGCCTCGCTGGTCTCGCTGGCCCACGGCACGAACGACGCGCAGAAGACGATGGGCGTCATCACCCTCGCCCTGATCGCGTACGGCAGCTGGACCGCAGGCCAAGGCATTCCGCTCTGGGTCAAGATCCTCTGCGCCGTCGCCATCGCCTCCGGCACCTACGTCGGTGGTTGGCGGGTCATCCGCACCCTCGGTAAGGGTCTCGTCGAAATCTCGTCGCCGCAGGGCATGGCCGCCGAGGCCGCGTCCGCGGCGATCATCCTGTCCTCCAGCCACCTCGGCCTGGCCCTGTCCACGACGCACGTGGCGACCGGCTCGATCCTCGGCTCGGGAGTCGGCAAGCCCGGCGCCCAGGTGCGTTGGGGCGTGGCCGGCCGGATGCTGGTCGCCTGGGTGACCACGCTGCCGGCCGCCGCCGTCGTCGGCGCCCTCTGCTGGTTCGTCGCCGACGGAGTCGGTGGACCGATCGGGATCTCGCTGGTCTTCCTGGTCCTGGTGGCGACCGCCGGCCTGATCTTCCGCCGCTCGCGGAAGAGCCCGATCGACCCCAACAACGTCAACGACGAGTGGGAAGGCGGACTGGCCCCGGCCGAGGGCGCCCTCGCCAAATCGCCCGTCAACGTCTGACCCGGCTCCGCAGAACCAGGAGACTCACATGGACATCCTTCTCAAAGCCCTCAGCGCCCTCTGGCAGGTCGCCCTCGCAGGTATCCTCCTCGGCGCCGGCATCCCGGCCCTGTTCGCCCTCGGCATGAAGTCGCTGTCGGCCAACCGCCAGCTCGCCGCCGATGGTGTCGAGTACGCCACCGCCCCCACCGGAGCCGGTCGGACGGGTGCTGTGATCCTGTTCGGGATCTGCCTGCTCGCCGTGCTCTTCGGCATCGTCGTCATCGTGTTCGGCAAGCAGATGTTCGGAAAGTGATCTGATGACCGCCACCGATCAGAACACCGTCGCAGTCCGGGTCCTGAACTGGCTCGAGGCCGGCTACCCCGACGGGGTTCCGCGCCAGGACCGCTTCCCGCTCATCGCGCTGCTGCAGCGTCGACTCACCGAGGAGCAGACCCTGACCTGCATCACCGAGCTCACGGCACCCCGGGCCCGGGCGTTGCGCGGTGAAGAGCCCATCACCGGCGACGACCCGATCACGGCGGACGAGATCCACGCGCTGGTCGAGCGTCAGGTTCGCGAGACGCCCTCTCCTGACGACGTACGCCGGGTCTCGGCTCGACTGGCAGCAGCGGGTTGGCCGTTGGCCGACGACTTCGAGGGGTAGGACCCCGTTGACCGAACGCTCGACCACAGACTGAGGAGATCCCGATGAGTTTGGGCACCTGGGTCTCCTCAGTCATCGGTTGGCTCCGCGCCGGCTATCCCGAGGGCATCCCCGAGGCGGACTACATCCCGCTGGTGGCCGTACTGGCCCGACGGCTGAGCACCGACCAGATCCGCGAAATCACAGGCGAACTCGTCCGGATGGGTTCGCTCCCGATCGACAACATCGACATCGGCACGGTGATCACCAAGGTCACCAACGAGCTGCCCCGGGAGGAGGACGTCACCCGGGTCCGCTCCAAGCTCGCCCTCGGGGGGTGGCCGCTGGCCGACCCGCGCGCGGTCTGACCCCCGCCTCACCACCCTCACCCACCACCCGAAACTGGCGACAGATCCGGGGTTTTCGTTCGCGGAAACCCTGAACTGGCGCCAGTTAGAGGTTCTGAGGAGGGCTACTGGCCGGGTTGGCGGGAGCTGGCGGACTTGGTGGTCCGGAGCAGCCGGGCCAGGCCGGCCCGGGTGGCGACGACGGCGAGGCGGTCGTTGCCCGAGAGCTCGTGGTCGGCGTGGCCCCACTCCCACGACGATCCGGTGTGCGGGGCCCAGGCCAGGATCTTCGAGGCGCCGTCTTCCTCGAGCTCGCGGATCATCTTCCCGGGTGCCGCTGAGCTCGGGTTGACGGTGATCTCGGTGAACAACAGCACCCGCCGACCGATGGGGAAGATGACTTCACGACGCCGACCCAGGGCGGCCGCGGCGAAGGCCGGTGCGGTCAGCATGGACACGCTCCGGGTCGGACCGAGCTGCAGCCGGCGCTCGACCCGGTTGGCGAGGTCGTGGTCGAAGAGACGGGCGACGACGCGTACGCCGGGGTTGACGTTCTTGGCCACCAGTGCGATCTCCAGGTTGACGGCCTCGTCGTCGGTCACCGCCAGCACGGCGTCGGCCCGGGCGATGCCGGCGATCTCCTGCGCGGACGCGTCGCCCGCCATGGCCACGATCACGGGGATCTTGAGCTGGCGGGCCCGCAACACCCCCGGTGCGTCCTCGCGGGACTCGATGGCGACGACCGGCACCCCCCGAGCCTTCAGCCGCTCGGCGACCGAGGTGCCGATCCGGCCCAGCCCACAGACCACGACGTGGTGCCGGGGCTTGCCGCGTACGCCGCCGGTGATGGCCGCGAGCCGGGCACTGATCAGCGCGTCCACGATCACGGCCGTGATACCCGCGGACAGGACCAGACCGAAGAGCTGGATCACGACGGCCCCGAACCGGAACGGGATGGGCAGGCTGCCCAGGTCCCCGTCGCCGGTGGCCGTGGAGGCCGTCAGGGCGAGGTAGAGCGAGGCCAGCCAGCCGTTGCCGCCGAAGTGGAAGTAAAGAGTGCTGAGCACGATCAGGATGATCAGCCCCGTGACCACCAACCGGGCTCGACGGTCGAACATCCGGGTGACCGCTCCCACGATGCCGCTCTGTCGGGCGACGCTCTCGGGTCGGCCGATCAGCTCGGTGCCGAGGATGACGTCGCCACCGCTGCGGGGCAGCACGGCGTCGATGCCGACCAGCCGGGAGTCCCCGATCACGGCCAGCTCCGTGCCACCGACCCGGCCGCGGGGGCCGGCGGCGACGAAGCGCCCACCGATCTCGAAGGTCTGGGTATCGGCGGTGGCCAGCGCCGCCGCGACGAACACGGGTGCGGCGAGCTCCGCCGAGGACAGCAGGGTGCAGTCCCCGATCAGCTCGGTCAGCTTGCCGCCGAGCTGGGGGTTGCTCATCTCGATGACCAGCCGCAGCCCCGGCGCCAGCTCCTCCAGCATCAGAGCCAGGCGGACGGCGCGCACGTCGTCGTCACCGAGGATGACCGCCGATTTGGCGCGGTCCACCCCCGCAGCCCGGAGATCCGCGTCGCGGACCGGGTGAGCGTGGACGACGGTGACCCCGAGGGCGGTGACGTCGGCGACCACCTCGACCGGAGCCGAAGCCTGGGCCAGCACGAGGACCTGCTCGCCGGCCCGGGTCAGCTCTTCGACCAACCGTACTGTCGTGGTGTCGGCACCGATGACGATGACGTGGTTCTCAGGCGCCCCACGGTCGTCCGGCGGCTCCATGGCTGCCATCGTAGGGGCCGGGCAGGGCGACTCGGGCCAGAACTGTCAGAGGGTCGCCGTAGCGTGTTGGACATGACCTCATCACTGAACTTCGTTCTCGTGCCCGGTTTCTGGCTGGGCGGTTGGGCCTGGGACGCCGTCGCCCAACACCTCACGGCCGCGGGTCACCGGGTGACCGCGGTGACCCTGCCGGGGCTGGAGCCGGATTCCGAGCGGCGCGCTGAAATCGGCTGGAGCGAGCAGGTGGCGGCGCTGCGCGACACGGTCGCCAAGGCCGGCAGCGGGGTCGTGCTGGTCGCGCACAGTGGCGCCGGGTCGGTCGCCTCCGGGGTTCTCGACGCCGAGCCAGACCTGGTCAGCCGCGTCGTCTACGTGGACAGCGGACCCGCCTCAGATGGCTCGGTGTACGACGCCGAGGCCTCACCGGACGTCATCGAGGTCCCGTTGCCCCCGTTCGACGAGCTGGCCGCGGGCGGAGCCAGCCTGGACGGGATCAGCGACGAGGCGTTGGCGGAGTTCCGCCGACGGGCGGTGCCTCAGCCCGGGCACGTGACCACGGACCGGGTCGTGCTCGACGATCTACGGCGGCGCGACGTGCCGACCACGCTGATCGCCTGCTCCTTCCCGGCGGCGATGGTGCAGCAGCTCGCCGCCGAGGGACACCCCATGTTCGCCGAGGTCGCCGAGTTGAGCGATCTCAACTATCTCGAGCTCTCCACCGGTCATTGGCCTATGTTCTCCCGTCCCGAGGAGCTGGCCGGGTTGCTGGTCGAGGCCGCAACGGGTGTGTGAGCCGGGAGGGCGGCGTCGGTCCGTCGGTCAGCGCGAACCGGTCGCGGTGCCTGAGGGTTGCGGAGTGCCCGTGGTCTCGGCCCGAGTCCGACCCGACCAGCCGATCAGCGTTGCGGCCACTCCGATCGCCACGATGATCGGCGATCCGATCTCGAGCGCGCGCTGCAGACCGCCCGTCGTGGCGATGGCGCCGAGCCCGAGCGCAGCGGCGGCCTGCACCAGGTAGCCGACCGAGTACGCCGCGGAGAGGATCGCTCCGCGGTGGTGGGCGGGCGCGTTGGCGCTGACCAAACCGAGCCCGCCGGCGAAGAGGAGGCTGTACGCGATGCCTGAGACCACCGCGGAGGCCAGGAACAACCACAGCGACGAGGCGAGACCTGCGCCGACGATCAAGGCGAATCCGACCACGCCCGTCGCCGTACCTGCAGCCATGGCCTTCGGCGGATCCACCCTGCGGGCGAGGACGGCAACGAGCCCGATGACGACGGCCGAGACCGAGATGACGGCTCCGTCGAGCAGGGCGTTAGCCGAGTCCAGCAGATCTCGGGCGATCTGCGCGCCCAGGGCCAGGAAGATGGCCCCGCTCGCAAAGGCGGCGGCGATGCCGAGCGTCCCGCCGATGAACGGAGCTCGGATCCCCCGGGGCACGTGCAGGGTGCGCGGCCGCCAGGGACCCACCGTCTCGGCACGCGTGTGACGGGGCAGGAACCAGACGGCCACCCCCGTCGCGAGCACGACGACCAGCAGCACCCAGAAGTTCAGGTGCATCGGCGCCGGCGCGTACTGCACCAGAGCGCCGCCGACCAGGGTCGCCAGGGCCAGCCCGGTCGCGGTTGCGGCCGTGGTCGTCGAGCTGGCCCGGGCGGCGGCGTTCGGATCCGACGGGTTCGCCAACGCGCCGAACTCGATCATCGCGGCGGTTGCCGGGCTCAGAGCCAAGCCCACGCCGACCCCGGTCATCGCACGACCGACGAGCACCCAGCCCAGGTTGGGAGCCAGACCCAAAGCCAGCGCACCGGCGGCCAGGGCTGCGAGGCCGAGCAGGATCGCCGCCCGGCGACCGATCACGTCGGACAGGTTGCCGAAGATCAGCAGCACCGGGATGAGGGCGACCGGATAGATGGCGAAGATCGCCGTGGTGACGGTGGGGGTCAGGTCCCAGGCTCGGGCGTACAGCGGGTAGCTGACGCTAGGTGCGGCGCTCCCCCACAGGACAAGACCGGCCACCACGGCGGCGACCCAGAAGCTGGCTCGTGCGGTGAGTGGCTTGGACATGGGACTCCCGGTGGTGGTCGGTCCCGAAGGATCTGAGTTGGTTTGGCCAATCTAGCATTCTGGATATGTTTTTCCTATCCAGGTTCGGCTACCCTGGCGTGATGGTCACCACGTCGCCCGCCGCGTCCCCGTGCCCGATCGCCCGCAGCCTCGCGGTGCTCGGTGAGCGGTGGACCCTGCTCGTGGTGCGCGAGGCCTTCTCCGGGCGCACCCGGTTCGCTGACTTTCGCGCCCAGCTCGGGATCGCGCCCGACGTCTTGACCGACCGGCTGCAGACACTGGTCGAGTTCGGCATCCTCGAACGCCGCGCCTACCGGGAGGAGCGCCAGCGGGAGCGCACCGAGTACGTGCTGACCCCGGCTGGCCGCGATCTCACCCCGGTGCTGGCCTCATTGGCCGGCTGGGGTCGTGATCATCTCCCGGCCGAGCGCTTCTCGACCAGTCGGTTCGTGGAGATCGCCACGGACAACCCGGTCCGGCTCACCTTCGTCGACGGCCAGGACCGACCGATCCCCGCGGCCGAGGTCGCCCTCGTCCAGGCGTCCTGACCCTCAGAAGCGGGCGGGCTCCCGGTAGACGCCCCACTCGGCTCGCAGCAGATCGCAGATCTCGCCCAGGGTGGCCTCGACCCGGGCGGCGGCGAGCATGGGCGGCACGAGATTCCCGTCCGTGCGCGCCACCCGAGTCAGCTCGGCGAGAGCGGCGTCGACCGCCCCTTGGTCCCGCTGAGCCCGACGCTCGCCCAGAACCCGGCGCTGTTCGACCTCGACCTCATGGCTGACCCGGAGGATCTCCAGCTCACCGGTCACCGTGTCGGTGTGGGAGTTGACCCCGACGACGAGCTTGCCGTCCTTCTCCAGCTGGGTCTGGTACTGAAAGGCGGCCTCAGCGATCTGGCCGGTGAACCAACCGTCCTCGATGCCTCGGAGCAGACCCGAGGTGATCGGGCCGATCGCGTGGGTGGCCCCTGAGCCCCCACCCAGCTGCTCGATCTGGGCGAAGATGGCCTCCGCCTCGGCCTCCAGCTTGTCGGTCAGCGCCTCGACGTACCAGGATCCCCCGAGCGGGTCGATCACGTTGACCACCCCGGTCTCCTCGGCGAGTACCTGCTGGGTCCGCAGGGCGATCTCCGCCGCCTCCAGGCTGGGCAGGGCCAGGGTCTCGTCCAAGGCGTTGGTGTGCAACGAGTTGGTCCCGCCGAGGACGGCCGCCATGGCCTCGACAGCCGTACGGACGACGTTGTTGTACGGCTGCTGCGCGGTCAGCGAGACCCCGGCCGTCTGCGTGTGGAACCGCAGCGACTGGGCTCGGGCGGTGGTCGCCCCGAAGCGGTCGCGTAGCCAGCGAGCCCAGATCCGACGCGCCGCCCGGAACTTGGCGATCTCCTCGAAGAAGTCGATGTGCGCGTCGAAGAAGAAGCTCAATCCCGGCGCGAACCGGTCGATGTCCAGGCCACGGGAGAGCCCGAGCTCGACGTAGCCGAAGCCGTCGGCCAGGGTGAAGGCCAGCTCCTGCGCGGCCGTCGAGCCCGCCTCCCGGATGTGGTAGCCGGACACACTGAGGGGCTTGTACGCCGGCAGCTCGGCCCCGCAGAACTCCATCAGGTCACCGATCAGCCGCAGGTGCGGCTCGGGTCCGAACAGCCACTCCTTCTGGGCGATGTACTCCTTGAAGATGTCGGTCTGCAATGTGCCGTTGAGCTTGGCGATGTCCACGCCCTGGCGCTCCGCCGCCACCACGTACATGCAGAAGATCGGCACCGCCGGACCGGAGATGGTCATCGAGGTCGTCACGGACCCGAGGTCGATGCCGTCGAAGAGCACCTCCATGTCGGCCGCGGAGTCGATGGCCACCCCGCAGTGCCCCACCTCCCCCACGCTGATCGCGGCGTCGGAGTCGAAGCCCATCAGGGTCGGCATGTCGAAAGCGACGCTGAGCCCGCCCCCGCCGGCCGCCAGGATCATCTTGTAGCGCTCGTTGGTGTCCGCGGCGTTCCCGAAGCCCGCGAACTGCCGGATGGTCCAGGGTCGTCCCCGGTAGCCACTCGCGTGCAACCCGCGGGTGAAGGGGAACTCACCCGGCCAGCCGATCCGGTCCAGGCGCTCGTCGTCCGTTCCGGCCGGGGGGCCGTAGAGCGGGTCGACCTCGACGCCGGACACCGTGGTGAAGTCGGCGTCGCGTACGGCGGCTCGGTCGAAAGCGGCCTGCCAGCGCGCGCGACCGTCAGCGGCATCGTTGTCCATCGGACCTCCTGGCTCGATGGTAGGACGTCGCCTCAGAAGTCGCCGGCCGCCTCACGCGGTTGGACCAGGAGACCGGTGAGCCGGTCGCAGTCGTCCTCACTCATCGAGCCGAGCGCGAAGCGGGCGCCGACGATCGCCGCGGTCGCCTGCTCCATCACCTCGCGGCCTTTTGGGGTGATCGAGGCCAGTACGGCGCGGCCGTCCTCGGGGTGCGGCGTACGCGTGATCAACTCGGCAGCCTCGAGGCGCTTGACCAGCGGGGTCACCGAGGTGGCGTGCACCTGCAGCCGCTCCCCGATCTTGCCGAGCGGGAGCGCCCCCCGTCGGGAAAAGGACAGCAGGACGAGCACCTCGTAGCGGGCGAACGTCACCCCCAGCGGCCGGAGCAGCTCGTCGAGCTCGGTGAGCACGAGCTGGTGCACCCGCATCAACGACGTGACGGCGCGCATCCGGGGGGTCTCGGACCAGTGAGTGGACCAGAGTCGCGCCGCTTCCTCGACCGGGTCGAAGGCCAGGCTGGGACGCTGCGCGGCTGGGCTGGCCGCGATCTCGTCGGCGCTCACGTGCCGTCGTCCAGCTGCGGGGCGGTCGCGCGCAGACCCGCCCGCTGCATGGTCTGCTGCAGGATCCGGTCGCGGGCGTCGATCTCACGCACGAAGCTGACCGTGCTCAGACCCTGCACCTGGGCGGCCGACTCGAACACGAAGTGGCCGTAGTTGAAGATCCGGCCGATCAGCGGCTTCTTGACGGTGATGTCCAGGATCCGACCCAGCGGCACGCTCGCCCGCTGCACGGAGAAGGTCCCGTGCACCCGGAAGACCCGTTGGTTGGTGATCACGAACCGGTCCCGGAACTCGTCGACGATCTTCCACAGCGCTTGCCCGCCGAGGACGAGGGCGCCCACGAAGAAGATCCAGAACAGCGGCGACGGGAAGGCCCAGGAGCTGATGAACAACGGGATGGCGACAGCGAGCCGCAGCCACCCGAAGACGCTGGCCATCCAGTGCTTGTGGATCTCCAGCACGATGTACTCGTCGTCGGTCAGCAGCAGATAGCGGTTGACGCGAGGGTCGAGCCACGCGACCAGACCCGGCACGACTAGCCAGCCAGGGAGGTGAAGAACGTCAGGATCGACTGGAAGGCCCGAGCCAGCGCACCGAACACCGTGCGCACCGCGGCGGCCGCACCCTCCGGCTGCTGCACGAGGTAGAAGAGGCAGAAGCCGACGACAAGGACCAGGAGAAGTCTCTTGACGAACTTCATGTCGGACGACCCACTTTCCTTGCAACCCCGAGATGTACGCGACCGCAGCAGCAAGCGCCGCCCAGCCTGGACGTCTCATTTCTACCCCATCGGGGGCCGATCCCGACCGAGCCACGCCGACCTCAGAGCGGGTTTTGGCGCTCAGAGCTGAGCCAGCAACCGGTCCGCGGCGGCGTACGGATCGAGCTCCCCGGCACTGACCCGTTCGGCCAGCGCGTCGAGCCCGGCCCGTCCGCCGAGACTGAACTCCGAGCGCAACCGGGCGAGCGCCAGGCTCTCGACCTCTCGGCGAGCCCGGGCGACCCGACGACGGACGCCCTGCCCGGTGGTCGCCTGGGACTGCCGGAAGGCGGCCACCTCGACCAGCAGCTCCTCGATGCCATGCCCCTCGTGGGCCACCGTGGAGACGATGGGCGGTTTCCAGTCCTGAGGCCCCCGGGTGCCCAGACCGATCATCATCCGTAGCTCGCTGACCAGCGGTTGCGCGCCGTCCCGGTCGCTCTTGTTGACCACGAAGATATCGCCGATCTCCAAGATCCCGGCCTTGGCCGCCTGGATGCCGTCACCCATGCCGGGGGCCAGCAGCACCAGGGTCGTGTCGGCCGTACCGGCGATCTCCACCTCGGACTGACCGACCCCCACGGTCTCGACGATCACCGTGTCCACCCCCGCGGCGTCGAACACGCGCAACGCCTGGGGCGCCGCCACGGCCAGGCCACCCAGATGTCCCCGCGTGGCCATCGACCTGATGAAGACGCCGGGGTCGAGCGCGTGCTGCTGCATCCGGACCCGGTCTCCCAGCAGCGCTCCGCCCGAGAACGGCGAGCTGGGGTCGACGGCGAGCACCGCCACCCGCTCGCCTCGTTGTCGCAGGGCCGTGACCAATGCGGTGGTCGTCGTGGACTTGCCGACCCCGGGTGACCCGGTCAGGCCGATGATGTGCGCATGACCCGTGTCGCGCGCGAGCTCGCGCATGATCGTGGGCAATGCCGCCGAGCTGTTCTCGACCAGGGTGATCACCCGGCCGACGGAGCGAGCGTCACCGGCGCGTACGCCCCGGAGCAGGTGTTCGAGGTCGACCGGTTGGCGGGCCACGCGGCTCAGCGTGTCGGAGCGGTCAGGATGAGGGCGTCACCCTGGCCACCACCACCGCACAGGGACGCGACGCCGGTCCCGCCGCCCCGGCGCTGCAGTTCGAGCGCCAGACTCAGCACCAACCTCGCCCCGGATGCCCCGATGGGGTGCCCGAGGGCGATCGCTCCACCGTTGACGTTGACCCGGGCGTCGGTCTCGGCAGCGCTGAGTCCCAGCGACCGCGCGCTCGCCACGCCCACGGCGGCGAAGGCTTCGTTGATCTCGATCAGGTCGAGGTCGCTGACATCGAGCCGCTCCTTCGTGCACGCAGCTCGGATCGCGTTGGCCGGTCGCAGCTGCAACGACGAGTCGGGCCCGGCCACACAGCCGTACGCACCGATCTCGGCGATGACGCTGAGACCGAGGCGCTCCGCCGCCTCCCGGCTGGCGACGACCAGTGCCGCGGCCCCGTCCGAGATCGGGCTGGCCGAGCCCGCGGTGATCGTGCCGCCCGCGCCGAACGCCGGCCGTAGCCCGCCCAGGGACTCTGCGGTCACCCCGTCCCGGATCCCCTCGTCTGCGGAGACCACGAGGTCGTCGCCGCGGCGCTGCGCGATGCGGACCGGAGTGATCTCTTCGCCGAGCCGGCCGGCCTGGGCGGCGGCCGACGCGAGCTGGTGCGAACGGGCGGCGAAGGCGTCCTGGTCCTGACGGCTGACCGACTGGTCGTCGACGTTGATGCCCTCGGTGAGCGAGCCCATCGCCTGGTCGGTGAAGACGTCCCACAGACCGTCGTACGCCAGGTGGTCGAGGAGCTGGACATCTCCGTACTTGAACCCGCTGCGTGACCCCGGCAGCAGGTGCGGAGCCTGCGTCATCGACTCCATCCCACCCGCGACGACGATGTCGCACTCGCCGGCCCGGATCAGCTGGTCGGCCAGGGCCACGGCAGCCAGACCGGACAGGCAGACCTTGTTGATGGTCAGCGCGGGGACATCCATCCCGATGCCGCCCTTGACCGCCGCCTGACGCGCGGGGATCTGACCGGCTCCGGCGGTGAGCACCTGGCCCATCACCACGTAGTCCACCTCCGCCGGGTCGAGCTGAGCCCGAGCGAGCGCGGCCGCGATGGCCACGCCACCCAGATCGGTGGCCGACAGGGTCTTCAACCCACCGAGCAGCTTGCCGATCGGGGTGCGTGCGCCCCCCACGATGACCGAGCCCATGCCGTACGTCCTCCTCCGCGCCCGCAGCGCCGCAGTCTGGGTCCTCATCCAGGGCTGAGGACCGTCGTGTTTCGAGGGTCAGTCTGGCACCCTGGACCACATGTCGTCGGAGGTGCCGGGCCTGCTCGCCGTGGATCACGTGGGCCTTGCCGTGCCCGACCTGGAGGCGGCGATCGCGTTTCACATCGACGTGCTCGGCCTCGTCCTGGTGCACCGCGAGGACAACGCAAGCCAGGGGGTCAGCGAGGCGATGATGGCGGTCCCAGGCGCCGAAGCGTCCGCGACGCAGATCCAGCTGCTCGCGCCGCTGGGCGAGACCTCCCCGCTACACCGCTTCCTGGACCGCTCCGGACCGGGCATCCAGCAGCTCGCCTACCGGGTCACAGACATCGAGGTGGCATCTCGCGCTTTCCAGAATCGAGGCTTGAGGCTGCTCTATGATTCTCCGAGAGTCGGTACGCGTGGCTCCCTGATCAATTTCGTCCACCCCAAAGACGCCGGCGGTGTCTTGATCGAGCTGGTCGGACCTGCCCCGTCCTGAACGGGCGTGAGGGGAAGACCACGCCACTTGCTCCTGGGGCAGGACAAATTGATGCGGAACGAAGTTCGGGAGGACTTGCGGAAATGAGCTCAGCTGACAACACGGGCCTGGGTCTGTTCGACGACACGGCCAGCGCGGCGGGGAACTTCCCTGCGGCGCTGCGCGGCTACGACCGGCAGGCCGTGGACGACTACGTACGCACGCTGGAGTCCAGCGTCGTCCAGTCACGCCGCCACGCCGCGCAGCTCCAGCAACAGGTCAGCACGCTGCAGGACCAGCTGACCGACAGCCAGGGCAAGGAAACACCCCCCGAGGACGTGGACTACTCCAACCTCGGTGGCCGGGCCAACGACATCCTCCGGCTGGCCCAGGAGCAGGCTCGGGACCTGACCGAGAACGCCACCGTCGAGGCCGAGAAGATCAAGGAGCAAGCGCGCCGCGAAGGCGATCAGCTCCGGCAGAACGCTGCGCGCGACGGCGACTCCATCAAGTCCGGCGGCATCGCGCAGATCGACCAGCTCCGGTCGCAGCTCGCGGTCGACGTCCAGGGTGAGGTCGCCAAGGCCAAGGCGGAGGCCGAGGCGCTGGTGGCGGCCGCTCGCCGTGAGGGTGAGGCGCTGCGCCGACAGAGCGAGCACGAGGCGCAGACGGTCCGCCAGAACGCCTACCTCGACACCGAGAACCTGCGGCGCTCGGTCGAGCGCGAGGTCGCCGACGCCCGGCAGGGAATTGCCGCGGAGCGTGAGGCGGCGCTGGCGCAGCTCAAGGCCACGCACGACGAGGCCAACGAGCAGACGGCGGCCCTGCTGGCCGAGGCCACCCAGCACCACGGCGAGTCCTCCCGCCGGCTCGAGACCGACATCGCCGAGGCAGCCCGGATCCGGTCCGATGCCATGGCCGAGGCCGAGCAGCTCAAGCTCTCGGCCGTCCAGGAGTCCGAGGACCGGATCGCGACGGCCAAGAAGCAGGCGACGGCCATCAGCGAGCGCACCCAGCAGGAGTTCGCCTGGCGCAAGCAGCAGCTGCGCCGCGAGACCGAGCTCCTGTCGCAGCGCAAGCAGGCCGTGCTGAGCCAGCTGGCCAGCCTGTCCGCCCTCGCTGAGCAGACCGCTCACGCCTTCCCCGACATCGACGACCCCAACGATCTCGACGCCGAGACCGGCCAGACCGATGAGATCAGCGAGACCGGCGATGTCGACGAGACCGGCGATATCGACGAGACCGGCGAGCAGACGGTTCTTCGTCCGGTCGACGCCGCGCCGGCGGCCCCGAGCGATCCCCCGGCCGGGCACCCGGTCGAGAACCCGGTGGACGCCGAGTCCGGTCCGGAGCAGGCCGAACCCGAGTCGAGCCATCAGGACCTGGAGGTCGACGGCGACGCCACCGTGCTCGTGGCGCCGGGCGATCTGCCCGCCGGCACCGAACACCTGTCGAGCCCGAAGGACAGGTAGGCCCCGGTCGAACCACCGCTCGTCCGACGCCGGACGGCGTACGCATCACCGCGTACGCCGTCCGGCGTTTTTGCTCGGCTGCTCGACGCGTTTCGCACCCACTGGCGCGAAACGCACCCGATCAAGGGCCAGTTCCGGCCCGTCTGGCCCCCACTGGCGCGAAACGCACAACGGTCCTCAAACGGGTCCAGGACAACCCCGCCAGATAGCGCACATTTGGTCGTTATCAAGGTGATATACACCGGTGCATCAATGGCATACGAGCCCCACACCGATAACGATGCCGACGGGTTTTCACAGCAGCAGCCAACGGCCGAACTGGTGACCGAAACAAGGTCAGCTTTGCGTTAATGTAATGGCGCATCGATGTCGCTGCGTGTCCGCAGCGGTGATGGGCACAAGCGGCGAGGAAATACCGCGCAGGTCAACGGCGCCGCAGCCAGAACTATTCGTCGTAGACCAGGTGGGGGCCCCAATGCTGACTCTTCTGGCCCAGTTCGCGTGGCGCCGATCACGCTGGCTGCTGATCGCGGCGGGACTTGCCCTGGCCGCCTTCGGCTTCTGGGGGTTCCAGGCCTTCCCCGCCCTGATCTCCGGCGGATTCGATGACCCCGGGGCCGAGGCGACCCGCGCCGCTCAGGTCATCGACGCAAAGTTCGGCGGACCCGACAACATCGCGATCGTGGTCAACGCCCCATCGGGCTCGACGGTGGACGACGCCGTCGGCCAGCGGGTCGGCGTTGACGTCACCAAGCGGGTCGCGGACACCCCCGGGGTGACCGACGTCGTCTCCTACTTCGGCACCCAAGCACCGTCGCTGCGCAGTACCGACGGTCGCCAGGCCCTGATCGTGGCCAAGGCCCCAGGTGGGGACACGCAGGCCACCGCGACCCTCGAGCAGCTCCGTGACCACGTGTCGGGGACCACCGACGCTACGACGGTCTGGGTGGGCGGGGGCGCGGTCACCGGGGACGACATCGGCGGTCAGGTGCTGACCGACCTCGGACGTGCCGAGGCGATCGCGGTACCCATCACCCTGCTGCTCCTGCTGTTCGTGTTCGGCAGCGTGATGGCGGCCCTGCTGCCGCTGGCCATCGGCGCCTTCTCCGTCTTCGGGGCCTTCTTCGCCATCTTCGTCATCACCAAGTTCGCCGACGTCTCGATCTTCTCGATCAACCTGATCACCGGCCTCGGCCTGGGTCTGGCGATCGACTACTCGCTGCTGATCGTCAGCCGCTTCCGGGAAGAGCTCGGGCGTACGGCTGACCAGGCCCAGCCCCGCGGTACCCCGGCCGAGCGGGAGCGGGTCCGGGTCGCACTCACCACGACGATGCAGACGGCCGGCCGTACGGTCTTGTTCACGGGTCTGGCCGTCAGCCTCGCCCTCCTCGTGCTGCTGGTCTTCCCGATTCCGTTCCTCCGCTCCTTCGGCTACGGCGGGGTCGCGGTGGTGGTCGTGTCCGTCCTCGGGGCCCTGTTCGTGCTCCCGGCCCTGCTGGCGGCCCTCGGCACCCGGGTGGACGCCGGCCGCATCCGCCGCGGCCGCCCGGTCCGACCCGCCTCGGCTCGCTCGCCCTTCTGGTACGGCCTGGCCAGCGGTGTCCTCCGTCGCCCGTGGCTCGCCCTGCCGGTGCTGGCCCTGATGGCCCTGATGGCGTGGCCGCTGACCGGTGCGACCTTCGGTTCCCCGGACGAGCGGGTGCTCAACACCCAGGCCGAGAGCCGGCTGGTGGGCAACGCCCTCCGAGCGAACTTCCCGGGTAGCACCAGCTCCACCCCCGAAGCTCTGATCACCGGTACGCCGACCGTCGCCGCCCTCGAGGCCTACGTAGCGACCATCTCCCGGCTGCCGCACGTCGACGCCGCCCAGTCCTCGGCCGGCATCTACGTGAAAGGCGACCAGGTCGCCCCCGCCCCCTCGGGGTTGGTCGCCGGCAACGTCTCGCGGGTGACGGTGACCGGCCCCAAGGACGCCGCGTCGACGACCGCCAAGGCGATGGTCACCGATATGCGGGCGGTCCCGGTTCCGGCCGGCACCACCGTGCTGGTCGGCGGCGAATCCGCTCAGCTGGTCGACAATCAAAAGGCCCTGGTCGACCGGTTGCCGCTTGCGGCCGCCCTCATCGTGGCCACGACCCTGCTGCTGGTCTTCCTGTTCACCGGCAGCGTGCTGCTGCCCATCAAGGCCGTGCTGATGAATGTGGTCACCCTCGGTGCGGTCATCGGGGCGATGACCTGGATCTTCCAGGAAGGCCATCTGTCCGGCCTGCTCCGCTTCAGCAAGGGGCCGATCGACACCTCGATGCCCATTCTGCTGTTCTGCATCGCCTTCGGCCTCTCGATGGACTACGAGCTGTTCCTGATCGCCCGGATCAAGGAGTTCCACGACCACGGGGGCAGCCTGCAGGAGTCGGTCGCGGGTGGCCTGGCTTCGACCGGACGGATCACCACCATGGCCGCGGCGGTGCTCGCCGTCACCTTCGCCGCCTTCGGCACCAGTCGGGTGACCTTCATCCAGCTGTTCGGCATCGGGACCGGACTCGCCATCTTGATGGACGCGACGCTGGTCCGCGGCATCCTGGTCCCGGCGTTCATGCGGATCGCGGGTCCGGCCAACTGGTGGGCCCCCCGTCCGCTGCGGGCGCTGCACCGGGTGATCGGGCTGCAGGAGGCCTCTCCGGCACCACTGCCGGCGGGTCCGGCGCCCGTCAGCCCGCCCGGGCGGCGGCGGGCCCACACCCGGGAGGACTACCGGAACGCGCGACCGCGCCGCGCCCTGGTCGAGTGAGCGGGCTGGTCGTGCGATCCGTGCCGCGCGGCCCGGGTTCAGCCGAGTTCGTAGCCTCCGTCGAGGCTCTGCAGGTCCATCCTGATCTGAGCCACGAGCCGACCGGGGGCGCTGCGGTAGAAGAAGTGGCCCCCGGGAACGTCGAAGCGCCGGAAGTCACCGGCCGCGATGTCGCCCCACCCGTCACCCGCACCCGGCGCCAGCACGGTGTCGTCGCGCGCGACCACGGTCGTGGTCGGTGTCTGGATGACCCGGGGTTCGAAGCCGCCGAAGGAGAGCCCCACGTCCACCCGGGTCAGTTCGGCCGCTCGGGCGCTGAACTCGGGGTGGGCCAACAGTTCGGCCGGCACCCCACCGTTGGCCAGGATCAAGGCGCTGCGGCGGCGTACGAAGTCCTCGAGGCCGCCGGTGTGCGCGGCCCGGTCGGCCGCCAGCTCCGCGGTCCACGAGGACGGTGACACGCTGGCTACGGTGATCAACCGGGCCACCGGCGTGCCACGATCCTCCAGCTCCGCGGTCACCCCGTAGGCCAGCAGTCCACCGAAGCTGTGGCCGACCAGCAGGGCAGGCGGACCATCGAGCGCAGCCACCGCATCCGCCACGTCCACGATCAGCGGCCGGAGGTCCGTCGGGGCCGGCTCGTCCAACCGCTCGCCCCGTCCGGGCAGCTGGAGGACGCCGAAGCGCAGGCCCGCGCCGTGACCGAGCAGTCCGCGAGCAGCGCTGGGCTCAGCACCCGAGGGTGGGAAGAACAACACGGGCCGCTGCCCGTACGGGCTGCCCAGGGGCCACCACCACGTCGCCGGCCGGACGAGGGTGACCATCTAGACGATCACGCTCGGCTGGTCGGACTGCGAGGCTCGAGGGAGCGAACGCACCGCCTGGGTCTCACCGACTGCGGATGAGGCGTCGGCCGTCGAGCGTGTCGAGGGCAGCCGGGTGGGTCCGGCCGCCGGACTGGTGTGCCTGACCAGCAGGACACCGGCGAGGTCGCGGCTGCCGCCCATCTAGACCCCCGCCGACGCCGGCTCGGTGACGCCGGTCAGCGTGGGCATGATCCGCGCCGCCAATCCCAGCAGGCCGCCGCTGCGACTGAACTCCAGGGCGGAGACCTCGATGGCCAAGGCCAGGTTCACCCGGGCCTGCATCTCCACCGCCATCAGCGAGTCCATCCCGAGATCCGGCAGAGCCGTCTCGAGATCGACCGACTCGGCGGGCATGCCCAGCACGACCGCGAGCTGATCGGCCAACATGTACGCCACCACCTCGAGCCGCTGGGCCTCCGGCAAGGACAGCAGCTCGGTCTGCAACCGTGCTGAGTCCGACCCGGCGGACCCGGCGGAGCTGACGTGCACCGCGAACCGTGGAGTGGTGGCCGATGCGGGGTGGGTCGCCCCCCAGCGGGACCAGTCGACGTCAAGGATCCCCACGTGGGTGACGTCCAGCGCCAACGCCTCGTGCAGCAGGCGCGCGGCAAGGTCCATGTCGACCTCGTTGAGCCCGATCATGGCCAGGTAGCGCTGCACCTCCGTCGACGAGTCAGCCATCCCGCCGGCCAGGGCGCCCCAGTTGACGGTCAGACCGGGCAGCCCGAGGTCGCGGCGGAGCCAGGCCAAGGAGTCGAGCACGGCGTTGGCGGCCGCATAGTTCGCCTGGGGCACGGTGCCGGTGATCGCCGTCGCCGACGAGTAGGTCACGAAGTAGTCCAGTGCGATCCCCCTGGCCAGACTCCCCCGGTGCAGGTTGACCGCTCCGGCCACCTTGGGACCGAGGACGGTCCGTAGCGACGCCGAGTCGATCTCGCCGAACGGACGGTCGTCGAGCACACCGGCCGCATGGAAGATCCCCCGCAGCGGCACCGGACCGGCGACCAGCCGATCGAGCAGCACTCCCACCTCCACCGCGTCGGCGATGTCCAGGGCGACCTCGTCGACCTCGACGCCCGCTTCGGAGAACGCCGCGAGCTGCTGCTTCGCCGCGGGACTGCTGGCACCGCGGCGGCCCACCAGGACCAGATGACGGGCGCCGGCGGCGACCAGCCACCGCGCCGTGGCCAGGCCGAACGCCCCGAAACCACCGGTGACCAGGTACGACGCGTCCGCGAGCACCGGGGCGCTCGGCCGGATGGGCTTGACGGGCGGGGCCTCGTCACCGAAATCCAGGACGACCCGCCCGACGTGACTACCCCGGGCCACCGCCTCGAACGCCTCCTGCACCTGGGCGACCGGATAGACCGTGGTCGGCAGCGGGACGTAGGTGCCGGTCTCGAAGGCCGCGTTCACGGTGGTGATCAGCTCGAGCACGGCCGGCCGTCGGAAGGCGAACATCCGGTCGATGTCGACGGCGATGAAGGAGAGGTTGCGATCGAAGGGAGCCAGGGCCAGTAGTCCGCCCGTGTAGATGTCCGCCTTGCCGATCTCCACGATCCGGCCGAACTCGGCGGCCACCTCCAGGTTGGCCCCGATCACCTCGCCCGGGGCCGAGTTCAACACGACGTCCACGCCGAGCCCCCCGGTGAGCTCGCGGACGTCGGCGACGAAGTTGAGGGAGCGCGAGTCGAGCACGTGATCAGCTCCGGCCGCCAGCACCGCCGCCCGCCGGGACGGACTGCTGGCCGTCCCGATCACGGTGGCACCGATGCACCTGGCGACCTGGATCGCCGCCAACCCGACCCCACCCGCTGCGCCCTGGATGAGGACGGTCTCACCGCTGCGCAACCGGGCCGCGTCGGCCAACGAGTGGTGGGCGGTGAGGAACGGCAGGTTGAGCGCGCTGTCGGTGTCGGCCCACGGGGTGGGAGCCATCGACACGGCACCACCGCGGTCGAGGTCGACGGTCAGGTAGCGCCGGAGGGAATCCCGGGTGCCGATCGACAACCGATCCCCGACGGCGAACCGGGTCACCCCGGGACCCGTCCTGACCACGACGCCGATGGCCTCCATACCGAGGTCGGTGCCGTAGTAGGTTCCGGCGAGCTCACGCGCGGTGAGCAGGCCGAGGATCTTGGCCGAGTCCTTGTAGTTCAGGCCGGCCGAGAGCACCCGCACCTCCACCTGGTCGGGGCCCGGCGTGATCCGCGGCACCTCGCGCAGGGCGAGGTCGCTGAGCAGGAACGAGCTGGGCGCCTCCACGACGAACGAGGCCTCAGGGTCGGTCAGGGCCCGCGGCACCTCCAACGGGTCCAGGTGCTCGGCCAGGTTGCGCTGCAGGGCGATGACGAGCCGGACCCCGCCGCGCAGGACGATCTCGTCGGCCACGACCGCCGGGTCCTCATCGACGAACACCTCGGCGGCGAGCTGACCGGCCGGTGTATCGGCCTCGCTGTCGACCTGACGCCAGCTGAGGTCGGGCTGCTCGTTGCGGAGCGCGCGGCGGGCGCCGATCAGCGCAGCGTGACCGAGCTGGACACGGCTGGGCTGGCCCGTCCCGACGTCCCCGGGCACTCCGAACGCGTGCTGGGTGACCACGACGCCGCACACCGGAACGGCGCCGGCGAGCACCACGCCATCGAGCACGCGGTCGTCGAGTACGGTCTGCACGGCTCGAGCGGTCGCGAGCAGCAAGGCGGCGGCGTCGACCGCGGCCTCCTCAACCGGCGCCGCCGGGTCCGACACGGGTGGTACGACGGCGATCGTCACCCGCCCGAGTCCGGCGGCAGCGACGGACTCGATGGCCTCACGTACCGCGGTGACCAGCAACGCGCCCTCCGGGGGCTCGGACTCAGCGGGCAGTCCCGTACCGGCCAGCATCGCGTCCGCGGACGCGGACAGCGAGACCAGGTGCGCCGAACGATGTGCCGTGAGCAGCTCGCGAGCCACCGACGGCGTCGCGTCTCCGCTGGTCACCACGACCAGCGAGCCGGTGCCGACCATGGCCTGGGACGGCGCCGCGGTGGGGACGCCGAGGCGCTCCCAGCCGAGTTCGTACCACAGTGGTGCGAGCTGGGTGAGCGCAGCGGCTTCGGGACGGACGGGCCGGAACTCCACGCCGAGCAGCTCCAGAGCGACGTTGCCCTCAGGATCGGCCAAGGCGATGTCAGCCCACAGGCCGGGCCGATCCAACCGGCGTACGGCAACGGTCACCGTCGAGGCCAGCGGCGCATGCCGGCGGACGGCGGCGACCGCGTACGGCACCATCGGGCCGGTCGGTGCGTCCTGGGCGTCGGCGATCAGGGCGGCGACGCACTGCAGCGCGGCGTCCGTGGTGGCCGGGTGCACCAGGTGACGCGAGCTCGCCTGGCTGCTGGCGTCGACCGTCGCGACGAGCCGGTTGCGGCCGGACCACGCCTCCTGGATGCCTTGGAACTGCGGACCGTACTGCAGTCCGCGGGCGCCGAGCTGGCTGTAGAGCTCCGGGCCGACGATGTGGTGGGCGTCCGGCGGCAGGCTCAGATCGTGGCTGCCCGGCACGTAGTCGGCATCGACCAGGCGGCCGGTGACGTTGGTGGCCCAGAGCTCGTCGCCGGCCGAGCGGGAATCGATCGTGAAACGGCGGGTGGTGGGCTCCACGGTGAGCCGCAGCACCGGGACGTCATGATCGTCGACGATCCGCGGCGCCAGGAAGGTGATGTCGGCGAGAGCCTGGCCCGACCGCTGCATGAGCGCGGCGGCGGCGGACAGGGCGGCGTCGATGAAGCCCGCCCCGGGCAGCAGTACGAGGCCGTCCACCACGTGGTCGCGCAACCAGGGCAGCGCGGTGACGCTGAGCTCGGTCTGCCACTCCGGAGCGAACCCGGGGGCCCGCACACCGAGCAGCGGCGGGGCGACCGGATCGCCCAGCCGGTCCAGGAGGTTCTCGGCGACCTCGGTCCACAACCGGGTCCGCTGCCAGGGGTAGGCGGGCAGCTCGACGTGGGGGACCGGTCCGGTCGACCCGGGCAGGCGGTCGGTGGCCAGGGCGCCCGCCACGTAGAGGTCGGCGATGGTCTGCGCCAGGCTCTGGGTGTCGGGCTGGGTGCGGTTCAAGGTCGAGACCACCGCACCGGTCTCCCCCGAACGGACGAGGATCTCGCGGATGTTGCCACCCAGCACCGGGTGCGGTCCGATCTCCAGGAACACCCGGTGGCCGTCGGCGACCAGGGCTTGCACAGCAGCGGCGAAGCGAACCGGCTGACGGACGTTGTCGACCCAGTAGCCGGCGTCCCAGTCCGCCCCGGTGACCGGGGAGGCCGTGACCGAGGAGTAGAGCGGAAGGCTCGGTACGGCGGCGGTGATCGGCGCCAACGTCTCTCGGATCTCACCGAGGATCGGGTCCATCAGGTGGGAGTGGTAGGGCACCTCGACCCGCAGCGCGCGAGCGAAGACGCCGCCGTCGGCCAACCGAGCCGCAAGGCTGGCCACGGCGTCGGTGTCTCCAGCCAGGGTCACCGAGGACGGGCTGTTGATGGCGGCGATCGAGACCTGCCCCGCGTACGCCGGGTCCGCGAGCCAGGCCAGCGCCTCGTCCTCGGGCAACCCGACCGCCAGCATCCCACCGGTCCCGGCGGTCTTCGCCTGCAGTCGAGCGCGGTGGCAGCTCACCAGCAGTGCGTCGTGCAGCGACAAGACCCCGCTGAGGTACGCCGCACTGACCTCCCCGACACTGTGGCCGAGGATCGCCGCGGGCTCCACGCCCAGGGCGGCCAGCTCAGCGGTCAGTGCGACCTGGACCAAGAAGTTGGCGGGCTGGGCGACCTGGGTCCGGTTCATCGCCGAGTCAGCCTCCGCGGCCAGCAGAGCGGCGACGATGGACCAGCCGCTGATCCCCACGAAGACCTCGTCGATCTCGGCGGCGGTGCGCGCGAACACGGTGTCGCGGGTCAACAGGTCCCGCGCCATGCCCCACCACTGCGGACCCATGCCGCTGAACACGAAGACCGGGCGCTCACCGTCGGCGCTGGCCTTGACCGGGGGCCGGCCGGCGCCCGACTCGAGCGCCCGGAGCTGGGCCAGCAGGTCGTCGGCGTCGGTCCAGGTGAGGGCCGTGCGTACGGGGTGGTGCAGCCGACGGCCCCACGCGCCGGCCTGCACGGCGGGCACATCCACGGGCCCCGTCTCGAGACCGCGACCGACCTGGTCGGCCAAGGCGCCGGCGGCGGCGCGGACCGCGGTGTCGGTGCGTCCGGAGATCGGCAGCACGCGGACGGGGGAACCAGCCTCGGCGGAGGGAGCCACTGCAGGGACGGACTGGTTGAACGCCGGTGCCGCGACCATGATCACGTGGGCGTTGGTGCCGCCGTAGCCGAAGCCGTTCACGGCCACGGTCGGCAGGGTGTAGCCGGCGGGGAAGTCGTCGACCTCGGTCGGGATCTCGATCCGGTGCTGTTCGAAGGGGATGGCCGGGTTCAGCTCGTTCAGCCACGCCTGCGGGGCAACCTGGTGGTGGTGCAGGGTGAGCGCCGCCTTGATCACGCCGGCCACTCCCGCCGCGGCCTCGAGGTGCCCGATCGCGGCCTTGACCGAGCCGACGACCAACGGGGTGTGGCGGCCGGGCACGTTGCCGTAGGTGGCTCCCAGCGCAGCGATCTCGAGCGGATCGCCGATCGAGGTGCCGGTGCCGTGGGCCTCGACGTAGCCGACGTCGGCTGCGCTCTGGCCGGACTCGGCGAGCACCCGGGCCGCCAGCGCGGCCTGGGCGACCGGGTTGGGGACGGTGATACCGGAGGTCCGGCCGTCCTGGTTGGCCCCGGTGGCACGAACGACGGCGTAGACCCGGTCGCCGTCGACCTGGGCCGCGGCCAGCGGCTTGAGGACGACCACGCCCGAACCCTCGCCCCGGGCGTACCCGTCGGCGGTGGCGTCGAAGGTCTTGCAGTGCCCGTCACGGGCCAGGAAGCGGCCCTTGCACATCGAGATGAAGGTCTCCGGGGCCAGCATCATGTTGACGCCACCGGCCAGAGCGATCTCGCACTCCCCCCGGGCGACGGCCTGGGCCGCCTCGTGGATCGCCACCAACGACGAGGAGCAGGCCGTGTCGATGGTCATGCTCGGGCCGTGCAGGTCGAGGACGTAGGAGAGCCGGTTCGACAGCATGGTGAAGGTGCCGCTGGTCGCGGTGTGGCTGTTGATCGCGGCCCGTGCCGCAGGTGCGTGCCGACGGCCCTGGTTGTCGCTGGTGAAGCCACCGACGTACACGCCCACGTCGCGGCCACCGACCCGACCACCGAGACCGGCGTCGTCGAGGGCCTCCACGGCGACCTCGAGCAGGAGCCGCTGCTGGGGGTCCATGATGGCGGCCTCGCGCGCCGAGATGCCGAAGTAGTCGGGGTCGAAGTCCCAGGGTGACTGAGCGATGAAGCCGCCGTGCCGGGTGTACATACGACCCGGCGCATCGGGGTCGGGATCGTAGAACTTCTCCACGCTCCAACGGTCCGCCGGGATCTCGCTGATGCCGTCCCTCTTGGCCACCAGGAAGTCCCAGAACTCGGCCGGGTTGGTGGCGCCGCCCGGAAAACGGCAGCCAATCCCGACGATAGCGATTTCGAACACAATTCCCCCAAGAACTGGATCATGAGAAGTCCGCATCGACTCTTGCGCCCGAATTATCGACAGGGTTTTCTTAGGCTGTCAATCACACTAATTGGCCCGGCAATACCGTTCGAGAGTCATCAATAAGTTGCCGTGGCGGCCGAGATAAATTCAGCAGAATGCGATGAATTTATGCCCGCGGGTCCGGTCACCGGTACGCCGGAAACTACGCCGGAAACAATGCCACTACCGAGTCTCCGACACTGGAATTGAGCCGGGCTGGATGGGCTTCGGCACGACCAGTCCCGCTCGTACCCACGGTGATGTTGGCCACGTCCTCCTGGTCGTCTCGGGGGGCGTCCAGACAGACTCGAAGCGCTGCGGCCGGCCGAGCTGGAGAGTCGGAACGGTCAGCGCGGACACGGGTCCAGCGCGTCAGCGGACGACGAACGGCAAGCAGGACTGACGCGGCCCCGAAGACCCCGTGTCGGGGTTGGTGGCGGCCGAGTAGATGACCAGGGAGCGCTCGGCGGAGGTCGGCACGAACGGCACCGTGGCCGAGGCCGAGGCAAAACCTCGGGCGTCAGGCGTCAGGGCCAACCACACCTCGGTACGCGGGCTCACCTCCGCCGGGAGCTCCCCGTCGAGCACGTCGGTGTTGTAGCGCCCACCGGCGGCCGGTCCGTTACCGGCGACGCACGGGCCGAAGTTCAGGTGAGCCCCGTACGTCGTGGCGCTGGCGCTGTCCGCGATGCCGTCGACCTGCAGCAGGAACGTGCTCGAATCGCCCGCCGCTGACATCACTCCGACCCCCGTGGCCGAGTCGAAGGGTCCCGCGGTGGCCGGCAGCAGATCCAGGATGGGTCCCGACCCGTAGCCCCCCAACTCCGTCTCTGAGGAGGTGGAGCACACGATGCCGGCGTCGACCTCGGGGTTGATCTGACCCGCCGCAAGGGTCCCGTCCGCTGGGGTGACCGCACGTTGGTCCGGCTGGTCCGGCCCGACGGGGATCGCCGCCGTCAGCCCGGTCGTCGGACGTGGGTCCGAGTCCGAGGCCGGCGTCGATCCCGCCGCCTGGGCCGGGCTGAACGCGCACTCACCGGGCAGCGTGAACCGTACGCGGTAGGTTCCGGGCAGCAGCCCGTCGAAGACGTAGCGGCCGGAGGTACCGGTCGTCGTGGTCGCGACCGTCGCGTCGCTGCTGTCCAGCAGCGCCACCGAGACGGAGGGGAGGCCGGGCTCGCCCGGCGCGAGGACGCCGTTGGCGTCGAGGTCGCGCCAGACCCGGTCGCCGATCGCAAAGGTGGGTGGGGAGCTGCTGCAGACCAGCCCGAGACCACCGGTGCCACCCTCCACGGTCGGGGCGCCACCGCGAGGGTTGGCGACCCGGGGTGATCCACCTCCACGCACGCTCGCCTGGACACCGGACACCGCCGCGCTCGTGCCGCAGGTGCGTGGCGCGCCGAGCCGCTCGAGCCAGACACCGCCCGCACCACCACCGCCGCCGCCGGCCCCGGCTCCGAGCCAGGTCGTTGACGGCCGACCCCCGTCGGCGCCGTTCGCCGTGACGTCGAGTCCCCGGCCGGAGCCGATGACCCGCACCTGTCCCCCAGCGCCACCCCCGGATCCCGAGTGGATACCACCGCCGGGAGTCAGACCCGGGCCGCCGTCGGCCCGGACCGATCCACCACCGGTGATGCTCGTGTAGTCCAGGTAGACGACGCCGCCGCCGGCGCCACCCGCGACCGCTCCGAAGTCGGCGCTGCCTCGCCCGCCGGACCCGCCCATCATCAGGCGTGGGTTGTCCTCGTTCAGGTAGTGGTCCGCGTCGGGAATGGTCGTGTCGACCGGGGTGTTGCCGGCGCCGCCCAGGCTGTTGCGGTCGAGGTGCTTGCCGTAGCCACCAGGACCACCGCCGAACCAGCCACCGCCACCGCCGCCACCGCTGCCTTCGCTCTCGGAGCCCCGGATGCCCCCGCTGGCGCCGCCACCGCCGTACGATCCGCCTCCGCCCCCCGCGGAGCCGTAACCGCTCAGGATGGAGCCCGACAGACCATCGCCCCCGTTGCCCACGCCGCCCACGCCACCGCCGCCGGCACCGCTCAGGCTGGAACCGAGAAGTCCCCCACGTCCGCCGCCGCCCCCACCGGCGACCCCGCCGCCGCCGCCCGGGGAGGTGATCGAGCCGTCGCCGCCGCCGCCCCCACCACCGCCACCGATCACGCCGCCGCCGCCGCCACTGCCGCCGACCTTGGAACGCAACACGGGCAGCGGAGCACCCCGGCCGCCATCGGTCCCGGCCGCGCTGGCGCCCTGACCTGGATCCCCGCCGCCACCGGTGCTGCCACCGGAGTTCGACCAGCCGCTGCCCGCACCGCCGGCGCCACCGCGGCCGCCACCACCCCCGCCCCCGTTGACCGCCCCCAGACCGCGGCCGACGGTCGAGCCGATCGAGACCAGGTTCCCCGAGATCGACGAGGTGAAGGGCGCGTTCGTGTTGGTGAACCCGTCGCCACTCACGTCGATGGCTCGGCCCCCCAGGTTCAGGTTGCCGCCCGTCATGGCGACGACGCCGCCGGTCCGCCCGTCCCAGGGCCGGGCCGTGACCGTCCCGGACACCGTCGTGGTGCCGGCGTCGGAGACCATTCGGACGAGCTGCACCCGCTCGCTGCCGGGTGAGTAGGTCCGTACCGGCGCACGGGTCAAGCTGACGGTCTTCTCGCTCACCGAGGCGATCACCGCCCGTTCGTAGCTACCGAGGCCGCTGGCCCGAGCCGCCGGGTTGACCCCGGTCATCTGCATGAGCAGCACCTGGTCACCGGTCCGCCACGACTCGGACGCGCCCGTCGTCGAGCCGGTCAGGCTGATGACGGAGCCGGCGATGGAGCCGACGGCCTGGTAGGTGTTCACGACCCCGGAGACGCTGGTGGCTGCGGCTGCTGGTTGCGGAGTCGCCGACCAGGATGCGGCCAGCACCGTGAGCAGTGAAGCGACGACCACCCGCCGTGGGGCGATCAGTCGCGACCAGCCCAGTGCATCCTTCGAGGTCCCGTGCATGTCCCTGGCCTCCGACCGATCCCCCGACGTGTTCCGGGGGCCCGGGAGCCGGTCGAGCAGGCCTCCGCGGGTTCACGGAAGCGCGAGCGTAGCATCCATCTGCCGACCGTTCCGGGCGTTCGGCGAAGTCACCGCCTGACCAGGATTTGTGCGGCACACAACGGTTTCGGGGAGCACCCGCGCTGAGCTTCGGTGTCGACGTACGGCGGCCGAAATTCGTGATCTCACCCCAAATCTCCACGGTGTCCTCGGAGCCGCGTCTGATGCATTTTCGTGATCCAATAGTGCTTGTTCTCGGGCCACTCACCTCCTGCGGGAGGGTGTCCGGTGAGCACGAAAGGGCGAGGCCGCGGACGTCCGCGATGGGCAGGGAACGACAACGGCAGTGACGGGGGGCTGGTGCAAAGATGTCTGACGACCAGAGGTCGGCCGACGGGGGATCGCCCCTGGAGGTCCGGGTGCCACGCCCACCGGTCTCGGAGGCCGGATTCCCGGATGTCGACGACCGGGGTGCGACCGACCTGACCGACAGCGAGCTGCTGGACATGTGCCGGGCGGGCGACGGAGCCAGCTGGACCGCCCTGATCCGGCGCTACTCGAGGGTCGTGACCACCATCGCGATGCGAGCCGGGTTGTCGGCCGAGGACGCCAAGGACATCACCCAGGCGACCTTCATCGCGCTGCTCGAGTCGAGCACTCGGATCCGGCAGGACGAGCGCATCGCCTCCTGGCTGATCACGGTGGCCCAGCGCAAGGCGTGGCGGGCTCGGCGTCGGCTCGAGCGGGAGTACGTGACCGCGGTGCTGCCCGAGCGTTCGGACGAACCGTTCGAGGCGTGGGAGCGGCTGGCCGTCCTGCACGCCGCGCTGGCTCAGCTCGACGGCCCGTGCCGGAACCTGCTGACTGCGCTCTATCTCGACCCGACGAGCCCGTCGTACGCGGAGGTCGCCGCGCGACTCGGCCGAGCCGTCGGAACGATCGGTCCCACCCGGGGCCGGTGCCTACAGAAGCTGCGCCCACTCGTCGGAGAGGGCATCTGGTGAGCAACAAGGAGACCGAGATGAATTCTGCGGCAGGTTTTGCCTGGGTGGCCGACCTCGTCGACAGTCGTTTGGATGCCGGTCAACGGGCTCGGGTCGAACGTGCCATCGAGCGGGACCCGGTGTTGCAGGCCGATGAGGCCTGGCTACGGGGGTTCGTGACGACGGCGCGCTCGGCCGAGCTGGTCGACGCCTCGGCCCTGGTGGAGCAGAGCCTGCTGCAGTACTTCGACCGCTGGGTCCAGGCCCAGGCCGTGCTGGGGGCCATCATCCTGCGCTACCGGGCCGCGCTCACCTTCGACTCGAGCCAGGAGAGGGTGCTCGCCGGTGTGCGTGGTGACTCCACCACGGCGACGACCATGGTCTTCACCTCCGAGGTCGGTGACCTCGTGCTGGACCTGCACCCGACTGCGACCGGCCGGGTTCGGATGCTGGGTCAGGTCCTGCTGGCCGACGAGACCAACGCTCCCGTCTTCCATGCCTCCGTGCTGCCGACCGGCGAGCCCGTTCAGACCACGGAGTCCGACGCGTTCGGTCGCTTCCGGCTCAACGATCTCGCCACCGAAACTGTCGAGCTCACGGTGAACAACGGCGAGGTCGAGGTTCGTGCTCGGGTGCCGCTGGAGCACATCGGTCGGAGTTGACGTGTTGGCGCAGCTGGATGTCCTCGACCTGCTGACCCCGCCCACGATGGCTGGTCGGCTCACCCATCTGCGTGCCGAGGGACTGGACGACGAGACCGGTCTCACCTGGCTGCTCGACCGGACCGAGGAGCTGGTGCACGAGGCGCCCAGCCTGGCCGTCGAGCTCTCGACCCTGGCTGACGAGGCGGCGGGCGTCGATCTACCCGTGCTCCGCGCCCGGGCTCGCTACCAACGGGCGCGCATCGCCGCCGAGCGAGGTGAGCTCACCCCCGCATTGCAGCTCATCGCCGAGGCCCGTTCCTTGTGGCACGGGGCCGGTGACGCCGTGTCGGCCCTGCGCACGGACCTCGGTCGCATGCAGGTGCTCGACGACCTCGGTCGACACATCGACGCCCTCGAAGTGGGTGAGGCTCTCCTGGTCGAGGTCAGCACCGCTGCGTACGCGGACGATCCGCACGCCCAGCGCATCCGCGCACACGCCACCGACAACGTCGGGGCTGCGTACGGCTTTCTGGGTCAGCACGCCAGAGCCCTGGAGGCGTACGCCGAAGCCGAACAGCTCTACCGGGCCCAGGGGATGGACGATGTGGCGGCCCGCCCGCTCGCCAACCGGGCCGTCGAGCTGTTGGCCCTGGGGCGGCCCCGCGAAGCCCTGGTCGACCTGCAGGCGGCCGTCGTCGGGTTCTCCGCAGCCGGTGACCGCCTGTTCGCCGCCAAGTGCCAGGGCGACACCGCCATGGCCCACCAACAGCTCGGCGAGCTGATGGAGTCGCTGACCCTGCTGGAGCCGGCTCGCCGCACGCTGGACGAACTCGGGGCTCACGCTGAGGCCGACCGGTTGCAGCTGGCGCTCGCCGAGACCTACCTGGCCGTCGGCATGCTGCCCGAAGCGCGGGCGGCGGCGCAGGCCTCCGCGGAGCGCACCGGGCGGGCCGGGATGACGCACGACCAGGCCCGGGCCCGATTCATCGTGGCGTTGACGCATCTGTCGGCCGGGGACGGCCGACGCGCCGAGGACGAGCTGCGACTGGCGGCTGAAGCCTTTCGCCGGGTTGCGGACCCGCAGTACCTCGCCCGCACCCGGCTCGCCCAGGCCGAGGCGGCTGCGCTGGGCGGCCGTCGCGACGACGCCGCCATGCTCGCGGCTCAGGCGGCCACCGCCCTCGAAGCCGGCGGTTGGCTGATGCCGTTGACCTGGGCCTACCTGCAGCTGGCGGCCTGGGCGAGCGACCCCGACCAGGCGCAGGGCTACTGCGACCGGGCCGAGGCTCTGGTCTCCGATCTACGACTGCCCGCACTCACCTACGCCTGGGCGCTAAGGGCGGCCCGGCTGCACCGGGCGCAGGGCCGGGTCGCTCAGGCCGAGACCCTGCTCCGTCGTGCCGTGGCCGACTCCGACCAGGCCAGCGCTGCGTTGCCGGACTACGCGTTGCGGGCTGCCTTCCGGTCCGATCGGTTCGCGGCCCACGACGACCTCGTCGACCTGCTGCTCGAGGCGGGCGAGGTCACGCAGGCGTGCGCAGTGGCCGACGACGAGAAGGCGCGAACCCTGCGGGATCTGATGAGTGACACCGTCGGCCCCGGCCCGCAGCTCAGCGGCCGGGACGCAGAGACCTCCACCGCGTACGCCGACCTGAACGCGACGTACCTCGCGATCCACCAGACCCAGGACGGACCGACCCTGGCCCTGCTCCGGGCGCAGGCTGACCAGCTCGAGCAGCGCGTCAGCAGCCTGAGACTCCGTGCGGCGGCCGCACCGGAGGCAGCCGAGTCCCTGACCGGTCAGGTCCAGTCGCCGTCCCCGGACGCGGCGGACGCGCTGGCGTACCACGTGCTCGGGAACGACGTGGTGGTCTTCATGCGCAGCCAGGGCCAGGTCACCTCGCGCCGGCTGCTCGGCGTCGTACCGGCCCTGACCGAGCTCCTCGAGGAGCTCGCGGCGCAGTGGTCACGTTTCGCCGTCGGACGTGTCTTCGCGGCGCGGCAGCAGGCCATGATGCTGGCGGCGACCCGGCACACGCTGACCCAGATCTACGACGTGCTGATCCGGCCGGTCGGTGACTTCGTGGATCAGCGCGCCGGGGAGACGCTGGTCATCGTGCCCCACCGGGTGATCGGTTCGGTGCCCTTCCAAGCCCTGTACGACGGAAGCCGGTACCTGCTCGAGCGTTCTCCTGTGGTCATCGTCTCGACCCTCTCCTACGCCGAACCCGGCCCAGCCGCGATCGGCGACCGGTCAGCGCTCGTCGTGGCCGCACCAGACGCCGCGGCGCCGGCGGTGGCTGCCGAAGGTGAGCAGGTGGCGGCGCTGCTGGCCCGGCGGGTCGGTCGCGCGCCAGTCCGACTCCTGTCCGGCGAACGTGCGAGCGTGGCCGCGGTCACCGCAGCCCTGCCGGGAACGGGTCTGATCCACCTCGCCTGCCACGCGGTCTACCGACCCGGGAACCCCTTGTTCTCCCGGCTGCGACTGGACGACGGATGGCTGACCTCGGCCGAGATCCTCCAGCTCGACCTGGACGGGGCCCTGGTCACCCTGAGCGCGTGCGAGTCCGGTCGTCACGGCCAGGCCGTCGAGGCGGTCGGGCTCAGCTGGGCGTTCCTGGCTGCTGGGGCGATGGGTGTCGTGGTCAGCCAGTGGACGGTGCACGACGCCACCACCTGCGACCTGATGGTCTTGTTCTACCGACACCTCCTCAGTGGCCAGGGCCCCGCCGAAGCGTTGCGGCAGGCCCAGCTCACCGTGGCCGAAGAACAGCCGCACCCCTACTTCTGGGCCCCGTTCACCTACCTGGCCTCTCCGTCCCCTGTCCGCACCGTTCCCGGGAGTTCTCCGTGAAACTGCAACGAACGTCGTCCCTCCTGATCGGATTGCTCACCGCGATCAGCTTCTCGCTGATCGTCGGGGCCGCACCGGCACAGGCGGCCCCGACCACGAACAACTTCGACAAGATCGTGGTCAAGGTGGACGTCAGCAAGGGCCGACAGATCTCGGAGGTGACGAAGGCGTACCCGGTCACCCTGGACAGCACACTGCTCGCCTCCCGCGGCATCTACCTGCTGCGGGCCACCTCGAGTGCGGACAGGGGCAGCCTGACCGCCCTGACCGCACTCGCCGGCCGGGTCGCCGGCAGCACGGCGGTGGTCTACTCCGAGCCCAACTACCAGACCAACCTGACCGGAGACCGGTATCACAGCTGGCCGACCGGCCCGCCGCAGCCACGGCCCACCGACTCGAGCTCCTGGCTGAACCAGCCGATCGTCACGTCGATGAAGATGCGCGAGGCCCGTGCCCTGAGCCAGGGCCTGGGCGTGAGGATCGCCGTGCTGGACACCGGAATCGACCCGAACCACCCCGCGCTGAAGGGCCGGATCAGGCCCGGGTACGACTACGTCGGCGACGACTCCGACCCGACCGACGTCGCGACCAGGGTCGACACGAGCGGCAACGGGCTGGTCGACGAGGCGTACGGGCACGGGACCTTCGTCGCGGGTCTGGCCGCCCTGGTCGCGCCCGATGCCCGGATCATCCCCATGCGGGTGCTGGACAGCGACGGCGTCGGCAACGTGTTCGTGGTGGCCCAGGCCATCATGGACGCGGTCAACGCCGGAGCCGGGGTGATCAACATCAGCCTCGGGACCGACGACGCGATCGAGTCCAAGACCGTGCGTGACACGATCACCATGGCCCAGTCACGGGGCGTCCTCGTGGTCGCAGCTGCCGGCAACGACGCCAGCACCGCCGCGCACTACCCCGCCGCCGACGCCGGGGTGCTGTCCGTGACGGCGACCAGCGGGTCGGCGGTGTCCACCTGGGCCAACCGCGGCAGCTGGGTCAAGGTGGCTGCCCCCGGCGACTCCGTGGTCGGTCCCGTCCCCGGCGGCGGGTACGCGGCCTGGTCGGGCACCTCGATGGCCACGCCGATCGTCGCCGGACAGCTCGCCTTGGTCCGGTCCCGGTATCCCACCTGGACCTCGCTCGCCCAGCTCAACGCGGTCACGTCCTCGAGCCGACCCCTGACCGGGGTGACCAACGGCGCCGTCGACCTGGTGGCCAGCATGAGCAAGCCGGTGCCAGTCATCACCGAGTGAGCCGTACGCCAAGTGGTCCGGGCTCTCCGGGATCGATAGGCTGAGCATGTCTCGGGGACAGAACGCCGTACGGCGATGAGGGAGTTGGCGTGAGCAGCATCCGACCACATGACCAGGCGTCCGGTGAAGGGGCATTTCCCTTCGTTCGCAGAGGTTACGACCGCAACGCCGTCGACGATTTCGCCCGGATGACGCAGGCTGAGATCAGCGAGCTCCGACGGCACTACGACGCGCTGAACGCCGAGAACCAGCAGCTCCACGACGCCTTGTCGCAGGCTCACGACCGGGCTCGACAGGTCGACTACTCCGGTTTGGGCGGCCGAGCCCAGGAGATCCTGCGGATCGCCGAGGAGCAGGCGCGGGACGTCACGCAGCGGGCCGTCCAGGAAGCAGACCAGCTCTCCGAGCACACGCACGAGGAGGTCGATCGGTTGCGGGAGACCGCCACCACCGAGCTCGCCGAGATTCGCGAGCTGGAGCTCCGCGACCTCGAGGCGTTGCGTCGCCAGGGTGAGCTGGACGCGGCGGAGTTGATCGCGCGGGCCAAGGTGGAGGCCGACCAGCTGCTGGCCTCGTCGAGGCTCCAGGCCGACGCCGTCCGGAGCGAGGCCGAGGCGGCGGCGACCGGCGTACGCCAGGCCGCGAGCCTGGAGGAGCAACGCATTCTGGCCACCGCCCAGCGCGAGGCCGCCGCCGTGAGCACGGAGATGAATGTGCGCCGCGAGCAGGTGCTCACCGACCTCAGCCGCACCCAGGACGAGGCGAACCAGAACAACCAGGCCATGGTGGCCCGGGCCACCGATCTGCAGCGACAGTCGACCGACCACCTCACGGCCGAGGCCGAGGCGGCTGCGCGGACGCGCCAGGAGTCACTCGCCGAGGCCGAGCGGGTGAAGGTCGAGGCGGCCGCCGAGGCCGACCGCATCCTGGCTCGGGCCCAGCAGCAGGCGGCGACGATCGACGAACGGGCCCGGCAGGAGTTCGCCTGGCGACGCCGTCAGATGCGTCACGAGCAGGACCTGCTCGCCCGGCGCAAGCAGGCGATGCTCAGCCAGCTGACCTCGCTCAGCGCCTTGGCCGTCGAGACCGCGGAGAGTCTGCCGGATGTGCCGGAGCTCTCCTTGAGCGACTTCGACGACAACCCCGACGACGGCGACCAGACCGTGGTCAACCAGACCGTCGGCGACCGTCCGTTGGCCCACGCGACCAAGCCCTGAGTACGCCTGCGGGTCAGAAGAGCCGCTCGTCGGCCTTGTCCATGCCCCGCAGCGCGTCGTAGTCCACCGTCACGCAGGTGATGCCGCGGTCGGTGGCGAGCACGCGTGCCTGGGGCTTGATCTGCTGGGCGGCGAACACCCCGTGCACCGCGCCGAGGAGCGGGTCTCGGCGCATCAGCTCCAGGTAGCGGGTCAGCTGCTCGACGCCGTCGATCTCACCACGCCGCTTGATCTCGACCGCGACGTAGGCTCCGTCCGCGTCCCGGCACAGCAGGTCCACCGGACCGATCGGGGTTGGGTGTTCGCGGCGGACCAGGGAGAGACCCGCCCCGATGGTCTCCGGATGCTCGGCCAGCAGCGCCTGCAGGTGCGCCTCGACGCCGTCCTTCTGCAGGCCCGGGTCGATCCCCAGCTCGTGCGAGGAGTCGTGGAAGACCTCCCCGATGGAGATCTGCAGGGTGTCACCATCGCGACCCCGGACTTCCCAGAGCGCGGTCAACGGCTCCGGACCGGGCACCGCGTCGAGCTCCGGGGCCGGTGCGGGCAGCTCGGCGAACGTGCACGGCGGACTCATCCAGTTGAGGGGCTTGTACGCCCGGTCGTCGGCGTGGATGGACACCGACCCGTCGGCCTTGATCAGGATCAGCCGCTTCGCCATCGGCAGGTGGGCGGTCAGCCGTCCCGCGTAGTCGACCTGACACCGAGCAATCACCAGACGCACCCGGACAACGTACCGGGCCGGCGTCAGCCCGTGACAAAATCTCCCCGTGGTCCGACGTCCGAGCAAGCACCTGCGCGCGGCCCGGCCGTTGGGCTCGGGGCACGCCAGCTCGGCCGACAAGCGGGACGGCCGCTGGATCGTCCGGAGCATCGCGGGAGCCGCCGCCCTCAAGTCCTACCGCTGCCCGGGCTGTCAGCAGGCGGTCCTCCCCGGTACGCCCCACGTGGTCGTCTGGCCGGCCGAGCCCGGGCTGCACGCGGCCTCGGGGGTCGAGGACCGACGCCACTGGCACTCCGGCTGCTGGTCCCGGCGCCCATGAGCCTGTTCAGCACGCAGGTCGGTGACACCGGCCCGCGGGTGGTCTTCCTGCACGGACTCTTCGGACAGGGCAGGAACTGGACAACCGTGGCCAAGGCGCTGCAGCCGTACGCGCGGGTCACGCTGGTCGACCTGCCCAACCATGGCCGCTCGGACTGGACCGAGGACTTCGCCTACCCCGAGATGGCGGCCGAGGTCGCGCACCTGCTCGCGACGCAGGGCGCGGGGGAGCCGTACGCCGTGGTCGGTCACTCGATGGGCGGCAAGGTCGCCATGGCGCTGGCCCTGCAGCACCCCGAGCTGGTGTCGCAATTGTGCGTCGTCGACGTCTCCCCCGTGCCGACCACCGAGATCAGCAACTTCGCCACCTACGTCGAGGGCATGCGCACGCTCGACCTGCAGACCTTGCCCGACCGGGTGAGCGCGGACGAGCTGCTGAGGCCCTACGTCCCCCAGGACACCATTCGCAGCTTCCTGCTCCAGAACCTCCGGCGCGAGCTCGGCGGCTCGGGCTGGCGTTGGCAGATGAACCTTGCCCTCCTCGGGGACCACCTCGACACGATGGGCAGCTGGCCGGACCTGGACCTGCCGCCGTACCCGGGGTCCGTGCTGTGGTTGGCCGGGTCGGAGTCGCGCTACGTGCGCCGCGAGTACGCCCCCGCCATGCGGGCCCTGTTCCCCAGGGTCCAGCTCGTCACCGTGAAGGCCGCGGGGCACTGGGTGCACAGCGACCAGCCAGAGGTCTTCGGCGCCACCATGCGGCGGTTTCTGCATCTGGAGTGATCGTGGCCCGGGAAGAGTGAGAGATTGAGACCCGTGGCCCGTCCGGCGCCACTGAGCACGTCCTCCGCCGACCCGAACCCCGGAGCCGCCCGCATGCTGAAGGTCACCCTCGACGTCGCCCCCCAGCCGTTCGACTTCGCCCCCGTGGTCCTGGTCCTGCTGCTCGGCGTGATCGTCGCGGCGATCGTCATCTTCGCGCTCCGCTACGTACGAAAGAACCGCCGATGATGGACCTGTGGATCACCTTCGTCACCCTGATTCCGATGGACGTGGTGCCCCCCAGCCCCGGCGCCCGACCGTCCGCGGGCGGCAACGGGTTTGCGGCAGCGATCGTCGGCGGGTTCTTCGGCCTGGGCATCTTGATCCTGGCCGCCATCCTGCTGAGCCTCAAGCCCAAGCGGGTCAAGCCGTTCGAGCGCAACACCCGGCCGCCTACCGACTCGTGAGGACGGGCAGGATCAGCGCTCCAACCAGGACCGAGGCCGCGTTGACGGCGACTGCGGTGAGCAGGGACCACGCCAGCCGGGTACGCCGGTCCCCCGGCCCCGACGCCCGACCCACGACCACGGCGATCAGCCCCGCCTCGGTCACCGCCACTCCGAGCTCAGCAGCCATGAGTTGCCCCACGCCATCGAGCTGGTGCGAGACCGCCCAGAGCACCGGGTGGGTGATCAGGTTCACCGCGACCGTCAGCCCGAATGCGGTCCGGCCCGCCAGCGGTCCCACCGGCCCCCACCAGCCCAACACCCGGAACGCCAGCAGGTAGGCCGGCACCTCGATGACGCAGGTCAGCGCGAACGCCCACCCGAACCCGTCCCACCACAGCAGCGGCGACCCGGCGGAGAACACAGCGTTCAGTCTGCCGCCTGCCCGTCGTCTCGTCGCCCTGATGCTGGGAGCGGCGATTCTTGCCCTCGGCGTGGCGCTCCGGGCCCCGCTGGTCGTCACCGTGGTCGGGCTGATCCTGTTCGGGGTGCTCCACAACGTGCTGGAGATCCGCTACGTGGCCGGCCGGTTCGCCGCGGTGCTCACCGGCCGCTTCCTCGGCCTGCTCCTCCTGCTGACCAGCGGCATCATGATCTGCCGCCTCACCGCGTCGCGATGGCCGTACGGCGCTCGGCTCGCGGAGGTCGGGGTCGGGTACGCGATCCTCGCGGCCGGCTGCTGGCTCGGGCTGCGCGGGGGCTGGCTCGTGGTCGGATACGTCGTGCTGGCCGTCGCGGCGTGGGCCTCGTTCTCGTGGCCGGCGTACCACTTCGTCGTCCTGACCCACCTGCACAACCTGGTCCCGCTGATTTTCTTGTGGGACTGGGCCCGGCGCATCCCGTCGGACCGCTCGCGGTCCGCGTTCCGGATGACCCAGCTGCTCTGGATCGTCGTGGTGCCGATCGTCATCCTGCTGGGCGCCACCGACCGCTGGATCACCGCCGCGCCCGGGGTGGTGGCCCGCTTCGTCGGCAATGGCCAGCAGGTGATCGCCAGCTCAGCCCCACCAGATGCGTCGGCCCAGCTCGGGTTGCGCTTCCTCGTCGTGTTCGCGTTCATGCAGACGATGCACTACGTCGTCTGGGTCGGGTTCCTGCCCAAGTTCGCTCCGGACGCGGCCGCGGCCTTCGACGCCCGGGTGCCGTGGCTGCGCGGGCGCCGGGCCTGGTACGTCGGCGGGATCGGCGGTGCCTTCTTGGCCGTCCTCTTCGTCAGCGACTACTTTGCGGGTAAGGCCCTCTACGGCGCCCTGGCCACCTATCACGCGTACCTGGAGTTCCCGGTCCTGCTGGCGCTGGTCATGGCCCCGGGCCTGGTCGGATCCGGTCGGGCTACTTCCGCGTCGCGGTGACGATCTCGGACGGGTTGTTGGGTCGGCCGCCGCCACTCGGGTTGCTGCCGTCCTGGCCCTCGCCGGCCATCGAGGCCACCACGTCGCGGGACTCGGAGTCGATCGTGCCGAAGATCGTGTAGTTGGGCGTCTTGTCGAGCCCGGTCGAGTCGTCCCAGATGATGAAGAACTGCGAGCCGTTCGTGCCCGGGCCGCCGTTGGCCATGGCGACCACCCCGGACGTGTAGCTCTCGGTGCCGTCGGTCTCGTTCGCGAACTGGTAGCCCGGTCCGCCTCCGCCGGTGCCGGTGGGATCCCCGCACTGCAGGATGAAGATCCCGGAGTCGGCGAGCCGGTGACACTTGGTGGCGTTGAAGTAGCCCTGGTCGGACAGCGACTCGAACGAGTTGACCGTGCACGGCGCCTTGGCGCGGTCGAGGGTGATGGTCACGTCGCCGTTCGTCATCTTCAGCACGTACGCCACCGTCCCGCTGGTCGGCACGCCGCTGGTGGGTGGCAGGCTGACGGGCCTCGCCGCCTCACCGGTCGGGGTGTACTCACACGTTCCACCGGACCCCGCCGAGGCCGCGCCGGTGCGGGTGGCCTGCGGCGCGGCGAGGCTGGGATCGGTCGAGCTGCGTCCGGTCGGCACCGTCCCGCAGCCGCCGAGCCCGACGGAGCCGATGACGGCGGCGACCAGGACGGTGGGCAGGACTGCGAAGGGCCGGCGACGCAGAGCACGATTCACCTCGAACACTGTGCCACAAGGCCGTCCGTGATCCCGGCAGCGACGGGCCGGTGTGGCTGCGTAGGGTGGGATCCATGGTCCGACTCACCCGTATCTACACCCGTACGGGCGACGGGGGCCGTACGCGGCTCTCCGACATGTCCGAAGCCAAGAAGTCCGATCCGCGGGTCGAGGCCTACGGTGACGTCGACGAGGCGAACTCCGCCCTCGGGGTCGCCCTGGCCAGTGAAGGCATGCCCGGCGAGGTCGCTGCGGTGCTCAGGGTGATCCAGAACGAGATGTTCGACCTCGGTGCGGACCTGTCCAATCCGTTGCGACCGGCCGCGGACGAGAAATGGCCGGCGCTGCGGGTCACCCAGGACTACGTCGATCGTCTCGAAGCGTTGTGCGACCGGTTCGGCGATCCGCTCCCCGCGCTGACGTCGTTCATCCTGCCGGGGGGTTCCATGGCTGCGGCGCAGCTGCACGTCGCGCGGACCATCGCCCGGCGGGCCGAACGCGCAGCCTGGGTGGCGGTCGAGGCGTACGGCACCGACGCCGTCTCCGACCCCGAGACCCCCGGTGGCATCAACCTGCCCGCCATCACCTACCTGAACCGGCTCTCCGACCTGTTGTTCATCCTCACCCGCGTGGTGAACGGACTGGACGGCGACGTCTTGTGGGTGCCCGGTGGCCAACGCGGCCACGCACCCGTCGACGGGCCTGGCGCCGACGACGCCAACCCCACCGACGAAGAGCAACCCGCGTGAGCAGTGTCGCTCCCGGTCTGGGTGGAGCCACCGGACAGGCGACGCCATCGACCACGTCGACGGCAAGGACATCTTGGTCCGGATGAACAACGGCCGCAGCGGCCGGCTCGGGTCGCACCTGCCCTGAGGGCGAAATGTGGGAGAGGTCGCGCTGATCTAGTCGGTACGGCCGGCGCCGGGCGGGGCGGCCTCGAGCCAGCTGAGCAGGCCCGTGAGCGAGTCCTGACTCATCGCCAGCTCACGCTCCTCGGCCGGCCGCTCCGTAGTGGTCTCGACCGTGATCACCCGCTGGTCCGTGCCCAGGGCGACGGACTCGACGACATCGGGATCACGGGTCCCCAACACCCGTACGTCCGACCGTGGCAGCGTCAACCGCGGCCGCGGCGAGTACGAGAAGAAGCGGAACCACTCGAGCAGACCCTGGTTGTACCGCGCGACTCCGAGCGCCCAACCGGTGCCCGGCGTCGCCGTCTGCAGCCGCAGGCTGCATTCGAACGTGCCGCCTTGGCGGGCGAGCCAGCGCTGACGCGCAGCGAGCAGACCCAGACCTACGGCGACCAGCAGCACCAAGATCCCGAGGATCTCGATGACCCCCAGCCAACCGTGCATCCCCGTCACAGCTCCTTGCGCAGTTCTAGCCCAGGTGGTTGGGAGCGACCCTACTGCGCTTTCTGCGCTGCACGAAGTTGAGCGGTGGCACGGAGGAAGTGCTGCTTGTCCTCGTCGGTGCCGTCGCCCGCGTCGAGCACGCGCTGGGCTTCGGCCAACTCCTTCTCGGCCTGGGAGACCGAGACCTCTGAGGCCATCCGGGCGTACTCACTGAGGATCGACACCCGACCCTGCGAGACGGAGATGAAGCCGCCGTCGACGGCCACGATCTCGCGAGTACCGTCGTCACTGAAGATGACCACCGCGCTGGGCTCCAGCACCGCCAGCACCGGGGAGTGACCCGGCAGGATGCCGATATCACCATCACTGGTCTTGGCGATGACGTTGACGGACCGCCCGGACCAGACCACCCGATCGGCGGAGACGACCTCCACCTGCATGGCGTCAGCCACGATGCTCCTCGGAGATGCTCAGTGGGGGTGTCCCCCCCGAAATGGACCGAACCATCAGGCGTCTTTCTGAAGCTCGGACCAGCGCTTCTCCACGTCGTCCATGTTGCCGACGTTGAAGAAGGCCTGCTCGGCGATGTGGTCGACCTTGCCCGAGGTGATCATCTGGAACGACTCGATGGTCTCGGCCAGCGGCACCGACGAGCCGGGGATGTTGGTGAATTTCTCGGCCATGTAGGTGTTCTGGCTGAGGAACTGCTGGATCCGGCGCGCACGGTTGACGACGATCTTGTCCTCTTCGGACAGTTCGTCGACACCGAGGATGGCGATGATGTCCTGGAGCTCCTTGTTGCGCTGCAGGATCTGCTTCACCTGGACGGCCGTGTCGTAGTGGGTCCGGCCGATGTACTGCGGGTCGAGGATCCGGCTGGTCGAGCTCAGCGGGTCCACGGCCGGGTAGAGACCCCGCGACGCGATCTCCCGGGAGAGCTCGGTGGTGGCGTCCAGGTGGGCGAAGGTGGTGGCCGGAGCCGGGTCGGTGTAGTCGTCGGCCGGCACGTAGATCGCCTGCATCGAGGTGATCGAGTGGCCACGCGTCGAGGTGATCCGCTCCTGGAGCTGGCCCATCTCGTCGGCGAGGTTTGGCTGGTAACCCACGGCGGACGGCATCCGACCGAGCAGCGTGGAGACCTCCGAACCGGCCTGGGTGAACCGGAAGATGTTGTCGATGAAGAGCAGCACGTCCTGGTTCTGCACGTCGCGGAAGTACTCCGCCATGGTCAGCGCCGACAGCGCCACGCGCAGCCGGGTGCCGGGCGGCTCGTCCATCTGACCGAACACCAGCGCAGTGTCCTTGAAGACCCCGGCCTCTTCCATCTCGTGGATCAGGTCGTTGCCCTCACGGGTCCGCTCCCCCACGCCGGCGAACACGGAGGTGCCACCGAAGTTGTGGGCGATCCGGTAGATCATCTCCTGGATCATGACCGTCTTGCCGACGCCGGCACCGCCGAACAGACCGATCTTGCCGCCGGTCACGTACGGGGTGAGCAGGTCCAGCACCTTGATGCCGGTCTCCAGCATCTCGGTCTTGGACTCGAGCTGGTCGAACTTGGGAGCGGTGCGGTGGATGGGCCAGCGCTCGGTGATCTCGATGGTCGAGGGGTCGACGTCCAACACGTTGCCGGTGACGTCCCAGACGTGGCCCTTGGTCACGTCGCCGACCGGGACCGAGATCGGTGCACCGGTATCGCGCACCTCGGAGCCCCGCTTCATGCCGTCGGTCGGCTTGAGGGCAATGGCGCGTACGAGGTTGTCGCCGATGTGCAGCGCCACCTCCATGGTCATCGTCCGGGTCACCCCGTTGACCGTGGTGTCGACCAGCACCGCGTTGTAGATGTCGGGCATCTGGTCCGGCGGGAACTCGACGTCGACGACCGGCCCGATCACCCGGGACACGCGGCCGACTCCGCCCACGGGGGCGTCGGTGGTGGATTCTTCAACGGTGGCGGTCATCTGGTTCCCTCGTTCGTTCTCGTCGTGGCTTGCTGGTGTTCGGGATGCTTGGTCAGTCGGCGGAGCTGTTGGCCTCAGCCAACGCACTCGCGCCACCGACGATCTCGCTGATTTCTTGGGTGATCTCGGCCTGCCGCGCCTGGTTCGCCTCGCGGGTCAGACGCTCGATCAACTGCTGCGCGTTGTCGGTGGCCGACTTCATGGCCTTCTGGCGGCTGGCCAGCTCCGACGCGGCGCTCTGCAACAAGCAGTAGTGGATGCGGCTCGCCACATAGAGCGGCAGCAGCTCGTCGAGCACCGTCTCCGCGTCGGGCTCGAACTCGTAGAGCGGCAGGATCTCGCTGTCGGCGGGAGCCTCCTCGCCCTCGACGACCTCGAGGGGAAGCAACCGGATGACCTCAGGCTTCTGGGTCAGCATCGACACGAACCGGGTGTAGACGACGTGGATCTCGTCCACACCGCCCTCTGCGGTCGGCTTCAGGAACGACGCGATGAGCGCGTCGGCGATCTCCCGGGCCTGGGCGTAGGTCGGTGCGTCGGAGAATCCGTCCCAGCGAGCCGCGATCTCCCGCTTGCGGAAGGCGTAGAACGCACCGGCTTTACGACCGGTGAGGAACGGCAGGACCTGCTTGCCGCCGTCGTTGAGCAGTCGGGTGAGCTGTTCACCCTCCTTGATCACCGACGAGGAGTACGCCCCGGCCAGACCGCGGTCCGAGGTGATCAACAGCACGGCAGCGCGGGACGCGTTCTCGGTCTCGGTGGTCAGCGGGTGGTCGACGTTCGAGAACGTCGCCACCGCGGACACCGCCCGGGTCAGCTCCCGTGCGTACGGGGCCGCCGACTGGGCGCGCTGCTGCGCCTTGATGATGCGGGAGGCCGCGATCAGCTCCATCGCTCGGGTGACCTTCTTGATGGTCGACACCGAGGAACGGCGCTGCCGCAGCTCCTTCAAACTAGCCGGCACGGGACTAGCCCCGCTTCTGCTTGACGATTTGTTCCTGGTTCACGTCATCAGGATCGGTGGCGACGTGCTCTTCGCGACCGGCGAGCAGCTTGCCCTCGCTGGTCTGGAAGCCCTTCTTGAACTCGGCGATCTGCTCACGCAGTCCGGCGGCCGTGTCGTCGTCGAAGACCTTCGTCTCGCGGATGTTCTGCAGCGCGCTGCCGTTGTGCTTGAGGTAGTCCAACAGCTCGCGCTCGAAGCGCAGCACGTCGTCGACCGGAACCTCGTCCATCAGACCCTGCAGACCCGCCCAGACGGAGACGACCTGGTCCTCGACCGGGTACGGCGAGTACTGCGGCTGGCGCAGCAGCTCGACCAGCCGGCTGCCCCGGTCCAGCTGACGTCGGGTGGTCGCGTCCAGGTCGGAGGCGAACATCGCGAAGGCCTGCATGTCACGGAACTGGGCCAGCTCGAGCTTGAGCGAGCCGGAGACGTTCTTCATGGCCTTGATCTGGGCCGCACCACCGACACGGGACACAGAGACGCCGACGTCGATGGCCGGGCGCTGGTTGGCGTTGAACAGGTCGGACTGCAGGAAGATCTGTCCGTCGGTGATCGAGATGACGTTGGTCGGGATGTAGGCCGACACGTCGTTGGCCTTGGTCTCGATGATGGGCAACCCGGTCATTGAACCGCCACCGAGCTCCTTGGAGAGCTTGGCGCAGCGCTCGAGCAACCGCGAGTGGACGTAGAAGACGTCACCGGGATAGGCCTCGCGACCCGGCGGGCGGCGCAGCAGCAGGGACATCGAGCGGTAGGCCTCGGCCTGCTTGGTCAGGTCGTCGAACACGATCAGGACGTGCTTGCCCTGATACATCCAGTGCTGGCCGATGGCCGACCCGGTGTAGGGAGCGACGTACTTGTAGCCGGCCGGGTCGGACGCGGGGGCGTTCACGATCGTCGTGTACGGCAGCGCTCCGGCCTCTTCGAGCTGGCCCTTGATGGCGGCGATGGTGGAGTTCTTCTGACCGATCGCCACGTAGATGCAGCGAACCTGCTGCTCCGGGTCACCGGTCTCCCAGGCGGCCTTCTGGTTCATGATCGTGTCGATGGCGATGGCGGTCTTGCCGGTCTTGCGGTCGCCGATGATCAGCTGTCGCTGGCCCCGGCCGACCGGGATCATGGCGTCGATGGCCTTGATGCCGGTCTGCAGCGGCTGCCGGACCTCTTGGCGGTCCATCACGCCGGCGGCCTGCAGCTCCAACGGGCGACGCTCGTCGATGTCGGTGATCTCGCCGAGTCCGTCGATCGGGTTGCCCAGCGCGTCGACGACGCGACCCAGGTAGCCGTCGCCGACCGGAACCGAGAGGATGTCACCGGTGCCGCGGACGACCTGGCCCTCCTCGATCCCCTCGGAGTCACCCATCACCACGACGCCGATCTCGCGCACGTCGAGGTTCAAGGCGATACCCAGCGTGCCGTTCTCGAACTCGAGCAGCTCGTTGGCCATCGCCGAGGGCAGGCCCTCGACGCGCGCAATGCCGTCACCCGAGGTGACGACGGTGCCGACCTCTTCGCGGGTGGCCGTCTCGGGAGCGTAGTTCGAAACGAACCGGTCGAGCGCGTCCCGAATTTCCTCTGGACGAATCGTGAGTTCTGCCATCGCCTGTGATTCCTGCTCTCGTATCTGAGTGTGGTGCTGTGAGTTCTGGGGTCAAGCTGTTCGGGCCGGAAACGCGCTCAGCCGAAGAGCCGTCGAGCGGCTTCGAGCCGACCCGCGACCGTACCTTCGACGACCTCGTCCCCGAGCTCGACGCGGATGCCACCGAGCACATCCGGATCGACGATCTCCTGCAGCGCGACCTGGCGGCCGGCTTGCTTGCTCAACGACGCCTGGAGTCGGTCCCGCTGTTCACCGCTCAACGGCTGGGCGACGCGTACCGTCGCCACGAGCCGGTTCTTCTGAGCCGCCGCCAGGGTGACGAAGCCCTCGATGGTGTGCGCGAAGGTCCGCTCACGGGCCGCCACGGCACGCTTGGCCAAGGTCAGGGTCGCCTTGGTCGAGCGACCCGCCAGCAGCTCGCCGACCAGGTCCTGCCGTTCGCTCAGACCGACGCTTCGATCGCCCAGGGCGTTGCGCAGACCGGGATTCGACTCGACGACCCGGGCGAACCGGAACAGCTCGTCCTCGGTCTCCTCCAGGGTGCCTTCGCCGTTGGCCGAGATGAGCTCAGCCCGTACGGCTTGGCGTTCCAGAGCAGCGGCGAACGTGCGCCCGCCACCCCAGCGCAGCTTTGCGGCGTCTGCAACCAGGGCGGCGACGGGACCGGCCACCTTGCCGTCGAGCAGGCCGTGGACCAGACCGGCCCTAGCCTCCTCGGGCGTACCCGGATCCGTGATGGCCCGCCGCAGCATGGCGGAGGAGTCCAACAGGTCGACGACGGAGAACAGGTCGGAGGCGAACGAGCCCGAGGTGTCGGACCCGTCCACGATCTTGTCCAGCGCGCTGAGCCGGGTGTCGGATGCGGTGCTCATGACCTGCCTGCGGGCGAGGGCTGCCCGTCTTCCTCGAGATCAGCCAGGAACCGGTCGACGGTGCGACGAGCACGCTCGTCGTCGTCGAGCGACTCGCCGACGATCCGGCCGGCCAGCGTGGTGGCCAGACCGCCGATCTCGTTGCGCAGCTGGGTCATCACCTGAGTGCGCTCGGCGTCCAGCTGAGCCTCGGCCTGAGCCTTGATCCGGGCTGCTTCGGCCTGAGCCTGCTCGCGCATCTCGGCCAGGATCTGGGTGCCCTGGGTCTTGGCGTCCTCACGGATGCGGGCAGCCTCGGTCCGGGCCTCGGCCAGCTGCTCCGTGTACTGCTGGAGTGCCGCCTCAGCTGCCTCTTGAGCCTTCTCTGCCTTCTCGATCCCGCCCTGGATGGCGGCCGTGCGCTCCGCATACGTCGCTTCGAAGCGGGGCACGACCATCTTCCGGAAGACGAAATACAAGATCCCGATGAAGACGATCGAGGCGATGACTTCTGGCAGCTCGAGAGCCAGCGGGCTCTCTCCGGCCAGCGGAATGAGAAGCGTGTTCATCTCAGACCGTTATGCCTGGCCCTGGAAGACGAACGCGAGGGCGATGCCGATGATGGCGAGCGCCTCACACACGGCGAAGCCGATCCAGGCGGTGCCCATCATGGCGCCGCGAGCCTCAGGCTGGCGGGCGGTGCCCTGGATGACGGAGGCGAAGATCAGACCGACGCCGATGCCCGGGCCGATGGCGCCGAGGCCGTAGCCGACGATGGCGAGCGAGCCCTGGATTTCCAGTGGAGTCATGCAGGTGTTCCTTTCAAGGTTCTTCGCTGGTGGTCAGCGGAGAAGATTGGGTCAGTGCTCCTCGGCGGCGGCCGAAGAGATGTATACAGCGGTGAGAACGGTGAAGATGAAGGCCTGCAGGGACTGGACGAAGATCTCCAGCCCGAAGATGGCCATGCTGAAGATCAACGAGGCGCCACCGGCGACCTTGTTGATGATCGGCTCGCTCTCCACCAGCAGGTACTCCCCACCCATCACGAAGACCAGTACCAACAGGTGACCGGCGAACATGTTGGCGAAGAGTCGCAGGGCCAGCGTGACCGGCCGGACGATGATGTTGGAGAGGAACTCCAACGGGATGATCAGCGGCCACATGTAGACCGGCACACCCGAGGGGAGCACCGTGTGCTTGATGTAGCCGAGGAAACCGTGGGTCCGGATCCCGACCACGTTGTAGACGACCCAGACCAGACCGGCCAGTCCGTACGCCCAGCTCACGTGCGCCGCGGTCGGCATCAACGTGGCGGGGAAGACGCCCCACAGGTTGTTGACCAACACGAACGAGAACAGCGCCAACAGGAACGGGGTGTATTTCTTGAAGTCGTGACCGATCGAGTCCCGACCGATCGAGTTCCGGACGAACATGTACGCCGTCTCGCCGACGAACTGGCTCTTGCTGGGCACCATGGCGTTCTTGCGCGACATGGTCACCCAGAACAGCAGGATCACGATCATCGAGACGATCGCCTGGAGCATGAACTTCGTCAGCCACTCCAGGCCCGGCACACCCGGGAAGATCGGGGAAGCGGCGGTGTCGAAACTCTGCGGTCCGGGCGCCTCGAAACCCTCCATCGGCACCAGACTCATCAACAGCCCGCTCACAGGGCTCCCTCCGTCTTGTCAGTTTTTCGGTCGTCAGCTCGGCTCGTGGTCTGCGCCTCTGGCGCAGGGACCTGACCAAAACGCCGGATGATGATGTAAACCCCGAAGGCGGCGCCCGCGACGATTCCGATCGGCAGCAGGAAACCCGTACCCAGGAAGTGGTCGGCGACCCAGCCAAGTCCGCCGTAGAACAAGACCCCGGAGATGAGGTAGGAGAGGACGCGTAGCCCCTCGTCCATTCCGGCCGACGCCTCGCTTCTGCGCGCGTTGGCCTTGCCCTTGTCGAGCATCCCTTGGTCGTTCATGGCGTCGCCTAACCTAGCAGCCGCGGCGCTCCGGGTCATTGCTCGGACCCCGTGCTGGACGGTGCGGCGTACTCGGTGTCGTACGCGCTGATCCGCAACCGGGAGAACACGAAAACCTCCACGACGAGCCATCCGGCCACGACCACCATGGTGGTGATGAAGATGGCCAGCGGGGTCAGCGTGGCCCAACGCTCGGCGTTGCGCTGGTAGAACAGCAGCACGAAACCGAGGACGGCGATCCGACCGGTGTAGCTCATCATCGAGACGATGAGGAGCGTCCGGGCACCTGCGTCAGCGAACTGGACCATCAACGCCTGACCGACGCCGTAGAAGAACAGCACCATCGCCGAGGCCAGCAGGGCCGACACCAGCCCGCTGCGGCCGTAGACCCCCGTCATGACCACGATCGAGATGATCGCGGCCGCGAGTCCACCCACGGCGCCGGCCAGCAGCAGCTTGCGGGCCCGCACCACGTGGATGCTGGGTCCCTGCACTGCCGCGATCGGCTCGGAGCGACTCTGAACGGTCATGGGGGCGGGGCGATCCTTTGCGAGAAAGGTGAACTGGGGTTGGGGTTCAGCCCGATTCTCGCGCGTGAAACCCCGTTGTAACGCCCGAAGGCGTTCGTGAAAACTAGCACACGTCAGCAGGCCTGTGGACGCGGAGGGATCGCCGTGGCCAAGAATTCGCCTGCCGTTCGCAGGTCAGGGTAGGGACTCGCCCCGGCGTACGGGATGACGCTCCTGGACGGGCCTTCCCAGGGTCACCAGCAGCAGGATCAGCGCACACAACGCAACCACCGCGACCACAGCCCACTGACGGTCGCTGCGCACCAGTCCGAGGATGATCACACCGAAGGAGACGAGCGCGGACCAGATGTACATCAGCATCACGGCCCGGCGTTGGCTGTGGCCGCGCTCCAGCAGCCGGTGGTGCAGATGCTGCTTGTCGGCGACGAACCACCACTTGCCGGCGTACGTCCGCCGCACGAAGGCCAGGACCAGGTCGAGGAAGGGCAAGAACAAGATGGCCACCGGGAGCACCAGGGGAAGCACCGTGGGCACCAGTCCGCGAGCCGAGTCCTGCAGCTGAGACGGGTCGATCTGGCCGGTCAGGCTGATGGTCGAGGTGGCGAGCAGCAGGCCGAGCAGCATGGCGCCGGAGTCACCCATGAACATCCGGGCCGGGAAGAAGTTGTGCGGCAGGAAGCCGAGGCAAGCGCCGGCGATCGCCACGGTGATCAAGCTCGACGTGGTCGCCCGGGTGAGACCCTCCGTGACGGTCAACAGATACGAATAGGCGAAGAAGGCGAGCGCACCGATCGCCACCACGCCGGTGGCCAGCCCATCGAGGCCGTCCACGAAATTGACCGCGTTCGAGCACAAGACGATGAAGAACACCGTGATCGCGACCGAAGCGGAGGCGTCGAGGGACATGATCTGACCCGGCAACGGGATCCAGAGCATCTTCACTCCGAGCGCCACCGCAACCCCGGCCGCCGCGATCTGACCCGCGAACTTGGCCGAGGCCGGTAGGTCGAAGACGTCGTCCAGCACTCCGACCATGCAGATCACCAACGCGGCCACGAGCACCCCCCGCGAGTCATCCTGGACGGTGACCTCGCGGCCGAGGAACGGCAGCTGCCATGACATCAGCACCGCAGCGACCACGCCGGCCAACATCGCGACCCCGCCGAAGTAGGGCATCTCGATGGTGTGCACGTCCCGGTCCCGTACCTTGGCCAGTGCACCCGTGCGGAGCGCCAACCGGCGGCAGAGTCCGCTCACCAGGTAGGTCGTCGCCGCCGCGATGAGGAGGACCAGGAGGTACTCGCGCACTCAGGAACCCGCGGTCTTTCGGTCGTCCTCGACGGTCTCGAACAGATCCGGCTGGTCGGGGTCGACGTCACCGGTGTAATCGGAGTCGGTCCCGGCGCTCGCCATCGCGTCCCACGACTCGCCCTCCTCGGGATCGTCGGGGCAACTCTCGTCCGGAGATGTCTCGTCCGAGGACGACTCGTCGTCCGACGCTGCGCTCGCGTCGTCGCCGGCCTGGGGCAGGTCGAGCACGTCGGGCAGGGTCTCGCGCAGCACCTCCAGGCTCAGCGCGCCGAGCCGGAGCACCTCGCCCACGTCGTGCTGGGTGAAGTCCACGATGGTCGACGGAGCCCCGGTTGCGCCACCGAGCGTGCCGGCGTCGAGGTAGACCGCCACGCGGTCACCCAGCTGGGCGATGGCATCGTCACAGGTCAAGGCGGCGGGCTGCCCGCTCAGGTTGGCGCTGCTGACCGCCATCGGACCGGTCCGTCGCAGGACTTCCCGGGCGACGTCGTGGTCCGGGACGCGGAGAGCGATGGTCCCCTCGGCGTCGCCGAGATCCATCCGCAGGCTCGGCTGGATCTTGCAGATGATGGTCAGCGGGCCGGGCCAGTGCTTGGCGACCAGCTCTTTGGCCGACTCCGGTACGTCGGTGGCCAGGGCTCGGATCAGGCTGGCATCCCCGATCAGCACCGGCGGCGGCATGTCCCGACCGCGCTGCTTGGCGTCGAGCAGGCGCTGCACCGCCTCGGCGCTGAAGGCGTCCGCACCGATGCCGTAGACGGTGTCGGTCGGCAACACGATGCAGGCACCGTCCTCGATCGCGGCCCGAGCCGCCTCTGAGGCGACGGCCAGGAGGTCGGCGTCTGGGGCAGCGCAGTCGAAACGCTGGTAGCCCACGGCGTCGACGGGCTCGGCTGTTTCGCTCACTCGGCCAATCCTGCCATGCAGGATTGCCTGTCCGGCTGCACCGAGGCCGTGCCTTCAGCGCGAACGGCGTACCGCGGTCACGAAACGTGGCCGCCCCGTCAGGTCGAGGTGGTCGCGTACGACGCGGAAGGACTCGGTCGCCGCGACGACCGCGGGCGCGGACTCGCCCTGCACGTCGGCGTGCTCGATGCACAACAGACCCGCCGGACGGAGCAAGCGGGCCGCGACCCGAGCCACGACCTTGATCGCGTCCAGCCCGTCCTCGCCGGAGAACAGCGCCAGGGTGGGGTCGTGGTCACGGGCCTCCGGGGCCACGGACTCGAACGCCTCGAGCGGGATGTACGGCGGGTTGGCGATGACCAGGTCGACCGTGCCGTTCAGCTGGTGGAGTGCCTCGGCCATGTCCTCGACGTGCAGCTCGACCAGGGTGTCGCGCAGGTTGCGGAAGGCGTACGCCGCGGCCTGCTCCGACAGCTCCACCGCGTGGAGGTCGACCCGGGTCAGCTCGGTGGTGATGGCCTTGGAGATGGCCCCAGAACCCGCACACAGCTCCACCGCGAGGGGCCGGTGGTGCAGCGTGATCATCGGCCGCAGCTGGTCGATGGCCCACCCGGTCATCACCTCGGTCTCGGGCCGGGGCACGAAGACGCCGGGCCCGACCTCGAGGTCGACGTACCGGAAGTGCGCGCGGCCCGTCAGGTGCTGGACCGGGATCCGTCGCTCGCGGAACATGATCATGTCCTCGAACTCGCGGGCCTGTTCGTCGGTGATCTCGTCCAACAGCGGCAGCCGGGCGAGCTCGGTACCACTGGCGTGGGCCAGCAGGATCCGGGCGTCGGACTGGGCGGACTCGACCCCGGCGGCCCGCAGCCGCGTGACGGCGTCGAGCAGCAGCGGACGGATCTTCACGGGGTGGCGCTCACGACTGCGCGTCGCCCACCTGGTCGAGCCGCTCTGCGGTGTCGGCCTCCTGCAGGGCGGTCACCACCGCGGTCAGGTCCCCGTTCAGGACCTGATCGAGGTTGTACGCCTTGAACCCGATCCGGTGGTCCGAGATCCGATTCTCCGGGAAGTTGTAGGTGCGGATCCGCTCGGAACGGTCCACCGTACGGACCTGGCTGCGACGGGCCGAGGACGCGGCGCTGGCCGCCTCCTCCTCCGCCGCGGCGATCAACCGAGACCGCAGCATCCGCATCGCCTGCTCACGGTTCTGCAGCTGGGATCGCTCGTTCTGCATCGAAACGACGATGCCGGTCGGCAGGTGGGTGATCCGGACGGCTGAGTCGGTGGTGTTGACGCCCTGCCCGCCGGGGCCCGACGAGCGGTAGACGTCGATCCGCAGGTCGTCGTCGTTGATCTCGACCTCGGTCTCCTCGACCTCGGGCATCACCAGCACCCCCGCTGCGGAGGTGTGCACCCGCCCTTGCGACTCGGTGACCGGTACGCGTTGCACCCGGTGCACGCCGGCCTCGAACTTGAGCACGCCGTACGGCATCTGGTCCGGCTCACCGACCGAGGACGCCTTGATGGCGACTGTGACCGACCGGTAGCCGCCGAGGTCGGTGTCCTGGGCGTCGAGGACCTCGACCTTCCAGCCGCGCGTCTCGGCGTACCGGCTGTACATCTTGAGCAGGTCGCCCGCAAACAGCGCCGACTCTTCGCCGCCCTCACCGGACTTGATCTCCACCAGCGCGTCGGAGGAGTCGTTGGGGTCGCGGGGGGCGAGCAGCTTGGTCAGCCGCTCGACGACGGGGATGAGCCGGGCCTCGAGATCGATGGCCTCGGCCGCGAAGGTCTCGTCGTCGGCCGCGAGCTCCCGGGCTGCGGCGAGGTCATCGGTCAGCAGGTGGTACTCGTCGAGCGCCTTGACGATCGGGGTGAGCTCGGCGTACCGACGTCCCACGCGGCGGGCGCGGGCCAGGTCGGCGTGCACCGACGGGTCCGAGAGGGCAGCCTCGAGCTCGCTGAACTCATCCCGCAGATAACCGGCGGACTCGAACATCTCGACCACTTCCCTCGCTGAACCACAGACCCCGGACACGGCAAGCGCCGGGCAGACAGGTTGTCCTGTCTACCCGGCGCGGCGGGTGTTGCTACTTGCTGGCCTGCTTGGCGGCGTAGCGCTTCTCGAAGCGAGCCACGCGGCCACCGGTGTCCAGGATTTTCTGCTTGCCCGTGTAGAACGGGTGGCAGGCGGAGCACACTTCGGAGCGGATGACTCCGCTCGGCGCGGTGCTGCGGGTGGTGAACGTGTTGCCGCAGGTGCAGGTGACCTGGGTATCCCCGTAGGCGGGGTGGATGTCGGGCTTCATGGTGTCTCCTCGTATCTGTGCACCGGGTCGGGCAGTCAGGATCGACGCTCGTGAACCGGCACCAAGGGGTTATTCTGCCGCAGCTTCCCTGCGACACCAACTCAACGACTCGCGTACGCCGTTTAGTCCCGCCAGTACGCCTTGTGTCCCGATGGTGGGGGCCCGGATCCACGTTTGGCACCGACTGGCTCGAAACGCACCACTTCACCCGGGTTCGGCCCACCGTTTCGCACCGACTGGCCCCGAACGTACGCGGAACCTGGTTCAGCCGACCGTTCTGCGCCCGGCTTGAGACGCGGACCGAGCGACCTGGTCCAGCCGTTTCGCGCCCACTGGGGCTGTTGCGAAATCGAGGGTGCCTGTCGGTCCGGGGCCTGGGGTGTTGGTGGGTCGATAATTGATCATGGCGAAGGGGTATCGGCCGGTTGATCGGGATCAGCAGTTCCTGTTGCCGCCGGATATGCGGGAG
>DATDBS010000076.1:0-22495 GCA_036524735.1 Propionibacteriaceae bacterium
GAGTTCGATCTGGTCATCCTGGTCGACCCGGAGCGTTTCGGCGACGGCATCGAGGGAGCGGTCGACCGCTACGTCGCCATGACCCGGGCCACGCAGCAGCTGGTCATCCTGACCAGTCCCTGACGCAGCTCGAGCCCCAAAACCGTTTCGCACCAGTGGGTGCCGAACGTCGCGATTTTCAGGCGGGTACGGCCCGTTTCGAGCCCACTGGTGCGAAACGTGGAATGGGTGGTGGTGACTGGTGACGCGGGAGGTGGGACCTGGGGAGCACAACCCCTTCGGGGCCTTCGACAGGCTCACGGCGCGTACGGCGGGTTCAGGACGGCGGGGTCCTCAGGGTGCGCTGCCGACGTAGGTCGCCAGGTGCTCGCCCGTCAAGGTGGACCGGCCGGCGACGAGATCGGCCGGGGTGCCTTCGAAGACGATCCGGCCGCCGTCGTGGCCGGCGCCGGGTCCGAGGTCGATGATCCAGTCGGCGTGAGCCATCACCGCCTGGTGGTGCTCGATCACGATCACGGACTTGCCCGAATCCACGAGCCGGTCGAGCAGGCCGAGCAGGTTCTCCACGTCGGCGAGGTGGAGGCCGGCGGTCGGTTCGTCGAGGACGTAGATCCCACCCTTCTCCCCCAGGTGCGTCGCCAGCTTGATGCGCTGACGTTCACCGCCGGACAGCGTGGTCAGTGGCTGCCCGATGGTGAGGTAGCCGAGCCCGACGTCGACCATCCGGGCCAGGATCTTGTGGGCCGTCGGCAGCTTGGCGTCACCGTCGGCGAAGAACGCCTCGGCTTCGGCCACCGACATCGCCAGCACCTCGCTGATGTCCTTGCCGCCGAAGTGGTAGTCCAGCACCAGCGCGTCGAACCGTTTCCCGTCGCACACCTCGCACGGTGCGGCCACCCCGGCCATCATGCCGAGATCCGTGTAGATCACGCCCGCACCGTTGCAGTTCGGGCAGGCGCCCTCGGAGTTGGCGCTGAACAGGGCGGGCTTGACGCCGTTCTCCTTCGCGAAGGCCTTGCGGATCGGTTCGAGCAGCCCCGTGTACGTCGCCGGGTTGCTCCGGCGGGACCCGCGGATCGAGCCCTGGTCGATCGACACCACGCCGTCCCGAGGAGACACCGAACCGCTGATCAGCGAGCTCTTGCCCGAACCGGCGACCCCGGTCAGCGCGACCAGGACCCCGAGCGGGATGTCGACGTCGACGCCCTTGAGGTTGTGCAGCCTGGCTCCGCGGATCTCGAGCGCACCCGTGGGCGTCCGTACGGTCGGCTTGACCGCAGCACGGTCGTCCAGATGCCGGCCGGTGATCGTGTCGCTGTTCCGCAGACCTTCGACGGTCCCCTCGAACATCACCTGACCGCCGGCGCTGCCGGCCTTCGGACCCAGGTCGACCACGTGGTCGGCGATGGCGATCATCTCGGGCTTGTGCTCGACCACGAGCACGGTGTTGCCCTTGTCCCGCAGCTGGACGAGCAGGGCGTTCATCCGCTGGATGTCGTGCGGGTGCAGACCGACCGTCGGCTCGTCGAAGACGTAGGTGACGTCGGTCAGCGAGGACCCGAGGTGCCGGATCATCTTGGTCCGCTGCGCCTCACCGCCCGAGAGTGTGCCGGACGGCCGGTCCAGGCTCAGGTAGCCGAGCCCGATCTCCACGAACGAGTCGAGGCTGTGCCGCAACGCCGCCAGCAGCGGCGCGACCGACGGTTCGTCGAGCCCGCTCACCCAGGTGGCCAGGTCGCTGATCTGCATGGCGCACGCATCGGCGATGTTGGTCCCGCTGATCTTCGACGACCGCGCCTCCTTGCTGAGCCGGGTGCCGCTGCACTCCGGGCACGTGTCGAAGGTGACGGCCCGCTCCACGAATGCTCGGATGTGGGGTTGCATGGCGTCGATGTCCTTCGACAGGTACGACTTCTGGATCTGCGGGATCAGCCCGGAGTACGTCAGGTTGATGCCCTCGACCTTGATCTTGGTCGGCTCCTTGTAGAGCAGGTCGTCGAGCTCGCGCTTGCTGAACCTTTTGATTGGCTTGTCGGCGTCGAAGAAGCCGCAGCCGCGGAAGATGCGGCCGTACCAGCCCTCCATGCTGTAACCCGGGATGGTGATCGCGCTCTCGTTCAGCGACTTGTCGGCGTCGTACAGAGCGGTCAGGTCGATGTCGTTGACCGCACCCCGCCCCTCGCAGCGCGGGCACATGCCGCCGAGGACGCTGAAGCTGCGGCGTTCCTTGGTCGTCCGGCCGCCCTTCTCCATGGTCACCGCGCCCGCGCCGCTGATCGAGGCGACGTTGAAGGAGAACGCCTGCGGCGAGCCGATGTAGGGCTGCCCCAGCCGGCTGAACAGGATCCGGAGCATCGCGTTGGCGTCGGTCGCCGTGCCGACCGTGGAGCGCGGGTCGGCGCCGAGACGCTCCTGGTCGACGATGATCGCGGTCGTCAGACCATCCAGTACGTCGACCTCGGGCCGGGCCAGGGTCGGCATGAAGCCCTGGAGGAACGCGCTGTAGGTCTCGTTGATCATCCGCTGGGACTCCGCGGCGATGGTGGCGAACACCAGGGAGCTCTTGCCTGAACCGGACACCCCGGTGAACACCGTCAGCCGCCGCTTCGGGATCTCGATGCTGATGTCCTTGAGGTTGTTCACCCGCGCGCCCTGCACGCGGATCAGGTCGTGGCTGTCGGCTACGTGCAGCTCTGACGACTCCGATTTCGTGGCCATGCTCATCATCTCTCCCTGTTTCGAGCGGGCCGGCCAGCGGCCCCGATCACCATCGCCTGGCTCAATCTAGCCAAGGTCAGACCATCCAGTGCCCGTCCCTCATCAGCTCACGCCCGCTCAGCTCGTCGACCTCGCGCCAGGCCTGGACCTGACGTGGGGTGACGCGGAACCAGCGGTACGACGGGCCTGTCGCTCGTGGGTCGAAGCCGGTCCGAGCCGCGAACCGGTCACCGCGCTCCTGCGACACGGCGTCAAGCGGGAGCACTTCGACCTCACCGTCGATCATCGTCACGTCCCGGGTGTCGCCCAGTGCCAGTCGTACGACGGGGTTGGCGACGAGGTTGGAGCCGGTGGGGTTGTCGGCTCGGGTGGCCAGCAGCAGGGTCACACCGTCCCACTCGAACGACAGCGGAACCAGGTACGGCGCACCCTCGGCCGAGGCGGTGGCCACCCAGACGTCGACGTCGTGGGTCAGGCGGTGCTCGGTGTCGCGACGTCGCTGGGCGCCAGAACGCGGGAGTGGCGCCGGGGCCTCGATGCCCACCACTCAGCGGAGCTGGTTGATGCGGACGTGGTTGCCCGCAGGATCGCGGAAGGAGCAGTCGCGGATCCCGTACGGCTGGTCGATCGGCTCCTGGACGACCTCCGCGCCCCCGGCCTCCAGCCGCGCGAACGTGGCGTCGAGGTCATGGGTGGCCAACACGATGGTGGCGTAGGTGCCTTTGGCCATCATCTCGGAGATGGTGCGCCGCTCGTCGTCGGTGATGCCGGGGTCGACGGCCGGCGGGTGCAGGACGATGGCGGTGCTGGGCTGGTCGGCCGGGCCGACCGTGATCCAGCGCATCGTCTCGTAGCCGACGTCGAGGCGCACCTCGAAGCCGAGCAGGTCGCGATAGAAGGCCAAGGAGGCTTCCGGGTCGTCGTGCGGTAGGAAGCTGGAGTAGATGCTGAGGTCCATGACGCTCACGCTAGCTGCGGCTCAGGACTCCGCGCTTCTCGATTCCTGACCGGTCTGGTGACCTTCTTGGCCACGCACGGCGGCATCCCCGCCGTCGCCTGCGCCGAGTCCCGCCGGTAGACGCTGGGCGGTACGCCGACCAGCTCGGTGAAGCGGGTGCTGAAGGTGCCGAGCGAGGAGCATCCGACCGCGAAGCACACCTCGGTCACGCTCAGCTCCCCGATGCGCAGCAGGGCCATGGCCCGCTCGATCCGCCGGGTCATCAGGTAGCTGTACGGCGACTCGCCGTAGGCCAGCTTGAACTCGCGGCTGAGGTGACCGGCCGACATGTTGGCGCCCCGGGCCAACGCCTCGACGTCCAGCGGCTGCGCGTACTCGCGGTCCATCCGGTCCCGAACCCGCCGTAACCGTGCGAGGTCGCGCAGGTGCTGGGCTGCTGCGCTCTCGGTGCTCACGATCGAGATGCTGCCACCTCACCCCGCAGTTGCCTAGCGCCTCGCGGACGCGCCGACCGGACTACCGTCGAGCCATGACTGCAGACCAGAGCATTGAGCGCTTCGAGGTGTCCAGGCGGCTGTCTGTCCCGCCGTCGGCGGTGTTCGCGCTCCTCCGCTCCCCCGTCGGCCACGTCCAGATCGACAGCACGGGCATGCTGCAGAGCGCTGATGGCCCGGACGTGTACGCGGTCGGCGATGAGTTCGTCGTCCACATGGACCGGGAATCACTGAACGACCGACCCATGGGCCGTTACGACGTCACCGTCATCATCACCGGCTACGAGGTCGACCGGTGGATCGAGTGGACCATCTCGGGCACCATCCAACCCCCGATCAAGCACCTGTACGGCTACCGCCTCGAGCCCGCGGAGGGCGGCACGTGGGTGACGTCCTACTACGACTGGAGCCAGATCGAGGATCGCTACCGCCCGGTCGGGATGTTCCCGGTCATCCCGGAGGCCAACCTGCGGGCCACCCTCGGCATCTTGGCCCGGACGTTGGAGACGTCCCGGAGCTCATAGCGCCAGCGGTAGCTCGCGGAGGCGTCGGCCGGTCAGCGCGTACACCGCGTTGGCGACGGCTGCGGCGACCGGACCGATCACCGGCTCCCCCATCCCTTTCGGCTCGGGGCTGCCTTCGATGAACTCCACGTCGATCGGCGGTGTGTCGGCCATCCGGAGCAGCGGGTAGGTGTCGAAATTGGCCGTGGTCACCGCTCCGGCCGCGACGCCGAGCGACTCGCGCAGGGTCGAGCTGAGCCCCATCACGACCGAGCCCTGAGCCTGCAGCCGCGCGCCCGCCGGGTTGATGATCAGCCCGGCGTCGACGGCGACCCACACGTGCTCGACCGTGATCGCGTCACCAGAGACCGACACCTCGGCGACCTGGGCGACGGCCGTACCGATGTCGAGGCTGCACGCGATCCCCAAGCCACGGCCGGCCGCCGGCTGGCCCCATGAGGCCATCGACGCCGCCTTCTGGAGCACCCCGCGCAGCCGGATCCCCACCTCGTCATCCGGCAAGTGCCGCAGTCGAAACTCCAGCGGGTCGATCTGGGCCGCGTTCGCCAGTTCGTCGACGAAGCTCTCCAACGCGAACGTGTTCGCGAACAGCCCGAGCCCCCGCCACGGGCCCGTCGGGATCGGCAGCTGCTCCCGACGGTTCACGACCCGGTAGGCCCCGAGCTCGTACGGCAGGAACTGGCCCAGCAGTCCACCCGGGTCGAACCCCAGGATGTCGCGGACGAACTCCGGCAGTCCGGCGACGCTCCAGATGATGTCGCCGCCGGCCGAGTGCTGCTCGACGCCACGAATCCCGCCGCCCGGATCGACGCTGCCGCGCAACCGCGTGCGGGTGGGCGGCCGGTAGTAGCTGTGCTGCAGGTCCTCCTCCCGCGTCCAACCCACGTGCACGGGTACGCCGACGGCCAGTGACAGCCGGGCCGCCTCGACCACGGCGGACTGCCCGGCCTTGCGGCCGAACGAGCCGCCGAGCTGGGTGGGATGGATGAGCACGTCGCGTTCGTCGCCCAGGGCCTTCTGCAGCGCACTGATCTCCACGGCCGGCGACTGGGTCGGCACCCAAGCCTCGATGCGGCCGTTCTCGCCGGGCTCGACCCGGGCCAACGCGGCAAGGGGCTCGAGGTGGGCGTGGGCGACGAGCGGCGTCCGGTACTCGGCCTCGACGAGGATGCCACCACCCAGCGCGTCTTGGACGCTCCCCTTGCGTCGCAGGACCGCCCCGGAGTCGGGCTCCAGCAAGGCGTCGATCTCGCCCGGGCCGGCGTCGGTGCCGCCCTCCCAGGTCAGGTCCAGCGCGGCCAGAGCCGCATGAGCGCGCGTACGGGTGTCCGCCACGACCCCGGCGAACCCGGCCCCGACGTCGATCACCACGCCGAGGACCCCGGCCTGGTCGCGAGCCCTTCCTTCGGTGCCGCGCGCCAGGGTGTCCCCGAACCGCGGCGGCCGGGCCACCGCGCCGAACCGCATCCCGTCGACCCGGGCGTCGTAGCCGTACACCGCGCGGCCCATCACCTTGTCGCGCATGTCGACCCGCGGCATGGCCGACCCGATCCGACGGAACTCACCGGGCTCTTTCAGAGCGGGTGGTTCGGCCGGTACGACCCACTCCCCCGCCTTCGCCTCGATCACCTGCAGGTAGGTCAGCGTCCGAGTCGAGCCGGCGACCACGAAGGTCCCGTCGGTCGCCCTCAGCTGGTCGGGCGCGACGGCCAGTTGCCGGGCGGCCTCGGTGCGCAACATCTCGCGCACACTCGCCGCGACCTGGCGGATCGGGGTGAACATTCCCGTCACCGAGGACGAGCCGAAGGTGAACTGGGCCTCGCCGAAGCCGCGGCCGCTGTCGGCCTGGCGCACCGTGAGCTGCTCGGGCAGCACCTCGAGCTCCTCGGCGGCGAGCTGGGCCAGCGCGGTGTGGATGCCCTGGCCCATCTCGACCTTGGGCACGAAGACGGTGATCGCGGTGCCGGTCAGCTCGAACCAGACCGACGGCGTCAGCGGCACCTCCGTGGGACCCACCCCGGTCTCCTCGACGTACTCGACCATCTTCGGCCGACCCACGGTCACGGCGATGGGTGCGCCGATGGCCAACAGCCCAGCCCCACTGCCCAATCCGATCAGGAGTCGACGCCGGGTGATGCGCCACCGGCGGGGCGGCCGCTTCGCCTGCTCCGGCTCGCGGTCGGTGGTGGTCATCGCCGGTCCTGAGCCAGCTCGGCGGCCCGGGCCACGGCCGTACGGATGGTGTTGTAGCCGCCGCACCGGCACAGGTTCCGTTCGGCGCTCTGCTCGATCTCCGCGGCGGTCGGTCGCTGGTTCTCCCTCAGCAGCTGGACCGCACACAGGATGTGTCCCGGCAAGCACCAGCCGCACTGCAACGGGGTCTCCAGAAAGGCCTCCTGGACGGGATGCAGCTCGACCTGACCGTCCTTGCCTCGTCCGGCCAGCCCCTCGAGGGTGGTCACCTTCCGACCCTCGACCCCACTCGCCGGGGTCTGGCAGCTCCGGGTCGCCTCACCGTCCACCAGCACCGTGCAGCACCCACACACCCCGATGCCGCAGCCGTAGTGGGTGCCGGTCAGGCCGAGCTCGTCACGCAGCACCCAGAGCAGCGGCTCCTCGGGGTGCACGACCGGGTAGGAGCGACCGTTCACGTCGAGCTGCATGGGCCAACTTTAGAAGCCCCTCACCCTCAGAGGCTGAAGACGTCCTCGAGCAGCACGATGATGCTGCGGAACTCCAGACCGGTCAGCGATCCGCAGACTGCCGTGCCACCCACGCTCAGCTGGTACGCCCCGCGCGGGGCGCACGGTTGGGGCGCTGCGGCCAGGAGCCGGGCCTGCAGCAGCCGGAGCGCATCAGCGGCCGGTCGGTCGAGACGCCGGTCCACCTGGCCTCCGGTCCGGCGAACCGATCCGGACCCGTCCGCCCGGACCGCGATCCGGTAGCCACCGGCGTTCCCCGTCTCCGTGCGCTCCAGTGTCAGGGGTTGCAACCGCGGCTCGAGGTTGCCGACCGGATCCGGGAAGATGCCCCGACGGGGCTGGGACAGCAGGGAGACGATCTCCCCGTACGCCGGGGCCGGCTTCTCGCGGTCGCCGCCGCAGGTGCCCGACCGGCTCACCGACAGCGGCCCCATGGTCACGGTCAGGTAGACCATGTCGGTGCAGGAGTACTTCGAGGGCTTCCCCGGTTCGGCGGTGGCCTCGCGCCGGAACTGCTCGGACTCGAGCAGGGTCCGCAGCCGAGCCAGGTCTGCGGCGGGCAGCTGACCAGCCGCAACCTGACGGCCCAGCAGCACGGCGGTGCCGTCGGTCTGCACGCTCAACACGTTGCGTCTCCCGTCCACCCCACCCGACTCCGTGACGTCGAGCGCGGTGAAGGCCACCGGATCCGCTACCTCGGCGCAACCCGCTCCCGCCCCGATCAAGGTGGCGGCGCCGAGCGCACCGGTGAAGGTCAGGAAGTGCCGCCGGGTCCAGGTCATGACGGCTGGGACGCGCCCGTCGTCGGTTCGGTGCCGCTGGTCACGCGGGCGTCGGAGCGTTGTTCTCCGGCCGGCCGCTGAGCCAGCTGCGTTGCTCCGTCGCAGGCCGCAGCTCGAGGACGGCGTCGAGCAGGTCCTGGTCGATCGGGGCGTCGGCCGCGTCCACCGCCGACCGCAGGTGGTGTGACTTGGCCGTACCGATCAGGGTCGTCGCGCAGCCGGACCGCTGGATCGAGAACTGGTTGGCCAGGAAGGCGAGGTCCGCGCCGCGCTCGGCACACAGGGCGGCCATCGTGGCCGCGGCGGCTCGGATCGGCGGCGTGGCCGGGTGGTCAGCCCCCATGCTCGATCCGGCTGGGGTCAGGAGCCCGAGAGCCACGGCAGCCGCGTTGATCAAGCCGACTCCCTGGGCCTGGGCCACGGGCGAGATCTCCCGCTCGAGGGTGTCGTCGAGCAGCGTCGCGTGGGCGTAGGTCAGGAGGACGTCGAGATCGGTCTCGCGGAGGGCGCGGTTCATCGTCTCCACCGGGTAGCCGGTCATCCCGATGTAGCGGCACTTGCCCTCCGCACGCAGGGCGGTGAGCTCGGCGTACGTGTCGGTGAAGACCGGGCCCAGGTCGACGAACTCGATGTCGTGGAGCTGCAGGATGTCGACGTGGTCGGTGCGGAGCAGGCGGAGGCTGTTCTCCACGCTGCGCCGGATCCGGGCCGGGGTGAAGTCGAAGTCGGCCGGTCCGTAGCGGCCGGCCTTGGTGGCCAGGACGACCTGGTCGCGGCGTCCGACGAGGGCCTTGCCGAGCCGTTCCTCCGCGTTGCCGTAGAAGGGGGACGAGTCGAGGAAGGTGATCCCGAGGTCGAGGGCCTCGTGCACGATCGCGATCGCCTCCTTCTCGTCCAGCGGTCCGAACAGCTCACCGAGCGGGGCCGTCCCGTACGCCAGCTGGGACACCTGCAGGTCGGTCGAGCCGAGCTGTGCGTACTTCATCGTCGGGATCCTCGGTTTCGTGGGGTCAGTGCGTCGGTCGGGCCAGCAACGCACGGCGGTACCGCAACGTACCGTCGGCGAACGCGTCGAACGTCCGGGTGCCGGTGATGCCGGCGAACCTGCGGAACGGACGCCGGAACAGCCGCGGGATCAAGGTCTCGATCAGCGCACGTTTGCGGTCGTCGTCCTGCCGCAGAGCGGCGACCACCCCGGCGGTCAGGTCGTCCTCGTCGATGAAGGTCAGCCCATTCCCTCGCAGCTCGGCCGCAAGCTGCTCGACCCTGGAGACCGGGCGGAAGTCGGCGAAGCAAAAGACGCCCCCGGGCCGGAGCACCCGGGCGACCTCGGCCAGGAAGGTCGGCATCGAGTCGTAGCAGTGGGAGGACTCGACGTTGACGACCACGTCGAAGCTGGCCTCGGGGAACGGCAGGGCCTGCGCGTCACCGGGTACGAACCGCAGGCCTGGGGCCGACCGGTCACGCTCGGACAGCCGCACCGCCTGCCGGGAGAAGTCGAGTCCGGTGGTCGAGCGGGGGCTGTTTGCCCGGTGCAGGTAGGCCGATCCGCCCCCACGACCCGAACCCACCTCGAGGAGATCGCGGCCGGTGAGCGGCGTACCGGCCAGCACCTCGAGGTAGAGCTGGATACACAACCGGTCCGGCTCGTCACGTGCGTCGAGGGCCACCGGGTCAGTCGACAGGTAGCCGTAGTTCATGAACGCCCAGTCAGGCGATCGGACCTGGGAGGCCAGCAGCTGGTAGCACGCTCGCCACGCCTGCTGCCGTACGCTCATGCCTGCAGACTAGAGCGCCGCCGGCTCTGACCGGACCAGCGATGGGGTCGCGGGAACGAGGGTTCCGGGGCTTAAATTCCCGCCGCGAGTGTCAGATAACCCATATTCGGTTCCACAGGTTGCCCACCTAGGCTTCGCGGATGCCCTCCTTACGTCGCCCGACCTCCCGGATCGCATCCTCCCTCCTCATGTTCTCCGTGGTGAGCGTGGTCTGTGGACTTCTCGTGGCGGGTCTGGTGATGCCGTTCATCGGGGCGGCGGCCTACGGCTCGAAGGCCGCGGTGGGCCAGTTGAACAACCTGCCGGTCGAGTTCGCTCCCCCAGCGCAGTCACAGCGGTCCAAGATCCTGGACGCGAACGGTGACGTGCTGGCCTACTTCTACGACGAGAACCGGGTCTACGTCGGCTTGGACAAGATCGCTCCGGTGATGCGCCAGGCCATCGTGGCCATCGAGGACCACCGCTTCTACGAGCACGGCCCGATCGACGCCACGGGCACGCTGCGCGCCTTCCTGCGCAACCAGGCCGCCGGCGGCGTCACCCAGGGCGGCTCGAGCATCACCCAGCAGTACGTGAAGATGGTGCAGGTCGAGGCCGCCAAGCAGCGTGGTGACGACCAGGGCGTCAAGGACGCACAGGCCGGTACCTACTCGCGCAAGATCGAGGAGCTGCGGTACGCGATCTCCCTCGAGCGCAACCTGAGCAAGGACCAGATCCTCGAGCGGTACCTGAACATCGCCTACTTCGGCAACGGCACGTACGGCATCCAGGCCGCAGCCGAGTACTACTTCGACACCACGGCCGCCAAGCTGACGCTGCCGCAGGCAGCGATGCTCGCCGGGCTGGTGCAGAACCCGAACGTGGTCAACCCGGTCAGCGACAAGGCGGCCGCCCTGGACCGCCGCGACGTGGTGCTCAACCGGATGTCCGAGGTCGGCGTGGTCAGCCTGGCTGCGGCGGCCAAAGCCAAGAAGCAGGGCTTCGACGCCAAGGACGTGCAGACCACCCGCAACGGGTGCCTCGGCACCGAGTACCCGTTCCTGTGCGACTACACCTACAAGACGCTCGCCCAGACCCCGAGTCTGGGTGCCACCGTCGCCGAGCGGGAGAACGCGATCAAGCGCGGCGGTCTCACCATCACCACCGGCATCGACCCCGAGACCCAGGACGTGGCCCAGAAGGCGGTCAGCAAGGTGGTCGGCCCGACGGACCCGCTGATCTCGGCCATGGACATGGTGCAGCCCGGCACCGGGCTGATCGTCGCGATGGCTCAGAGCCGACCCGACATGGGTAGCAACGAGAAGTTGGGTGAGACCTTCTGGAACTACTCGGTATCACCGGACTTCGGGGGCGCGCAGGGTTTCCAGGCCGGTTCGACGTTCAAGGCGTTCACGGCGGCCGCAGCCCTGGCCGAGGGCACGCCGCTGGCGCAGCGCTACAACGCGCGCCAGACCATGGACTTCGCCAACGCGAGCTACGAGAGCTGCTCGGGTCAGCAGCAGGTGACCGGCGACTTCACGGTCAGCAACTCCACCGGCACCAACGGTGTGATGGACATGAACCGGGCCGCCCAGCGGTCGGTGAACACCTACTTCGTGCAGCTCGAGCTCGACACCGGCATGTGCCCGGTGGTCGAGATGGCCGAGAAGCTCGGTGTGGAGAGCAGCACCAAGTCGGCGCCGATCAGCTCCTACGACGACAAGCCCTCTTTCACCCTGGGCACCGTCGAGGTCAACCCGCTGTCGATGGCCGAGGCGTACGCCACCTTCGCCGCCGGTGGCATCCACTGCAAGCCGGTCATCGTCGACACCATCAAGGACAGCACGGGCAAGGAGCTCGCCGCGCCGGACGCCGACTGCAAGCGGGTGATGACCGAAGACGTCGCCAACGCGGTGAACTCGATGCTCGCTTCGGTGATCACCCAGGGCACCGGTGGTCGCGCCGCAACGGCCGACGGTCGCCCGCAGGCGGGCAAGACCGGGACGATCGACAGCAACAAGGCCGTCTGGTTCGTCGGGTACACCCCTGAGGTCGCGGGCGCGGCCATGATCTCAGTCGACAACACCCGAGCGCCGTTCACCACCGACAGCGCCAACTACCGTTCGCGCGGGCTGAAGGGCTACGTCGTACCGTCGACCGGTCTGCTGCTGGAGGGTTCGGGATCCGGTGACGCCGGCCAGGAGATCTGGAAGCCGGTCATGCAGAAGTACCTGGCCGACAAGCCCAAGACAGCCTTCACCCCGCCCTCGGCCGAGCTGGCCCAAGGGAACCAGACCACGACCGGAAACCAGTACGGCAACGGTCAGGACCCGTTCGGGAACGGGCAGCAGTACGACCAAGCCGTGCCGGGTGACCGCCAGCGGGAGAACGGCCCCCGCTAGGTCCCACTACTCGTGGCGGCGGCGGCGGTCAGCTGGTGGTAGTCGGCTGGGGTGCCGGTTTCGCAGGTTAACCTGCGATGTCCTCGCTCTACCCGGGAAATATCCTGGGTAAGGCGCAAAATTCGCGGGCGGAGTGGGGCCGTCAGCTTCGGCTGGGTCGTTCGTACACGAGCTCCAACCCGTCCTCGTCGTCCCACTGGTCGCCCACCTCGACGAAGCCCGCGGACTCCACCAGGCTGCGTGAGGCCACATTGCCGGGGCTGATGCTGGCCCGCACCGTACGCACGCCCTCGTCAGCCTCGGCGCGGTCCAGCATGACCTGGAGTGCCGCCCGAGCCACGCCGCGGCGACGGTGTTCGACGAGCACGGTGTAGCCGACCTCCACCATCCCGTCCGCGTCGGGCGGGCCGTGGAAGCCGGCGCGACCCACGGGCACCTCGGAGCCGGCTTCGACGATCGCGCCGGTGACCCAGCCCGCCGCGACCGGGTCGGCCCTGACCTGGTCCCGCCTCATCACCCACAGACCGTGCCAATCCCGGTCGGTGAACATCGCCGGCAGGACGTACCCACTGAGCGTGCGGGCTGCGGAAAGGTCGGCTGAGACCAGCGCCTCCAGCGTGGCCAGGTCGAAATGCACGATGCGTACGTCGGGACCGGTCATGTCTGCTGATTCTCGGCTTCTCTCCGGAGCCCGACGCGACCGGGTCGCTACTCTGCCCCCATGACCAACGACGTGGAGCTGCTCGGCGCGGCGATCGACCTGGCCCTCTCGGCCCGGGAGCAGGGCAACCACCCCTTCGGGTCATTGCTTGCTGACGCCGACGGAAAGATCCTGCTGATGGCGGAGAACACCGTCACCACCGAGTCCGACGTCACCGGCCACGCCGAGACCAACCTCGTACGGCTGGCCAGCCAGACGTTTTCGCGGGAGGCGTTGACCGAGATGTCGCTCTACACCAGCACGGAGCCGTGCGCGATGTGCGCGGGAGCGATCTACTGGTCCGGCATCCGGCGGGTGGTCTTTGCGCTGGCCGAGTCCGAGCTGGCGGCGATGACCGGGAACGACCCCGGGAACCCGACCCTGAGCCTGCCGTGCCGGGAGGTGTTCGCGGCCGGTCAACACTCGATCGAGGTGCTAGGCCCGTACGAGATCCCGGCCGCCCGGAGTGTTCACGACGGCTTCTGGACCGGCGGCGCTCAGTAGCGGGCGTGTCGCGCCCAGACGAAGCAGTAGATCGCGAAGCTGGCGATACCGGCCGCCATGATGGTCAGCAGTACGATCCCGAACGGTTGGTCCCGGACGGTCGTCAGCGCTGCGTCCATGCCGCCCGCCTTCTCGGGGTCGTAGCTGATCGCGGCCCAGCCGAACAGCCCGCCGATGATGGCCAGGGCCAGACCCTTGGCGCAGTAGCCCACGGTGCCGAGTCGGCGGGTCGCCGTCTCCGCCCGGTCCAGGTCCTCGGTGAACTTCTGCTTGACCCCCTTGACGATCTGCGAGACCCCGACGGCGATGATCGCCGCACCGAGAGCTGCGACCAGGAACTGTCCGAACGGGGCACTCATCAACCGCTCGGACAGGGTGTCCTCGCTCTGGCCTGACTTCGAGCCGCCGCCCAGCGCCACCCGTACGGCCAGCGCACCCAGCCCGGCGTAGACCACCGCGCGACCGGCGGAGGCGATCCGACGCCTCGGGCGGCTATCACGACCCGGCTCGTCTCGTCCGACGGTGGCCTCCAGGGCCTGCCAGATCGTCAGGGTGAACAGACCGATGGCCATCACCCAGAGGAGGGCTGCGCCGGTCGGCTGCTGGGCGAGCTCCGCGAAGGCGCCCTGGCTGGAGGCGTCGCCACCCTTACCGAAGGCCACCTTCAGGGCGATCCAGGCCAGCACCAGGTGCACCAGTCCGTAGCTCACCAGCCCGATCCCCACCAGGATCCGATAGCCCCTGCTCTGCCTGACGTCCCCGATGTCCACTCTTCATCCTGGCACGAACCGCATCAGCGTCGAGCTTCACCGCGACATGGGGCAGGAAAAGCTGGACGAGCGGGCCGATGGACACGGCGTACAGCACGGTCCCCACGCCGACGGTCCCGCCGAGCAGGAAGCCGATCACCAGCACCGTGACCTCGATCCCGGTCCGGATCAGCCGCAGGCTGCCGCCGGTCCGCCGCACCAGCCCGGTCATCAGACCGTCCCGTGGGCCGGGTCCGAACTGGCTGCCGATGTACGCCGCACCGGCGAGCCCGTTGACCACGATGGCGATGACCATCAGCACGATCTGACCGGCCAGGTGGCCCGGCGTGGGCAGGATCCAGAGACCGAAGTCGGCAGCCCACCCGATCACGAAGACGTTGGAGACCGTGCCGAGCCCGGGCCACTGCTGTAGCGGGATCCACAGCAGCAGCACGATGGCGCCGACGATGATGGTCACCGTGCCGAAGCTGACCGGTAGGTAGCGCGCCAGCCCCTGGTGCAACACGTCCCACGGGTCCAGTCCGAGGTCGGCCCGGATCAGCATGGCCATCGAGAAGCCGTAGAGGAACAGACCGACGTAGAGCTGCGGAAGCCTCCGGCCCAACCGACCCGCGCGGAGCTGTTGGACGGAGCTCAGGTGCGGCAGAGCGTACGGGGTGGGATGCAGCAGTCTTGCGAACATGTTCCCATCCTGCTCCCTCCCCAGACCGGATTTCGATGGCCAATTGGCGTTCGGTGGACTGATCTGGGATAGCCAAGCCCAGATTGGTCTGTTCAAGAGGGTCCACTTAGCCCAGACTGGTGGCATGCCCAGTCAGTGGATCTCTCCCGCCCAGGTCACGACGCTGCTCGGACCCGCCGCCCTGAGCAGTCCCGCGTACCGCGATCTGGCGGACCGGCTGCGGTTGCAGATCGTGGACGGACGCTTGACCACCGGCGTACGGCTGCCCAGTGAGCGGGCACTCGCGGTGGCGCTGGGGCTGAGTCGGACGACCGTGGCCGCGGCGTACGCGCGGCTCGGTGAGCTGGGGTATCTCCGCGCCCAGCAGGGTTCGGGGAACTACGTCACGCTCCCCCGTTCGGGTCGTACGTCGCTACCGTCGGGCATCGGCGCCGCCACGGACGAGCCCATCAGTCTGACCAAGGCCTGCTCATCTGCTCCGCCCGGCTTGGGCAGTGTCTTCCTCCGCGCCACCGAGCAGCTCCCGGAGCTGCTGGCCGGCAGCGGTTACCTCGCGGACGGGTTGCCGGTCCTCCGGGAGCGGCTGGCCGCCTGGTTCACCGGTCGTGGACTGCCCACCGACGCCGGCCAGATCATCGTGACCACCGGGGCGCTATCGGCCCTGAACACGGTGCTGCGGACCCTGGTCGGTCCGGGCGACCGGGTGGTGATGGAGTCGCCGACGTACCCGGGCGCGATCGAGGCCGTACGCCGCAGCGGTGCTCGGCCGGTTGGCTATCCCCTCGGTCCCGAGGGTTGGGCGGCTCACGATCTGGATCTCGTGCTGCGCCAGACGGCGCCCCGGCTGACGTTCCTGATCCCGGAGTTCCACAACCCGACCGCCGCGACCATGCCGGCGGCCGTCCGGGCCGAGGTCGGGGCCAGCGTGCAACGCAACCGCACCCAGCTGGTCATCGACGAGACCCTCCTCGAGCTCCGACTCGAAGACCAGCCGCCACTGCCACCGCTGGCCTCGTACGTACCCGACGCCCTCACCGTCGGTTCGTCCAGCAAGGCCTACTGGGGTGGGTTGCGGATCGGTTGGATCCGAGCACCGCGTGCCCTGGTGCCGGCCTTGATCGAGACGCGGGCGATCGATGATCTGGGTTCGTCCGCGTTCGAACAGCTGGTGGTGGCCGAGCTGTTGGCCGAGGGTGGGTCCGTGCTGGCCGAGCACCGCGTCCGGCTGCGGGACCAACGTGACCTGCTCGTCACCGCCGTGCGAGAGGCCTTCCCGGAGTGGGAGGTGGCCCGCCCCGACGGTGGTCTGAGCCTGTGGGCACAGCTGCCGTCCGAGGTCTCGACCCGGATGGCGGCCCTGGCCGACCGCTACGGACTCGTGACCACGGCCGGGCCCCGGTTCTTCGTCGGCGGGGGCGGCGAACGCCACCTGCGGATCCCGTACGGCGAGAACCCGACTCGGCTGCTGCTCGCCGTCGAACGGTTGACCGCGCTGTGGCGGGCGGCGGCGTCTGGTCGCTCGGCCGGGCCCATCTCGATGCCCTTGAGCCTGACCGCCTGAGGTCACTCGGCGGAGGAGGAGGCTTTCTTGGCGGCCTTGACCGAACGCTTGGTCTCCCGGACCTTGCGCAGGGACTCCTCGTCGACGATGTCGGCGACCGAGGCGAAGCTGTCCGGCTGGCCGTACCCGCCCGCCGCCTCGCGCCAACCCGGCGGCGTCACCGATCGTTGCTTGCCGAGGACGGCAGTGAAGATCGAAGCCTTCTCCGCCCCGAAACCGGGCAGGGCCATCAAGGCCGCCTTCACCTCAGCCCCGGTCTTGGCGTCGCCCCAAACCCGGGCGGCGCTGCCGCCGTACTCCTCGACGAGCACCCGGCACACCTGGTGGACCCGTTTGCCCATCGCGCCGGGGAAGCGGTGGATGGCGGGTCGTTCTGAACAGAGGGTGACGAAGTCGTCCTCGCTCATCGCCGCGATCGCGGCGACGTCGAAGGCCCCGCCCATCCGCTCCGCGATCACGGCCGGACCGCTGAACGCCTTTTCCATGGGTACCTGCTGGTCCAGCACCATGCCGATGAGGAGGGCGTTGTCATCGGAACCCAGCAGTCCGTCGGCGTCGGGATTGCCGGTCAGGTAGAAGTTGGCCACGACTCAGGTCTACACCGCATCGAACCCGGTAACGCCAGCTGCCTGAGACGTCGCCGATCTACACTGCGGTACGACGTCGCCGAGAGGAGAAGCTGTGCAGGTCGAGTTGGCCGAGGAACGCATCCTCCTGTTCGCCGACCGGTTCAACTTCGACTACGCCGAAGGCCGTGCCTGGGCCAAACGAGTCGAGGCGTTCGGTACGGTCGCCCGGATCGGTGGGCTCCTCAACCGGACCGGCGCCGACGACTACGAGTGCGTCTACCGCGAGCGTCGGCTGCAGCCGTTCTGGCGGCTGCACTCGCGCTCGATCGCGGCGTACGAGCGGATGCGCACCTTCGTGGTCCCGGTGGCACCGGAGGTCCGCGCCGTGACCGTCCACGGTGACGTCCGGTCGGTGGATCGCGGGGCGTACCGCATCGACGGGCTCGAGTCGTGCCGGGAAGACACCCAACGTGAGGCCATGTTCGACGGCCTGACCCGCCTGGAGAATCCGGGCTTGTCGGCGACCTACCTGGGTTTTCAGGCCGCCGTGACCAACGCGGACGAGCTGGCCCGCGCGGCCCAGGCCGGGACGGTCGTCGTCCCGCCCACCTCGAAGTCATCCTCCCTGGTCCGGGAGGTGGTGTCGTCGGCCATCGGTCGGATCGAGGCCGATCGGATCCTCGAGGAGCGACTGATCGTCGACGCTGTCGACCTGTTCTACCGTCCGGTGTACGCCTTCCGCTACCACCACGCCGGCAAGGAAGCCGTGATCGAGTTCGACGGACTGACCGGCGAGGCCCGGCCGGGAGGTGCGACCTTCGAGCAGTACCTCGGCAAGGTGTTGGAGCCGCGCTTCCTGCTGGATGCCGGCATCGAGGCCGTCAACATGTTCGTGCCCGGCACCCAGCTCGCGCGCATCGTCGTACAGCACGGCGTCCAGCACATCATCGAGCGGAACCGCGAAGCAGATCCTCGCTAGCGCTGCCGCTGGGTGCACCGACGAGCAGGTCACGGGATCGATTGACGGGAGCTTTGGAGGGGACGGGTTCTTCGAGGTCGCTCCTACTCGTAAAGCACGTACTCCGGCTTCGGCTTGAGGGCGAGCACCTCGGCCGGCGTCATCAGGCGGCTGCGGTTGCGCTGGTCTTCGGTGTAGAAGAGCTTGAAGCCGCCGTGCACGAACCTGGGCGTGGACTGGTTCACGACCCGGTAGGTGTTCTTCTTGGGGCCGGGCGGACCGAGGCCGTCGACGGACTTCACCAGCGCGACGCCCGGATGATCCTTCAGTCCGGACTCCTTGCGGACCACGCTGCTGGACACCTGGTGATAGACCATCACCTTCTCCGGTAGGTCGTGGCGCTCGACCAGATCGGCCAGGTACCGAGCGACGCCGTCGAGCTCCGCGCCGCTCGTGTAGCCGTACGCCTGGCCTGGAATCTGGCCCTTGTGCATAGCCCATTCGGGATCGAGCGCGACCCCGACGTCCGGCTCACGCAACCACTTCTCGTACGCCTTGACCTCGGTCATAAAGCTCGATCGACCCGGCTGGATGTTCAGCAACACGATGGCCTTGCGCTTCCGGGCGGCCTTCACGTAGGTCTCGATCTGCCGGTCGGCCATCCGCGTACGGAACTTCTTGTCCCGTCCTGGGGTGGGCTGCACCACCGTGGCGATCACCTCCAGCACCGGCAGGATCTCGCGGCCGTCGGCGTACGGCTTCGCCCGCTGCTCCATCTCGCGGATGCGTTGGTCGAGCTTGCCGGTGCCGAGTCGGCCCAGCGTCTTGGCACCGGTGACACCCGAGTAGCCGACCAGCCGATAACGCGGGAACACCTCTCGACCGCCCCGGGGCAACGTGACCGGCTCAGCGGGAGGCGCGGACGGGCTCGCAGACGGGCTCGCGGAGGGTCTTGTGGTCGGGCTTGCGCTGACCGGAGTCTGCTGCGGTGCCGCGGAGCTGGTGGAGGCCGAGGGGATCGACGCCGGCTCGTCGTCCGGCGCGGAGCCGCTGCAGCCACCGGCCAGGATCATCAGGACCGCCGCCGTCGCAGCCGCCGTCGTTCTCCGCATGCACCCTCAGTCCCCGCTTCCGGCACCAACGGTCAACGACGGGTGCACCTTGACGTCGTGGGACCAGCATCGCATCTACCCAGGAAAGCCGGACGGGTCTAGCCTCGGCCTCAGGAGGTATGTCGGATGCGAATCTACGAACTGCTCCGGGCCAAAGGCGGTCAAGTCATCACCGTCCACCCCAGGACGCCGGTCACTGACGTGCTGGTGACGATGAAGGACTACAACCTCGGATCCGTGGTGATCTCGACCGACGGCCGCCAGATCAGCGGCATCGTGACCGAGCGGGACGTCGTACGACGGCTGGTTGACGGCCCCGAGTTCCTGACCGGACCCGTCTCCGACATCATGACCGTCGAGGTCTACACGTGCCGACCGGATGAGTCGGTCGGGTCGTTGATGGCCACCATGACCAACCGTCGGATCCGACACCTGCCCGTCGTCGACGACCGGGGCGGACTCGCTGGGCTGGTCAGCATCGGTGACGCGGTGAAGTCGCACATCACCGAGATCGAGTTCGAGCGGGACCAGCTCCAGGGGTACGTCTCCGGCTAGCGACGACCGGCTCGAGGCTGGGCCCTGAGTAGGGTTCACCAGGTGAGCTCCCCCCCGCGGCCCCTCCCCCGATCCTTCAACGACACATTCCTGTTCGGAGCGGCCACGGCCGCTTTCCAGATCGAGGGGGCGAGCGCAGAGGACGGTCGTACGGACTCCATCTGGGACACCTTCTGCCGGGTCCGCGGTGCCGTGATCAACGGCGACGACGGCTCAGTCGCCTGCGATCACTACCACCGCTACCGCGACGACGTCGCGATGATGGCGGACCTCGGACTGCAAAGCTACCGCTTCTCCACCTCCTGGGCCCGCATCCAACCCGACGGCGGCCCCGTCAACCCGGCCGGCCTCGACTTCTACTCCCGGCTGGTCGACGAGCTGCTCGAGCACGACATCAAGCCGTGGCTGACGCTCTATCACTGGGACCTGCCGCAGACGCTGGAGAACACCGGTGGCTGGCGCAACCGCGACACGGCGTACCGGTTCCGCGACTACGCCATGGCCGTGCACGAGCGGCTGGGCGACCGAGTTCCGGTCTGGACCACGCTGAACGAACCGTGGTGCGCCGCCTTCGTCGGTCACCTCGCCGGAGCCCACGCCCCCGGTGACACCAGTCCCACCGCCGCCCTGGCGGCCACTCACCACCTTCTGCTGGGGCACGGACTCGTCGTCCAAGAGCTGCGCAGTGCCGACCCGGGGCTGGAGCTGGGCATCACGGTCAACCTCACATCGGCCCGGCCGGTGGACCCCCGCCGACCTGGCGACGTCGACGCGGCTCGGCGGATCGACGGGCAGATGAACCGCATCTTCCTCGACCCGCTGTTCCACGGCTGGTATCCCGACGATGTGCTCCGCGACGTGAGCGGCCTGGGGCTGCGTCACCGGGTCCAGGACGGGGACCTCGACATCATTGCGAGCCCCATCGATTTCCTGGGCATCAACTACTACCACGGTGAGCTGGTGAGCGATCTACCGTCGCCCAACCCCACGGAGACCGACGCCCCGACCAGTCGCCCGACGCGTTCACCCTTTCCCGCGGCGGGCAACGTGCACAATCACCCTCAAGGGCTGCCCGTGACCGCGATGGGTTGGGAGATCCAGCCCGACGGTCTCCGCGAGGTCCTGCTGCGTGTGCATCGCGACTACTCCGGCCCGGCTGGGGTGGCGCTCTACGTCACCGAGAACGGTGCCGCCTTCGACGACCAGGTCGCCGTCGACGGGGCGGTGCACGATCAGGACCGGACCGACTTCCTGCACGCCCATCTGAATGCTGTCCTCGACGCGGTGGACGAGGGCGTCCCGGTGCACGGCTACTTCTACTGGTCGTTGATGGACAACTTCGAATGGGCCTGGGGCTACGCCAAGCGCTTCGGGATCGTCCGCGTCGACTACGAGACCCAGGTGCGTACGGTCAAGGACTCCGGCCTGGCGTACGCCAAGGTCATCGCCGACCGAAGCCTGTAGCGGGACCGGCTGCGATCGCCGCGGACTCTACCCGCGATGTACGCGCCTTACCCGGGATATATCGCGGGTAAAGCGACCACATCGCAGGTATACCTGCGAAATTGACCCCCAGGACGCGGACCTGGAGGAGCACGTCACCAGGCACCCGGATCGTGCGCCCCCGGAGTGAGGAGGAGCGGGCGAAACACGCACTTCGTTTCGCCCGCGACGACGAAGCCGGGGGGTCAGAGCACGATCCGCAGGCGAAGCGGAGCGAGCCCATCAAGCACGAGCGGCGTCCGCAGGCGAAGCGAAGCGAGTCCAGTCAAATACAGCGAAGCGAGTCCAATCAAGTACAGCGGAGCGAGCCCAATCAGAAGTTGATCATGTGGCCCGAGATGCCGTGGGCCGCTTCGAGCAGGGCCTCGGAGAGGGTCGGGTGGGCATGGATGTTGCGGGCCACCTCTTCGGCGGTCAGGTCCCACAGCTGGGCCAGGGTCAGTTCGGGCAGCAGCTCGGTGACGTCCGGTCCGATCATGTGGACGCCGAGGATCTCACCGTGCTTGGCGTCGGCCACCATCTTGACGAAGCCGATGGCCTCACCGAGACCGTGGGCCTTGCCGTTGGCGGTGAACGGGAACTTGGCGACCTTGATCTCGTGGCCGCGGTCCTTGGCCTGCGCCTCGGTGTAGCCGAACGAGGCGACCTGCGGCTGACAGTAGGTCGCCCGCGGGATCATGTCGTAGTTGATGGCCATCGTCTCGGCCCCGGCGATGGTCTCCGCGGCGACGATGCCCTGCGCCTCGGCCGTGTGGGCCAGCAGCAGCTTGGCGGTGACGTCACCGATCGCGTAGATGTGCGGCACATTGGTCCGCATGAAGTCGTCGATCTCGATGGCGCCGCGCTCGGTGAGCTTGACGCCGGACTTGTCGAGACCGTAGCCCTGGGTCCGCGGCGCGAACCCGATGGCCTGCATGACCTTGGCGGCCTCCAGAACCTTGGCGTCGCCGCCCTTCGCGGGTGAGACCGTGACCTTGACCTTGTCCCCGGTGTCCTCGATCGTCTCGACCTTGGTGCTCATCATGAGCTTGACCCCGAGCTTCTTGTACGCCTTGGCCAGCTCCGCCGAAACCTCCGGGTCCTCCAGCGGGAGCATGCGGTCCAGGTACTCCACGATGGTGACGTCGACCCCGTAGTTGGCGAGCACGTACGCGAATTCGGTGCCGATCGCGCCCGACCCGGCGATGATGATCGACTCCGGCAGCTCCTCGGTGAGGATCTGCTCCTCGTAGGTCACCACGCGA
>DATDBS010000077.1:0-22791 GCA_036524735.1 Propionibacteriaceae bacterium
CGGGGTGGACCGGGTCGGAGCCGTCGAAGGCTCCAGCTCAGCTGCGGACATCTCGACCCTTCGCCATTCTGTTCAGATTCAGCCGGCCGCTCGCGTCGAGGGGTTTCAACCCGAGGTCGCGGGGTGTTCCCACCTGGCACCGGGGAAGGTGTGTCAGGGAGGAGCAACCTGCGGGTTGAAGCCTCAAGACGCGAGCGGTTCGTGCACGTGCGGGCCGCCGGCCGGCATCGACGGTGGTTCGCGGACCGTCAGACTCCGGGGAAAGCGGTTTCGTTCATCTCGGCGAAAGCCGACTCCTTCTCGGCGGAGTAGCTCTCCCAGGCCGCGAGGTCCCAGACCTCCACCCGGTTGATCGCTCCGACGACGACACAGTCCTTGTCGAGCCCGGCGTACGACCTCAGGTGGGCTGGGATCGTGAACCGGCCTTGCTTGTCCGGTGTCTCGGCCGAGGCTCCCGACGCGAGCATGCGCTGGTAGTCCCGACCGTCCTTCGTCGTGGAGGCCCGTCCTCCGGCGACGACCATCTCTTCGAACGTCTCCGTCGGCCAGATCGCCAGGCACCGTTCCTGATACCGGGTAATGACCAGTCCGTCGGCGAGCTCGTCGCGGTATTTCGCCGGGAGGATCAGACGGCCCTTTTCGTCGAGCTTCGGAGTGTGGGTGCCTAGAAACACAAGCCACCCTCCTCGCCCACTTAAGGTCCGCTGTTCTCCACTTTCCGCCACTGTACTCCACTTCCCTCCACAACTCACCTCTTCGTCGGCGATTGGCCACCACCGGCGTGTTGGCGGCCGGTTGCACGACGGCAGGAAGGGCCACCGTGTCCGGCCCGGGCTTGCGGATCCGCGCATACGATGGCGCAGCAAGAAGTCGGCGGGTCGAGGGCGGAGCGCCTCAGCAGAGCGAGCGGAGAAACGGTGAGTTTGAGCTACGAGAAGGCGACTGACCTGGGGTCGGGAGCCGAAGCCGTCTATTCGCTGGGCGACGTCGTCCAGGTCATGGGTCAGGTCCGGACTGCGGTCGAAGCCGTCATCGAAGGCAAACGCAGCGCCGTGGATCTCGCGCTCGTCGTCCTGCTGGCCGAGGGCCACCTGCTGGTCGAGGACGTCCCCGGGGTCGGTAAGACCATGCTGGCCAAAGCGCTCGGCCGCTCCATCGCCTGCTCCGTACGCCGGGTGCAGTTCACCCCGGACCTGCTGCCCTCCGACATCACGGGCGTCTCGATCTTCAACGCCGAGACCCGAGAGTTCGAGTTCAAGCCCGGCGGCATCTTCGCCAACATCGTGGTGGGTGACGAGATCAACCGCGCGTCACCGAAGACCCAGTCGGCCATGTTGGAGTCGATGGAGGAGCGCCAGGTCTCGGTCGACGGCACCACGTACCTCCTCGAGACACCGTTCATGGTCGTGGCCACCCAGAACCCGATCGAGATGGAGGGGACCTATCCCCTCCCGGAGGCCCAGCGGGACCGCTTCATGGCCCGGATCCAGATGGGTTACCCCACGCCCAGCGCCGAGCTGGACATGCTCGACAGCCACGGCTCCTCCGACCCCCTGGCCGCGCTCCAGCCGGTGACCGACGCCGCCACGATCCGCGGACTGATCAAGGCGGTGCAGGCCGTGTACGTCAGCCCCGCGGTCAAGCACTACCTGGTGCAGATCGTCAACGCGACCCGCAACTCCCGGGACCTGCGCCTGGGGGCCTCACCCCGGGCGACCCTGCAGCTGCTGCGCGCCGGTCGCGCCTTCGCCGCGCTGTCGGGCCGCGACTACGTCAGCCCGGACGACATCGCCTCGCTCGGGGTGTCGGTGCTCGCCCACCGGGTGCTGCCCTCGACCGAGGCGCAGCTCGCCCGCCGTACGGTGACCGAGATCATCTCCCAGGCGGTGCAGTCCGTCCACATCCCCGACCGCCGCGGATGAGGCGTCTGTGGCGGTTGCTGACCGCTCGCGGCCGGGTCTTCGTCCTCGGGGGTATCGCCATCGTCGTGGTGGCGATGTTCGCAGGTCAGCGGGACGTGATGCGCATCGGACTGCTCCTGGTCGCCCTGCCGGTCGTCGCCGGCATCGTGGTCGCCCGGGCCCGCCTCAAGATGTCGTGCGAGCGCAGCGTCGAACCGGCTCAGGTCCCGCTCGGATCTCCGATGCGTGGGCAGATCACCCTCGGTCAGGACGGGCGCCTACCGGCCGCGATCTTGATGCTGGAGGACACGGTCCCCCGTGAGCTCGGCAGCCGGCCGCGGTTCCTGGTCGACAAGCCCGGCATCCGCTGGCGCCGCGTCGTCGAGTACCCGCTGCTGGGTCGCGTCCGCGGTCGTTTCTCCACCGGGCCCCTACGGGTCCGCACCACCGACCCGTTCGGGCTGGTTCAGCTCGACCGTCAGTTCCTGGCCACCAGCGAGGTGATGGTGACGCCCAACATCGTGCCGTTGCCGCTGATCCGGACGGCCGGCGGCGGCGGGAGCACCGGTGAAGCCCGACCGCACCGGATCGGGGTCGTCGGCCAGGACGACGCCTTGGTCCGCGAGTACCGCCAAGGCGACGACGTCCGGCGGATCCACTGGCGCTCGACCGCCCGTCGGGGCGAGATCATGGTGCGCCGGGAGGAGCAGGCCTGGGACCCCAGCGCCAGCATCGTCTTGGACTCCCGCGCTCAGGCGCACGCCGGGCGTGGGATGCAGAACTCGATCGAGTGGGCGATCTCGGCGGCTGCGTCGATCGGCATCCACTTCCTCGACGACGGGTTCGGGATCGAGATCTACGAGGCCGACGGCCCGCTGCACATCAGCGGCACGATGGGCCAGCACAGCTCGGCCTCGGCCGAGCTGGTGACCCTTCGCCTGACCGAGCTCAAGGCGCGCGCGGCCACCACCCTTCACTACGCGGTCGAGTCGTCAGTGGTCGACCGCGCCGGACAGCTCGTGGTTGCCGTGATGGGGCGGATGGACGCCGACGACGCCCAAGCCCTGCTGCGCGTCCGCCGGCACCGGGCCCAGGGTCTCGCCCTGGTCCTCGACGTGGACACGTTCGCCGACCAGCCCGCTGCTGACTCCGTTCGCGAGCAACACGACCTCGCTCTGCGCATCCTGCAGGAGAACCAGTGGCGCGTCGTCGAGGTGCCGCGCGGCATGAGCGTGGCGGACGCCTGGTCGAACCTCGAGCAGATGACGGCGGTGGCGTGATGCGATCCAGTGACCGAAGCGGGCTGGCGATCATCGTCGCGGTTCTGCTGGCTTCGTTGACGGTGACCCCACTGACCTCCGACCTGGGCTTCCTCGGACTCGCTGCGCTGCTGGTCCTCCTGGTCGGTGGCATGACGATCGGTCTGCGACGCGCACGGCTCGGCAACGGCACGGTGATCTCGGCCCAGCTGCTCCTCGTGCTCGTCTTCTCGCTGGTCGTCAGCCTGAGCATGCCGGGCGTCGGCGAGCCCTGGTACGACCACTACCCGTCGTTGTGGTCGGCCGGGATCGAGCACATGCGGACCCAGGCTTCACCGATGGACCCGAACGACGGGGTGACCCTGATCTTCGTGACCGTGATCGGGCTGATCATGGTGATGACCGACCTGTTGGTCGAAGGCATCGGCCGACCCGCGTGGGCGATCGCCCCGCCGGCCACGCTGTTCCTGGTGCCTGCGCTGGGCCTGGGCACGGACACGGGCGTGCTCAGCTTCTTGTGCATCGCAGTCGGCTACCTGGCCATCCTGGTCGCCGAAGGCCTGAACACCACCGCACGGTGGACCCGCGGGCTGTCCCGGGACTCCGCCGAAGGTCTCGGACAGGCGGCTCCGGTGGTCTGGCGGGCCGCCGGCATCCTCGCTGCGCCCGCCGTGGTGGGGGCCCTCGTACTCGGGCTGGCCCTTCCCACCCTGATGATCCCGGGCTTCGGGCTGGGCAACGGGTCGGGGGGGAACGGCCCGCTGCAGCTGACCGATCCGACCCTGGACCTGCGCCGCAACCTGAATCAGCCGAACGACAAGCAGGTCATCGAGTACCAGTCCGACGCGCCGGGCGGGGTCTACCTACGGCTGGCCACACTCCCCCAGTTGAGCGCGGCGGGCTGGACCAGCGTCCAGATCCGACTGAACTCCGGGGACAACCTGCCCGCGATCCCGGGCCTGGGCAACGAGCCCGACCAACGCCGCAAGACGACCATCAGCGTGCTCGACTTCGGCTCTCAGTACCTGCCGCTCCCGTACGCCCCGCGCAGCTTCCAGGCCGCCGGTGACTGGCGCTACGACGCCAACTCCCTGGTCGTGGTCAACGCGAGCAACGAGGCTCAGGATCTGCGCAACCTGACCTACACCGTGGAGAGCGTCGACATCGCGCCGACCGCCGAGGCGCTCGACTCCGCCGCTGCGGGCACCCCGACGGACGCGTCCACCACTGCGGCCATCCCGTCGGACCTGCCGCAGACCCTGGTGGACCTGACCGAGTCGGTGATCAAGGACGCGCGTACGCCGGCCGCGAAGGCCGCCGCCATCCAGGCGTACCTGCGTAGCAGCGAGTTCACCTACAGCACCGAGCGGTTGCCGGGCAGTGGGTACGAGGCGCTGGAGAATTTCCTGATCCGCGACCGGACCGGCTACTGCGAGCAGTTCGCGTCCTCGATGGCCATGATGGCCCGGGTCGCCGGTATCCCGTCCCGGGTGTCGGTGGGTTTCCTGCCCGGTTCCCGCGATGGCGACAGCTGGCGGGTCAGCATTCGCGACATGCACGCCTGGCCGGAGCTCTACTTCGCGGGTTACGGCTGGGTCCGCTTCGAGCCGACGCCCGCCAGCGTCACCGGCAGCGCGCCGGCCTGGACGGTGCCGAACGCCACCGACGACGAGAACTCGCCGTCCGCCCGTCCCAGTGCCACGCCGACGCCATCGGCGACTGCTCCCACCACCGACCCGAACACGGTCCCCACCGAACAGACCCCGACCCAGGACACCTCGGCCGGGTTCCCGTGGGGCAAGACCCTGCTCGGCAGCGCAGGCGCACTCCTCGTCCTGCTTATCCTGGCCGCGCCGGCGACCATCCGCGTCCGCCGTCGCAACGCCCGCTTCAGCGGCGACGCCATGCCCGACGCTCAGGTCGAGGCCGCTTGGGCCGAGATCCGGGACACCGTGCTGGACTACGGCGGGTCCTGGCCGGAGGGCTCACCCCACAGCATCGGGGTCGAGATCGGTGACCGCCTCGAGCCGGACGAGTCGCAGTCGATGGGTCAGGTCGCCACCCTGGTCGAACGTGCGCGGTACGCCCGTACCCTCGGCGACGACCGGTCTACCGAAGACCTGAATCAGATCACCGCCGACGTACGCCGCGGTATCGCCGCCCCGTCCGGGCCGATCCGCAAGGCGTTGGTCTTCATGCTCCCGCGGTCCGTGCTGAGGCGTACGCCGCGGGACGCGGGCTGAGTTCGAGGCCCTCGACGCACAACAACGCGCCTGCTCGAAAGAGCAGACGCGTTGGGGTGGAGCAGGAGCTGAGGGCTCAGAAACCTTCGTCGCGGCGCTTGCGCCAGCGCTCTTCCATCTTGTCCATGAAGCTGTCGTTCGAACGCGAGCCCTGCGCAGACGGGGCCCGATCACGGCCGCGGCCCATCTCCGGGCTGCCCCCGACGTGCTGCCAGGAGTAGATCGCGATGACCGAGGCAGCGACCATGAACACGAAGCCCACCACGCTGACGAACGGGTTCGTCGAGATGCCGGCGATCAAGAGCGCCAACCCGGCGAAGAACCCGACTCCGGCGATCGCCGCTCGGCGCCGATGCACGCGCCGGACGCCGGTGCCCCGCAGGGCGTTCACCAGCTTGGGGTCCTCAGCCGCGAGAGCGGCCTCCATCTGCTCGAGAAGCCGCTGCTCCTCATCTGAGAGGGCCATTGGCCACCTCCCACCGTCTCGTTGTGCGCGTGCCGTCATCATACGCGCGCACCCATCGCGGTGAGCCGCTCGCATCATGCCGTTCGTCCAGAATGGCCGATCGTCAATTAGTTTAGGTGGCCGTCGGGCCGCGGGAAACCCAATCCGAGAATTCGCCCAACCTGTGTGTAACCGTTACGAACGACGGGTCAGCGCAGCCCGCTGGACCGCCGCCGGACCGAACCTCCCGACGGCCGCATCCACCGCCTGATCCGCCTCGCGCCAACCCCGTTCGGGGTCGGTCAGCTGGGGCTGCCGGTAGGCCCGGTGTCGCTCGACGAGACCCTCCATCCGTACGCCCACCCGTCGCACCCGGGCCCGGTCCAGCCCGAGCCGGTCGTACAGGGCCACGGCGGCCACGTAGATCTCTTCGGTCACGTCGGTGGGTGAGCTCATGGTCGCCGACCTGGTGAGTTCACGGAAGTCGGCGAACCGCACCGAGATCGAGATCGTCCGGCCCAGCATCCCCTGCTTGCGCATCCGGCCGGCCGTCCGGTCCGCCATCCGCAGCAGCTCCCGCTTCACCAGGTCCGGGTCGTCGAGGTCGCGGCCGAAGGTCTGCTGCGAACCGACGCTGTGTTCGGGCTCGTGCGGCGTGACCCGCCGGAAGTCCCGGCCCCGTGCGAGCTCGACCAGCATCCCCCCGGCGTGGGGCCCGAACGCGCCCCGCAACGTGTCCCGGGGGGTCTGCGCGAGCTCCCCGACCGTGAAGACCCCGATCCGGTGCAGCTTTTCGGCCGTCGGCTGCCCGACGCCCCACATCGCCTCCACCGGCAACGGGTCCAGGAAGCTCGCAACCTCGTCGGGCTCCACCTCGACGAGCCCATCCGGTTTGGCGGCCCGCGAAGCCATCTTGGCCACGAACTTGGTGGGTCCGATCCCCACCGAGCAGGTGATCTGCTGCTCGTCGGCCACCACCGCGCGGACGTGCTCTCCGATCGACCGGGCCGACCCGAACATGGCCACCGATCCGGTCAGGTCGAGGAAAGCCTCGTCGATGGAGGCCGATTCGACCACCGGCGTCACGGAGTCGAACACCTCGACGATCGCCTTGGAGACGGCTGAATAGCCACTGAACTCAGGCGAGATGAAGGTCGCCTTGGGCGCCAGCCGACGCGCCTGGCTCGAGGCCATCCCGGAGCGCACACCCAGAGCGCGAGCCTCGTACGTCGCCGACAGCACGACCCCGCGCGGCGACCCCCCGACGATCACGGGGGTGCCCCGCAGCTCAGGGCGACGACGCAGCTCCACGGAGGCGTAGAAAGCGTCCATGTCGACGTGCATGATGATGCGTTGCCCCACACCGGCCTCCATATCGAACTCGTGTTCGATACTAGCCGCAGGCTCGGACACCGCCTAGGGCAGCCGACCCACCTGCGCGAAGACGTGGACGTGCGGGGCCACGGCTCGGAAAGCGGGATCCTGGCTGATCTCGGCCTCCAGCGCGACCAGCTGGGCGTAGCTACCGGGCTCGGACTCGACCAGGGACTCGGGTACGTGGTCGGCGACGGCACCGATGCCGTGGCTCGCGAGCACGGTGAAGCGGGCCCGCTCCGCCAGCGCGATCACCCGGTCGTGGTCGAAGCGGGTGGTGTCGGCGTAGGTGGTGCGGGCCAGGGCGATGTGACCGGCCAACGCCTGGGTCAAGACGACCGAGTGACGTTGGGAGACCAGCAGGCTGAGCACCCCTCCGGGCCGGAGCACCCGAGCCATGGCCTGCAACGCGACGAGGGGCGAATCGACCACCTCCAGCACCCGGTGGCAGACGACGACGTCGACGGAGCGCTGCCCGAGGATGTCCTCCAGGTCCGCGGCGTCACCCTGGCGCCCGACGATCTGGCCACTCAAGCCTGCCTCGGCGGTCCGCCGCTCCAAGGAGGCGAGCGCGTCCGGGCTGGGGTCGACCACGGTGATGCGGTGGCCCTGGGCGGCCAGCGAGATGGCTACCCCACCGGTGCCGCCGCCGACGTCGACGACGTCCAGCGGCCTGGACTCACCGAGCGCCAGCTGCGCCAGCTGGCGGTCGAGCAGGTCGAGCAGAAAGGTCTGCGAGACCGATCTCCGGCGTCGGGACTCCGCCATGCCCGTCTCCTCACCTGGACCGGTCCGCCGCCGGTGCAGCGAGTCAACCTCGCTCGAGCCTAGTGTCCCCGGGCTCGACACGATGACTCACCGCCCGCTCGACGAGGGCGAGGAAAGCCTGGGCGTCGCGCACCAGGTCGTCGGCCTCGCGGGCACTCACGATGGAGATCGCTCCCGCTCGTACGGCGTCGCGCTTGGCCTCGGTGGCGGCGAAGAAGGCGGCCCACTCGGCGAACTCCGGGGCGACCTCGGCCACCACCCGCCAGGCGTTGCGGGGACGACTGCGCCGCTGAGCCACCGCGGGATGACTGCGCGAGACCAGCACGATGGCCGCCACCCGGAGGGCCGCGAGATGCGCGGCCAGGAACCGGTCACTGGGTCGATGGGTGAGCTCGGCTTCGACCACGGCGGTGCGGGCCCGCTGCAGATCGAGCTGGAATCGGGGCGAGGCCATGAGCGTGCGTTTCCCCTCGGGTCGTCATCCGGTGTTCCAGTCGACCCAGAGGGTTGGCGGCCCCGGCACCGACGGGGGTCGAGATCCGTCCGTGCCGGGGCAAGCCTGAAGCGCGTGCCGCGAACACAGCGCCAACGTCGACACGCGTTGGACGGTGGCCCTTCCCAAGTGCCTATATCGAACGCGTGTTCGAACTACGATCAACGTACACCGGGTCGGACGCGATGTCCACTACTCTCCCCACCCCATGTCGAAGACCTCGAACGACGTCGCTCGCGGCACCCCGAGCCGGGTGCCCACCTGTCGCGCCGCACCCTCCAGGAATTCGGCGGGGTCGAAGTCGGTCCAGCCGAGGCCTTCGATGTACGCCTCGTGCGCGGCCAACGAAGCCACCCCGCGGTCGAAGGTCGCCGTGGTGTCGACCCCGTGGGTGCTGTCGGGCGAGCTGGCCACCCAGACCTGGCGCACCCGGGCCCACGGCTCTAGACCCGCGACCAGCTGGTCGTTGAACACCCACCGGTTCGCGGCGTCGCGGACGGCGTCCAGGGTGGCCATCCCGGTCGCGATGTGGTCGGCCTGGTTGAGGCTTGCGCCGCCCCAGGTCGGTCGGAAGTTGTTGGTGATGACGATGTCGGGCCGGTGCCGACGGATCGAGGCGCAGATGGCCTGACGCAGCGGTACGCCGTACTCCAGGATCCCGTCGGCCAGGCCCAGGAACTCGACGATCTCGACGCCGACGATCTTGGCGGAGGCGACCTGCTCGGCCTCGCGTACCCGCTTGCTCTCCAACGGGGGCAGTCCGTCGATTCCCGCCTCGCCGCTGGTGACCATGGCGTAGACCACGGTCTTGCCCTGGTCGGTCCAGCGCGCCACCGCGGCCGCGGCACCGAACTCCAGGTCGTCGGGGTGGGCGACCACGCACAGGGCGCGGGTCCAGGATTCGTCAACCGGCTCCAGATCAGTCATGACCTGAGCCTACGAATCCTCCCGGACCGCCGCACGATCGGTGTGGCCCAGGTCGCGACCGGGAGCGATGAGGTCACGGATGCGCCGCTTCAGCGGGCCGACCTCCGGAAAGCCGCCGTCGGACTTGCGGTCCCAGATGATCTCGCCGTCCACCGCGACCTGGAAGACCCCGCCGACCCCGGGGCGCAGGACGACCTCGGCGAGGTCGGTGGTGAAGGTGGTCAGCAGCTCGCTGGCGACCCAGGTCGCCCGCAGCAGCCAGCGGCACTGCGTGCAGTAGGTGATCGAGACCGACGGCGGAGGCGGGGGCGCGTTCATGTCCTCAGCCTCCCCTACCCTCGAGGCATGCCGCCGCAGACCGACCCGATCATCGTCATCGGCGGCGGACTGGCGGGGATGGCCGCCGCAGCCCGGTTGGCCAAGGTCGGCCACCAGGTCGAGCTGTACGAGGCCGGTGACCGGCTCGGCGGCCGCTGGGCCCCCTACGAGCTCGGATCGTCCGGGGTGGTCGTCGACAAGGCTCCGTCGGTGCTCGGGTTCCCCGCCCCGTGGCGCGACCTGTTCCGCAAGAGCGGCCGCCCCCTCGAGGCCGAGCTGGCCCGCAACGGTTACGCGCTGGTGCCGGCGGAGCCGGTCAGGGTGGTCTTCGCCGATGGCTCCGAGCTGACCCTGCCGACGGACCGGGGCGAGCAGTTCCGCAGTCTCACGGCGGCGTACGGCGAACCGGTCGCCGGTCGCTGGCGGGACCTCCTCGACCGGCTCGACGACGTCTGGCAGACCCTCCGGCCGCTCGGTCTGGAGCTGGAGCTCCCGGCGGACGCACGGCTGAGCAGGCCGGTGCGCGACGGGCTGCTGGCTCGGCGCACCGTCGCCGACCTGGCGAACTCGTTGGACCATCCCCGGCTGCGCGCGCTGGTCCGCAGCGTGGCGTACGCGCAGGGATCCGAGCCCGAGCAGACCCCCGCCCTGGCCGCGGTCGAGCTCTCGGCGCTCCGCACCTTCGGCGCCTGGCACCTTGAACCCCTCAAGGCAGCGGATGGTGATACCGGTCGGTCGTCGGTCCTGGTCGACGCTCTGGCGGCTCGACTGAAGCTGCGCAAGGTCACCGTCCACCTGAACCGCCCGGTCAGCCTCATCACCGTGGACCGCGCCGGCCGTGCGACCGGGATCGAAACCCCCGAAGGTCGGCACAACGCCGCCGCCGTGATCAGCACCGTCGACCCCTGGACCTTCGCCGCGCTGCTCCCGCGATCCCACGGTCGGCCCACCCGGCGGCGCCTCCGCCGACTCGAGCCGGCCCCCACCCCGCTCGTCAGCCACGAACTGCGTCCCGAGCCGACCACCACGGTCAGTCAGACCACGACGCTCACGGCCGAGGGTCGACCGACGATCAGCTGGCGCCGCCCGGCCGGGGATCAGACCGTGCACACGGTCCACGACTTCACGCGAACCTCCGCAGACGAGGCGTACGGCGTGACCTGGCGCGGCTTCGCGAGCCGACAACGCCGGCCGCCGATCAGCTCCGACATCGGCGGGCTCTACACCGCCGGGCCGTTCTCCCCCGCAGGACCCGGTCCGTCACAGGTCTTGTTGTCCGGGGCGTTGGCCTCGTACGCCTGCCACGACCGACTGGACTAGTGCCCGAGGCTGAACGTGGCAAGAGGTCCGACTACGGGCCCTTGACCCGTGGAGTCCTGCGTGATCTCGCGGTCCTGATCCCCGAACTGCCCCACGTGACGCATGCGAACCCCTGTCGGTCAACAGCGGCTCTATGCCGCTGATCCCAAGGTGAGGTTCGCGCCTTGCACGGATCTAGCAGAGTCCTTGCAAGGGACTCGTCAGGTCGCTCAGGCGATGCAGACCAACAGGTCCTGGGCGCGCGCGGCGACCAGCCGGGTGTCGCGGTGAGCGCTGCCGTAGTGCTCGAGCAGGATCGCGTAGGCCCGTTGTTGGCTGGCCACGGCGGCGCTGACGTCGCCGCAGGCGAGCTGGGCACTGCCCAGGTTCGAGATCATCATGGCCAGTCGGGCGTCGTCGAGGCCGAACAGCCGCTGCAGGATCTCGACGGCCTTGCCGTGGTGCTCCATCGAGGCCGGGTGGTCGCCGAGCAGGCCCTCGACGTAACCCAACTTGTCGTAGGTGTACGCGATCGCCGGGTGGTCGACGGCGCCGTGCACCTCGATCATCTCGCCAAGAGCGGCGAGCTGGAGGGTCTGCGCCTCGGCGAGCCGGCCCTGCTCGTGCAGCATCATGCCCAGCCCACTGACCGCATCCGCGTGCAGCGGGTGCCGGGTCCAGCCCTGCTCGTCCAACACGGTGAGCGCCGCCCGCAGGTGCTCCTCGGCCGCCCAGTAGTCCTGCTGGGCCCAGCAGGCGTAACCCAGCCCGATCAAGGCGTTGGTCACCTCCTCCGGCTCGCCACCGCAGCTGCGCAGCAACGTCAGGGCCCGGCGGTAGTGGTCGGCCGATGAGGCTGGCTCGTCGGAGCAGTTCAACGCATGCGCCAGTCGGGCCCAGGTGCGGGCCATGGTCACCTCGGGGACGCTGTCCGCGTTCTCCTCGAAGATGGCCAGCGCCTGCTCCAGCTCGACCCGGGCCTCGGCCAGCGATCCCTCGGCATCCAGCAGGTCGGCCCGGTCCGCGTGCAGCTCACCCAGGACGGGCACCCGACCTCGGACGGACTCGACCAGCGCGATCACCAGGTCGAGCAGGTCGTGCGCGGAATCCAGCGCCGACCGGGCCCGCAGGTAGCGGTAGCAGCGCAGGGCGAGGTGAACAGTGCCGTCCGGGAGCACGTCGCTGTCGACGGCGGCCCGCAGGAACGCGAGCACGTGAGGGGTGACGAGCGACCAGGCGGGCCATGAGTCCGGCACCACGGGGCCTGACGGGGCGCTGGACTGCAGGCTGCGCAACGCCGCCGCCGCCCGCAGGTGCCGATCTGCCGGTGAGAGCTGGGAGCGGACGACCGACTGGACGAGTCGGTGCACGCGCAGTGACGACTCACTGCGGTCGACGATCGAGAAACGCAGCAGCTCGGCCAGGGCGTCGGCCAACCGCAGCTCGTCCCCGCCGACGTCGACGGCCATCTCGAGCATGGACAGCGGCAGCCCCTCCGCGGACAGGTAGGCCGAGACCTCGAGGATCTCCGCGGCGAGGTCGGAACGTCGGCGTACGTCTTCGAAGACCAGCTCCCAGGTCGTGGTCACCGGATGCGGGTGGGCGGCGGGAGCCCCACGGGAGAGGAGCTCTGTCCGTCGGCGGGCCAGGATCTGCAGGTACTGGGCGAGGGTCATCCCCGTCTCGTCGATGTAGGAGCAGGCCTGTTCCAGCGCGAGCGGCAGCTTGCCCATCGCCTCGGCCAGCGAGGACCCGTCCTCCTCACGACCGGTACGTCGGCGTACGAAGGCCAGCGCCGCCGCGTCGTCGAGCGGCCCGATCTTGATCGTCCCCCCGAGGGCGGACCACGCGGGACTGCGCGAGGTGATGATGAGCTGGCCGTTGCGCACCGGCGGGACGAACCGTCGGACCGTGTCGGGGTGCTCGGCGTTGTCGAACACGAGCAGCCAGTCGTCCAGCGCCCCGAGCCGGGTCCACAGCGACTCCAGCAGCTCGGACTCGGCCAGACCCGCCGGTACGCCGAGCCGCGAGGCCAGCTCGGCGAAAGCGTTCAGCACCCCGGCCCTGTCCTCGGCCGGCACCCAGCAGACCAGACCGGGATGCTCGTGGGCGATCTCGGCGGCGACCGTGGTCTTGCCCGAACCGGGCAACCCGTAGAGGGTGACCGTCCCGGACTCGGCCAGCTGCCGTTCGACCTGGGCCATGGTCTGGTCACGGCCGACGACCAAACGGGGGCGCGGCGGCAGGATGCGCGGAGCGACGGCGGTGGCCGCCGGGTGCCAGTCCAACAGCGGGTGATGGGTCAGGATCTGTTGATGCGTCTTCTGCAACGCCGCGGACGGGTCGATCCCCAGCTCGGCGGACAGCGCGTGGCGACACCGGTCGAACAACCGGAGGGCCTCCGCCTGCCGGTGGTCCCGGTAGAGCGCGACCATCAACAACCTGGCCGTCGACTCCGCGTACGGCCGCTGGGCGACGAGGGCCTCGAGGTCGGCGACCGCAGCCCGTGGCTGATCCAGCTGCAGGTGGGCCTCCGCCAGGATCTCGGCGCCGACCAACCGCTGCTCGGTCAGGCCGGCGGCGTAGTCCCGGGCCCAGGGCTCGTTCTCCCAGGGGTCGAGGACCGACGCCGAGCGCCAGAGCGCCAGAGCGGGCTGCAGCAGCTCGATGACCTCGCTCAGTCGGCCCTCCGCGAGCTCCTGCTGGGCCCGCGCGACCGCGATCGAGAACGACCCGGCGTCGATCGTCGCGGCATGCAGCACGAGCCGGTACCCCTGCGGGTCACAGACCAGAGCCACGGCGGGGCTGACCAGCTTACGGATCCGAGAGGCGTAGGCGTGCAGCGTGGCCTGATGGGTGGCTGGGGGGTCTCCGTCCCACACGGCGTCGGCGAGTCGTTCCAACGAGACCGAGGCTGGGTAGGCAGCCACCAGCACCGCCAGCAGCGCACGCTGCCGTGGACCCCCGAGGGCGATCCGCTCGTCTCCGATGGTGGCCTCCATCGGCCCCAAGACGGTGAGACACAACTGGTCGGTCATGACGCCCCTATCCCTACTAGGGTTGACCTTAGTCCTGATCGACTCTGGACGAACCCCTATTTTGTGCTGTCCGCGTTGTATCAGCGCTGTCCGGGCCGACTCATGGACTCCGGGGCGCGACCGGCCCCGAGGACCTGAGGACGAAATGACCGCGCTGACCTGCTGGACCGCCGCCGACCTCGAGACCCAACCGTGGATCCGCCGAACCCCCGCGGGCCCGTTCGAGGCCACGTTCGTGGTCGGGGTCTGGACCGAGCTGCCGTTCGCGGTCGAGCTGAGCGCCACGGCCGAGGTGGCCCAGCTCGGCGCCTGGTCGCCGGTCGCGGCGGGGTCCGTGCGACAGACCGAGCTGACGCAGGCCGAGCTCGCCCACCGCGACACCCTGGCCAACGACGCCAACCAGGCGCACGACTGGCTCGAGGCCACCCGTGGCCTCGCGGACGTGCGGAACCACCTCGCCCGGCAGGCCGATGACCCGCTCCGCTACCCCAAGCAGCGTTATTTCGAGGTCGTGGTCAAGGGGCTCCCGGCGGGTGGTCTGGTCCGGTTCCAGGCCACCGCCAAGATCGCCCGCACCGAGCTGCGCGCTCGGTCCGACTGGGCGGGGCTCTGGCTCGTCGATCCGGACCTCGGGGTGGCCGACGTGGTCAGTACCCGATTGATCGAGGGGTCCGAGGACCAGTGGTGGGTGCTCATGCACGCCGTCCGGGACGGTTTCGAGCACGTCCGGCTCGACCTGCTGCAGACCAGCAACCGGGTACGCCGGCGCGCGCCCGCCCGCAACATCGTCCCGGTCAGCGTCGCGTTGGACGCTCAGACCTTCGACGCCAGCGCGGGCCACCCGATCGGGCCGGGCCCGGTGGATCCGACCTTCGTCGGCGTCCGGGTGGACCGCAGCACCGACTCGATCCTGCTCACGCGGCGCAGCACCGGGCTGCCGCTGGCCAACGTGACGGTCACCACCCGCACCGACAGTGCCGTCCCGGACCCGATCGTGGTTCCGATCAACCCGGCCGCGAAAACGGCGCGACCGGTGGGTCTGATGCTCATCGCGTACGCCATCCAGGGTCTGAACGACCTCTTCGTCGAGCCGATCGCGGGCTACCAACCACCTCGCAACTTCGCCCAGGTCGCCTACTCCGACGAACAGGCCCTGTTCAGCGGGCGGCCCGAGACGACCGAGAACGCGGTGGCCGACGGCTACCGCTACGTCTTGACCTCCCAGCGTCACTACGGCGTGGACGCGGTCTGGGCCTTCAACGCCGGTGCCCTGCTGCTGTTGAAGCACAGCCTGCCGAAAGCCTTGTTCACCGAGCTGACCCAGGCGGTGGCCGACGGCGTGATCTCGGTCGCCAACGCGGGCACCGGGGCTCACCGGAACTACTGCTACCAGTCCGAGACCAACGTCGAGGAGATCGCCCGCGCCGACCAGCTGATCCGCGACGTGCTGGCCCATGCCGGAGTGCCGGCGACCACGAACGGGATCTACTTCCCGGACTCGCGGATCTACGCCGCCAAGCCGGCGGAGCTGACGTCGTACGCCGCCTTGCAGAGCGCCGAACTGGTCGACGCCATCGTGCTCGATCGCTCGACCGTTGCGCACCGGGTCGGATCCGAGGAGAAGCTCTACTTCGGGGACGAGCCGGCCCCGAACGAGCCGAACACGAAGGAGCACGGCAACTACCTGTGGACCGACTCGACCACCGGGCTGAAGCTGCTGCTGATCGAGGACCGGGTGCGCGACAAGCTGGTGGCTGGCTCCGACGACGAGGTGCCGCGAGGACAGCTCGACTACGAGCTCCGGCGGATGTTCCTGCGCGCACTGCACGAGGACCGGGTCAGCGACCGGTCGCTACCCCCCAAGCTCTACTGCTTCGGTGACGACATCGACCACCTGGCCGGCAACGGCTGGTTCGACGGCAACTACCGCGACCGCAAGTCGTACGCCAACGCCTTCCTGTCCGCTCTGTGCTGGCTGCGCGCCCATCCCTGGGTGCGCGCCTGCACTCCGGACGACCCGGGCTTCTCCGCGACCTTCGGACGGGCCGACCCGTTGACGGTCAGCAGCGCGATCGACGCCACCATGGACCCGGGCGGCGCCGCCACCCGCCGGTTCCCGGGTGACCCCGCGCTGCACTTCGACTCCTGGGTGAAGGCCTGGCGGGAGACGGTCTCACCGTGGCTCGGTACGACGCTGGGCGTGATGAGCGACACGCTCGAGTCCGCCCTGATCGGTTGGGATCCGGCCCTGCGCAACAAGCTCTACGACATCGCCTGGACCTATTACCTGTCCTGCACGCACGAGTCGATGTGGTCGAAGGAGCCACTGGAGCGGCGAGACCCACCCCGTCCGCTGGACAACCCGTTCAAGTGGGAGCCCGAGGACTTCGTGATCAGCGAGAGCCTGCAGCAGCGGAACGCCTGGGTCTACCTGAACGCCTCGATCTGGGCCCGCTGGGCTGCTCAGGGTGGGCAGCCGGGCAACTTCGTCCTCGACCACGCCACGGTGGGGGACGCCCGCAGCGGGCCGTTGCTGGCCGCACTCCGCAGCGCACACAGTGCCGACGCGTGGTGGACCGGTGCCGACCCGGGTGGGCACGGGCTCTACTGGGACCGCGACAACCTGGCCAACGTGGTGCTCTACAACCGTCAGGCCCTCTGCGTGATCGATCGCAACGGCGGTCGCATCACCCAGCTGTTCACGATGGTCGGCGGTCAGCCTGTCTCGGTCAGCGGGACCAACAAGGCGTACCAGTTCCTGGAGGTGGGGCCACCCCAGGTCGCCTGTGACGGGCAACGGGTGCAGAACACCGTCTTCACCCCCAACCACGCCTACGTGGCCACCGACGTGACCCAGGCGGCCCCGCGGGCCGGCAGCTACCGCGACCAGCGCAACGACGCCGGTCCCAACCCGACCTGGCTCCCCGACAACCTGAACGCGTACGACTGCACCGGCAGCCTCGCCGGACCGGCGGCCCAGGCCGTGTGCAGGTATCTGACCACCCCGGTCGCTGAGCTGCCCGCCGACGACCTGCTCAGCTGGGAGACCGTGGCGGCCGCGTGCGAGCAGGACCTCATCCGGTTGCGTGCGGGCCAGCCCGGGGTCGTCTGGCACGAGGGCGCGGCGTTCACCAAGACCATCGGCCTGGACGGCAACCGGATCCGGGTGCAGTACGCCCAGACCCAGCCGGGTCACCTGGTCGCCAACGAGTTCTCGGTGGACCTGCTGCACCTGCTGGAGGGTGGCGAGCGGCAGACCCGGCTCGTCCAGGGGAACACCGCCACCATCACCAGCGCCGCCGGGCTGAGCGTCCGGATCGTCCTCGGCGCGGGGTGCGCCTTCACGGCCGAGACCCGTCTGGCGGCCGGACCGGGCAGCCGGGTGATGACCGAGGACATCCGGATCGTGGCGCAGACGGCCGCAGGTTTCGACTACAGCATCGAGCTGCCGATCTGATCAGCGCATCCGCGGGCCGGCAATCACTCGTATAGTGAGTTGTTCGTTTTCCTCTCGGCTAAGGATCAATCTTCTTGACTCAGGCGCACACCACCCCAGCGTCTACGGCGATGGACCAGGAGCTGGCTGTCGAGCAGGCGCACGTGGACCTGGTCTACGCCCGGCTGACCGAGGCCACCCGGTCGGCGCAGCAGGTGGCGACGGCCGGTCGGTCCCTGTTCCACTCCGACCGTGGCTCCTACGTCCGCGAGGAGGACGGGACGGGGCTCTACGAGCGCGACGTCTTCGCGTTCCAGGCCGCCAAGCGGCTTGCGGTGCTGGACGCCGAGCACGAGGGCCTGGTCTTCGGGCGCCTCGACCGCACCGACGGGGAGACTCGCTACGTCGGGCGGATCGGGGTCCGGGACGCCAACTACGAGCCACTGGTCATCGACTGGCGGGCGCGGGCGGCGGAGCCCTTCTACCGGGCCACGCCGACCAACCCGATGGAGGTCGTGCGCCGTCGCGTGTTGCGCTGCCAGGGCATGCGGGTGATCGGCATCGAGGACGACCTGCTCGACGGCGAGAACGCCACCGACGAGCTCGTCGTGATCGGCGAGGGCGCCTTGATGGCCGCGCTCAGCCGGGCCCGGGGTCACACGATGCGCGACATCGTGGCCACGATCCAGAGCGAGCAGGACGAGGCCATCCGCGCCCCGCACCAGGGCTTCACGATGATCTCCGGTGGCCCCGGCACCGGCAAGACCGTCGTCGCCCTGCACCGCGCGGCGTACCTGCTCTACTCCAACCGACGCCGCTTCGAGTCCGGCGGCGTGCTCGTCGTCGGGCCGAGCCGGGTCTTCATGAACTACATCGAGCGGGTGCTGCCCTCCCTGGGTGAGGAGTCGGTGACGTTGCGCTCGATCGGCGCCGTGGCCTCTGACGTCGTCCGGATCACCGGGGACCGGGTCGACGACGCTCCGACCGCGGCCGTGAAGGGCAGCCTGCGGATGGTCAAGCTGATCCGTCGCCTGGTCAGCGAGCCGCCGCAGGCGGTGCCGCTGGAACTGCGGGTGATGGTCAAGGGCAACGTGCTCGTACTGCCCGCCCGGGTGCTGGAGCAGATCCGCAATGAGGTCCTCACCCACCACAAGCTCAACCTCGGGCGCGAGTCCGCCGAGAAGGCCTTGCTGGGAGCCGTCTGGCGGCTCCGGCCCTCCGACCTCGAGCTCGAGCGCGACGAGTTCGACGACCTGGTCACCGACCTGGCTGCGTTCAAGATGTTCCTGCAGGCCTGGTGGCCGGCCCTCAGTGCCCCCGCCGCCCTGGCCCGGCTGGCCGACCCGGCGCTGACCGTACGGCTGTCGGGTTCCGTGCTGTCCAACGCCGAGTGCGACCTCGTCAGCGCCAGCTATCGCGCGGGCACCGACGCGTCCGGCCGGATCGACTGGACCGTCGCCGACGGAGCGCTGCTGGACGAGCTGGTCAGTCAGCTCGGGCCGGTCCCGGTGGACGAGGACCGTGAGGTCTCGCTCTTCCTGGACTCCGACTCCGAGGTCTCCGAGGTCGTCACCACCGCTGACCGGCTGGCCCGCGTTCGTGAGGTCGACCCCTTCGAGCTGCCGCACCAGACCTACGCCCACATCCTGGTGGACGAGGCGCAGGACATCACCCCGATGCAGTGGCGGATGCTGCGGCGGCGGGGGGCCAGCGCCAGTTGGACCATCGTCGGCGACCCGGCGCAGAGCTCGTGGCCCGACACCGCCGAGGCGACCCGTGCCGTCGACGAGATCGTCGGGAGCGCGCCGATCCGTCGGTTCCGGATGAGCACGAACTACCGCAGCCCGGCCGAGGTGTTCGACCTGGCCGCCCAGATCGTGGTCCAGGCGTACCCGGACGCCGACCTGCCGCGCGCCGTCCGGTCCACCGGGGTGGAGCCGCAGCTGCTCGTCGCCGGCCAGTCCGGCGTGGCCGCCACCATGGTCGACGCCGTCCGCGATCTCCTGGCCGAGGTGGAGGGCACCGTCGGGGTCATCTGCCCACCCGGGGGCAAGAACGAGCTCGTCGTACGGCTCGACGCCGCCGACCTCGTCGGTGCCGACCGGGTCGTCGTGGTCACGTCGCTGGAGTCCAAAGGCCTGGAGTACGACGGGGTCCTGGTCATCGAGCCGGACGCGATCGTGGCCACCTCTCCCGGCGGCGTACGTGCTCTCTACGTGGCGCTGACGCGACCGACGCAGCGCCTGGTCACCCTCGACGCGACGGCTGGTGCAGCCTGGCGTAGATCTCTCGGGTAGCCCGCGACCGGTTCTGCGTATAGAAGTGCAGACCCGGTGCGCCGCCCGCGAGCAACGCCTCGGACAGCTCCACGCCGAGCTGGATGCCGACCCGGCGGACCTGGTCCTCGTCGTCGGCGACCTCGGCCACCCGCTCGGTGACGTCGGTGGGCAACGCCGCCCCCGACAGCTCGGCGAAGCGCTGCACCTGCCGGACATTGGTGATCGGCATGATCCCCGGGATGATGGGGATGTCGCTACCCAGCGCGCGGACCCGATTGACCAGGTCGAAGTAGGTCTGCGCCGTGAAGAACAGCTGGGTGATGGCGAAGCTGGCGCCCGCCTGCGCCTTCGCGACCAGGATCCGGGCGTCCAGATCCGGGTCGCTGTGCTCGGGATGCGGATCCGGGAAGGCACCGACGCCGACGCAGAAGTCGCCGAGCTCACGAACCAGGGCGACCAGCTCGGTCGCATTGTCGAGCCCCTCGGGATGCGCCTCCCACGGCACGGTCGGGCCGCCGGGCATGTCACCGCGGATGGTCAGCACGTGCCGGACCCCGGCGGCCGCGTACGACCCGATCACCCGGCGCAGCTGGTCGCGGCTCTGGCTGGCGCAGGTCAGGTGGGCCATCGAACGCATCGTGGTGTGCAGGGCGATGGCCTCGGTGGCCACGATGGTCCGGTCCCGGGTCGAGCCGCTGGCTCCGTAGGTGACCGAGACGAAGTCCGGCCCGAGCGACTCGAGCTCGCGGATGGCTTTCCAGAGCTGCCGCTGCTGGGATTCGTCCTTCGGCGGGAAGAATTCGAAGGAGAACAGCGGGCGCTCACTGCGCTCCAGCAGCTCCGCGATGGTCGGTTCCCGGGTGCGACCCAGCTGATCAGATCGGCCCGGCATGTCACCAACCCTAGGCGTGCCGTTCACGGGCCTCTTCCGTAGGCTCACCATGTGGTCAACGACATCGACGTGCTCGATCCCCTGAACCCGCTGTCCCAGGCCTTCCGGGATGCGGTCGCGGTGGAGATCAGCGCCTTCTTGACCGAGCAGTCCTCCGTACTCGACTCGATGGGTCCCGAGCTCGTCCCGGTGCACCTGATGGCCGGTCAGCTGCTGTGCGGCGGCAAGCGGGTCCGGCCGGCTTTCTGCACCTGGGGTTACGTAGCGGCCGCCGGGGTGCCCGGGCCCGAAGACCTGAAACAGCTCGTCACGGCCGCCGCGAGTCTGGACATGCTGCACGTGAGCGCGCTGGTCCACGACGACGTGATGGACTCCTCCGACCTGCGTCGCGGGCGTCCGGCCGCCCACCGCCAGTTCGAGGCGCTGCACGCCAACTCGGGCTGGCTCGGGGACTCGGCCGCGTTCGGTCGGGCCGGGGCGATCCTGCTCGGCGACCTGTTGGTGATGTGGTCCGCGCAGATGCTGCAGGCCGCCGGACTCGAGCACTCCGCCCTCGAGCGGGCACTGCCCATCGTCGAGGCGATGCGCACGGAGGTGACCTGCGGGCAGTTCCTCGACATCGTCGCCCAGGCCCACCCACTGCGTCAGGAAGCACCGGCGATCGGGTCGCTGCGGCCGGGGATCGAGCTGGCGATGGACGACGCGAGCCGGGTCGTGGAGTACAAGTCCGCCCGCTACACCGTCCAGCGGCCGTCACAGATCGGTGCAGCGCTCGGCGGCGGCGACGACCAGCTCTACTACGCGCTCGGAGCGTACGGCTCCCCGCTCGGCCGGGCGTTCCAGTTCCGCGACGACCTGCTCGGGGTCTTCGGTGACACCCAGGTGACCGGGAAGCCGGCCGGCGACGACCTGCGCGAAGGCAAGCGCACCGTGCTGGTGGCCCACGCGTACGCCCACGCCAGTGATATCGACCGCAAGCTCCTCGTGGCCAACCTCGGTGACCCGGACCTGGACGCCGACGGCGTCGAGCAGCTGCAGGAGGTGCTGGAGACCACCGGCGCCCGGGATGCGGTGGAGAAGATGATCAGCGATGGGTACGACCGGGCCTTGGCTGCGCTGGCCGACGCCGAGATCACCGACCTCGGTCGGCAGGGGCTGACCAGCCTGGCCGACGCCGCCGTACGCCGGGACCGCTGATCTCGGTCGACTGAGACTCAGGCGAGGACGACGGCGAAGGCCGGTAGTTGTTCGACGCGCTCGGTCAGGGTGGCCAGGATGGCCGCCCAGCGCTCGGGTCGGGCGCGGGCGTACCGGGTCCAGTCGGCCAGGACCAACGCGGTCGGCAGCTCGAGATCGGTGAGGCTGTCCCAGAGCGCATCCAGATTGCGACCGAAGTAGTCGGGCAGGGCCAGCGCGTTCTCGAGGTGAACCCAGAACTCGTGGGTGCTCGCGCTCGGCGGGACGACGACTGCCCACCAACCGTCAGCGCGGAGGGCGGCGCTGATCTTGTCCGGGTCGCCCAGCAGCCGGTGTACGCCGGAGTCCAGGGTCACGGCCGGATCCGGACGAACGAGTCGTAGTGGTCGGCAGTGTAGAAGAAGATGCGGTCGGCGTCTCCGGTGACGATCCGGCGGGCGCCGCGGTCGCCCTCGCCCGGGGTGATCACGGTGTACTCCCGGTAGTAGCCGCTGCGCTGGTTCGGCAGGATCCGCTCTCGGTTGCCGAAGGTGGCCCCGTCCTTGGCGTACGGGTACGGGCCGCCGCGCTGGATCAGGGCCACCGTCTGCTGGGCCTGCTTCGGCAGCGAGGCCAGGTCGACCAGGCGTAGGCCGGTGTCGGGGTCGCGCGTCGACGGCGCGGTCGTGCGCGAAGTCGAGGCGGTTCGTGAGGCTGAGGCTGAGGCTGAAGCTGAAGCCGAGGACCGTACCGTCGGATCCGCGACCGGGTCCGGGGTGGACCCGAGCCGGTTGACCAGCAGCACCACGCCGATCAGCAGGATCAGGCCGAGGACGCTGCCGATCCGCTGGCGGGCGTTCACCGGGTCGAGCCGACTCCGGCGAGGGCGCTCATCGTGTAGCTCTCGACGGCCGGGTCGGCCTGCCACGCCTCGTGCAGCCGG